>DATIQL010000172.1:0-45781 GCA_035470905.1 Casimicrobiaceae bacterium
GGTCGACCTGCCCCGGCTGTTGGCGAAGATGGCGGCGCTCGGGGTGGTCGCGTTCTGCAACAACGTCGGCATTCTGCTGTTCGGCAACCTCGCCGGGGTGCTTGCCGACCGCATCGACCGCCGGCGCGGCCTGTTCACGACCCAGTCGCTGATGCTGGTCCAGGCGCTGATCCTGGCGGTGCTGGTCTGGGGCGGCTGGATCCAGACCTGGCACCTGATCGTGCGCGCGCTGTGGCTCGGCACTTGCTCGGCCTTCGACCTTCCGCTGCGCCAGTCGCTGTACGTGCATTTCGTCGAGGACCGCGGCGACCTCGCCAACGCCATCGCGCTCAACTCGATGCTGGTGAACACCGCGCGGGTCATCGGCCCGGCGATCGCCGGCATGCTGCTGGCGCTCACCAGCGAGGCGGTGTGCTTCGCCCTGAACGCGCTGTCGTTCGTCGCGGTGATCGTCGCGATCGCCCGGATGCACTGGCCGAAGGAGCGGCGGCCCGCCCCCACGACCGGATGGTGGGCGAGCTGGGTCGAGGGTGCGCGCTATGCGTTCGCGCTCTCTCCGGTCCGCGCGCTGCTCGCGCTGGTCGCGGCCCTGGCGTGGACGATCTCGCCGTACTCGTCGCTGATGCCGGTGTACGCGAAGGACATCTTCGGCGGCGGCCCCCACACGCTGGGCTGGCTGCTGTCGGCGGCGGGATTCGGTGCGCTGCTGTCGACCGGCTATCTCGCCGGGCGCGCGTCGGTGCGCGGCCTCGGGCGGATCATCGTGTTCGCGGCCGGGACCGCGGGGGTCGCGCTCGCTGCATTCGCCTACATGAAGGTCTACGCGATCGCGCTGGTGCTGATGGTGTTCATCGGCGGCGGCACGATCCTCGCTGCCGCGTCGGCGAACACCATCCTGCAGACGATCGTAGAGGACCGCCTGCGGGGCCGGGTTGCCTTGTTCTACACGCTCGCTTTCCTCGGCGTCGCCCCTCTGGGCAACCTTGCCGCAGGCGCGATCGCGGGGGCCTTCGGCACCCGGTTCGCGTTCGCGCTGAACGGGACGCTGGCGGTGCTCGCGACGATCTGGTTCTGGCGCAAGCTCCCCGAGGTGCGCGCGGTGCTGCGCCCGATCTACGAGCAGCTCGGGGTGCCGCGCGAGGAGCGCTGATCCGCTGCGTCGCGGTTCAGCGCAGCATGAACGACATCGCCGACAGGCTGTTCAGGACGCGGACCGCGTGACGCATCGTCGGCGAGGTGAATTCGACGGTCACCGCATCGACACGACGCACGATCGGCAGCGTCGCGAAGAGCTCCGCCAGCGCGATCCCGGTCGCCTCGACGCGCAGCGTCGCCGGCGTCTGCGCCGGCCGCAGCCGGAGGTCGCGGCAGCGTCCCGCGGCATCCTTGGCGCCGGCGGCAATCGCCGCCATGGCGGCCTGCGGCGACAGGCTGGATGCCGCCCGATGGCCCAGCGTGCGCTTGACTGCGACGCCGACCGCGCCCGGAAAGAGCGGGGCGGTCTCGGCGACGAAGGCGTCGTCGCCGGTGTAGAGCGCCACCGGGGCGTCGAATTCCGCGGCGACTGCGCCATAGATCCCGGCCTCGCCGGTCTCGGCGCCGTTGACGACAATGCGCGCAAAGGCGAAACCGTTGATCGTGTGGGCGAGCGTCCCGGGCGCCCGCGCCTTCGCATGCCAGCCGACGAGGAACACCGCCGCGCAGTCCTGGTCGACGCCGGCCATCATGGCGAGCTCGCGCGGCCTGCCCTGCAGCAGCTCGGCGCGCGGGTCGAGATCGTCGGCGATCAGGTTGCGGAAATTGCCGTGCGAATCGTTGACCAGCACCGCCGTCGCGCCGCCTTCGAATGCACCGCGGATCGCGGCGTTCGCCTCGCCGATCATCAGCCGGCGCGCGCGCTCGTACTCGGGGTTGCCGGGACGCGTCTGCTCGGGATCGACGACGCCGGCGACGCCTTCGATGTCGACGGAAACCAGGGTCCTCATGTACTCATCGCCTTTCTATCTTGGGGTCGAGTGCGTCGCGCAGTCCATCGCCCAGCAGGTTGAAGGCGAGGACGGTGAGGAAGATCGCCAGCGCGGGAAAGATCGCCTCGTGCGGCGCCACCAGCATGTCGGAGCGGGCGGCATCGAGCATCGCCCCCCATTCGGGGGTCGGCGGCTGCGCACCCATGCCGAGGAACGACAGGCTCGCGGCGGTGATGATCGAAGTACCGATGCGCAGCGAGAAATAGACGACGACCGCCGAGACGGTTCCGGGAAAGATGTGACGCAGGATTATCGTGCGGTCGGACGCGCCGAGGCTCTTTGCAGCCTCGACATAGGTGAGGTGCTTCAGCGCCAGGGTGTTGCCCCGCACCAGCCGGGCGAAGGTCGGGATGCTGAAGATCGCGACCGCGGCGATCACGTTGGCCATGCCGCCGCCGACGATGGCGACGATGCCGATCGCGAGCAGGATGCCGGGGAAGGCGAACAGCACGTCGCAGATGCGCATGATGATCCGGTCCCACCAGCCTTCGTAGTAGCCGGCGATCAGGCCCAGCACCGTTCCCACGACCGATCCCGCGGCGACCGACAGGAAGCCTGCCGCAAGCGAGATGCGTGCGCCCATGACGATGCGGCTGAAGATGTCGCGCCCCAGCGAGTCGACACCGAACAGGTGCGCAAACGACGGGGACGCGTTGAGCGCGTCGTAATCGAAGTAGGTCTCGGCATCGTACGGAACGATCCACGGCGCGGCGATCGCGACGGCGACCAGCAGCAGCACGAATGCGCCTGCGACCAGCGCGACCCTCTGCCGCCTGAACTTGCGCCAGAATTCCGACCACGGCGTGCGCACGCGCTCGTTCGCGGGCAGGGGCGCGGAGCGGGTCTGCATCAGCGGTAGCGGATGGTCGGGTTGATCAGGCCGTAGAGCACATCCACGACCAGGTTGATCAGAATGAATTCCAGAGAAAACAGGAGCACCAGCGCCTGGATCACCGGGTAGTCGCGCATGTCGACCGCGTCGACCAGAAGGCGGCCAAGTCCGGGCCAGTTGAACACTTTCTCGACGATGATCGAGCCGCCGAGCAGGAAGCCGAACTGCAGGCCCATCATCGTCACGACCGGGATCAGTGCGTTGCGCAGCGCGTGCCTGACGACGACGCTGCGCTCACCGAGGCCCTTGGCGCGCGCGGTGCGGATGAAATCCTCGCCGAGGATGTCGACGAACGACGAGCGGGTGAAGCGCGCCATGATCGCCGCGACGGCGGCGCCCAGCGTCAGCGAAGGCAGGATGTAGCTGCGCCAGGTGTCGTCGCCCACGGTCGGCAGCCAGTTGAGCTGGACGGCGAACACCTGCATCAGCACCATGCCCAGCGCGAACGCGGGGAAGGAGATTCCCGACACGGCCAGCGTCATGCCGAGGCGGTCGGGCCAGCGGTTGCGCCACACGGCCGACGCGATGCCGAGGGCCATGCCAACGGCGACCGACCACAGCATGCTCCAGAGTGTCAGCCAGAACGTCGGCATGAAGCGCTCGGCGATCTCGGTTGCGACGGGACGCTTGGTGCGCAACGACGTGCCGAAATCCCAGCGGACGACGCCGCCGATGAAGCGGACGAACTGCGCGGGCAGCGGCTTGTCGAGCCCGAGGTCCTTTCGGACGAGCTCGACCGTTTCCGGCGTCGCGTCGGCGCCTGCGGCGAGCCGCGCCGGATCGCCGGGCAGCAGGTGGACGAACAGGAAGACGAGCAGGGCGACCAGCAGCAGCGTCGGCAGCAGGCCGAACAGGCGCTTGACGACGTACTGGGTCATCGCTGCTTCAGAATCCCCTCATCCCGACCCCTCACCCGCCTCGCTTGCGCTCGGCTCCCTCTCCCACTGCGTGGGAGAGGGGCGGGCCGCGCCTTGTGGTGTTGCTCCCTCTCCCACGCAGCGGGAGAGGGTTGGGCCGCGCCTTGCGGTGTTGCTCCCTCTCCCACGCAGTGGGAGAGGGTTGGGGTGAGGGGCGCGTCACTTCAGGTCGATGTCGGTGAAGTTGAACGACCCGTCGGGCATCACGTAAACCCCCGAGAGATTCCTGCTGTGCGCCGACAGCAGCTTCTCGGTGACCAGCGGCGCCCACGGCGCATCCTTCCAGATCCGCTCCTGGGCATCGCGGTAGAGCTTCGCCTTCTGCGCCTTGTCGGTCGTCGCGAGCGCGCCCTTGATGTCGGCGTCGACCTGGTCGTTCCGGTAGTAGGCGGTGTTGAAAAGCTTCGGCGGCCACGAGTCGCCGTAGAGCAGGGGCCGCAGCGCCCAGTCGGCCTCCCCGGTCGACGACGACCAACCGATGTAGTAGAGCCGCACCGGCGCGGTCTTGGGGTCTTGCCAGCTCTCGACCTTCTCGACGCGCTGGCCCGCCTCCAGCAGCGTGATCCTCGCCTTGATGCCCACCTGCGCCAGCTGCTGCTGCAGGAACTCGGACACCTTCTGCGCGGTGCTGTAGTTGTAGCCCGACCACAGTTCGGTCTCGAAGCCGTTCGGGTAGCCGGCCTCGGCGAGGAGCTTCTTTGCTTTCGCGACATCGTAGGGCCACGGGCCCAGCTTGACGCTGTACTCGACCGCATCGGGCACGACGCCGGCGGCGGGCGCCGCGTAGCCGTTGAACGCGACCTTGGCGAGCGCCTCCTTGTTGATCGCGTAGGCGATCGCCTGGCGCACCTTGGGGTTGTCGAAAGGCTTCTGCAGCGTGTTCATCGACAGGTAGCGCAGCACGATCGACGGTGCCGCGACGACCTCGATGCCGGGTTTCGCCTGCAATACGCCAGCGAGCTCGTAGGGCACGGGGAAGGTGAATTGCGCTTCGCCCGTCTGCATCAGCGCGGCGCGCGAGTTGTTGTCGACGACCGAGCGCCAGGTGATCGAATCGACCTTCGGGTAGCCCTTGCGCCAGTAGCCGTCGAATCTCGCCACCTTCAGGTAGTCGGGCTGCTTCCACTCGACGAACTTGAACGGGCCGGTGCCCACCGGATGGAAGGCGATGCCCTTGCTGCCCCATTTCTGCAAGGCGGCCGGACTGATCATCACGCCCGACGGGTGGGCGAGGTCGTTGATGAATGCCGAGAACGGTTCCTTCAGCGTGACCCGCGCCGTATGGCTGTCGGCGACCTCGGTCTTCGCGATGATGCTGTAGAGGCCATAGCGCTTCAGGTGGTTCTCCGGGTTGGTCACCCGGTCGAAATTCACCTTGACCGCCTCGGCATTGAAGTCGGTCCCGTCCTGGAACTTGATGCCTTGCTTCAGCTTGATCGTGTAGACCAGCCCGTCCTTGCTGACCGTATAGCTGTCCGCGAGCACCGGGATGAGCTTCATGTCCTTGTCGAAACCGAACAGGCCCTCGTAGAACGACTTGGCCATCGCCTGGGACAGCGTATCGTTCGCGTCGTAGGGATCGGTCGTCGTGAACGTCGACGCGACGGCGAAGACGACGTCCTTGGCGGCGTGCGCCGGCGTGGCGCCGACGGTGAGCAGTGCGAGCACCAAAGCGGCAATGCTGCGGAGGAACGGTCTCATCATGGACACTCCCGGGGTTGGAGCAAGGTCAGGGTCGGGACAGCGAAGATCCGGATTTTCAATACGCGCCGCCAACACGATGCATTGCGACGAAGTGTCCCGGCGCGACCTCGGCGAGCGGCGCGACCTGCGGCTCGTCGCCGACGTCACGGATCGGGCTCGGGATTTCCTCGGATGATAGCGTCCGCTGGCGCCGGCGCCTTGCGGGGTCCGCAACCGGGACCGCAGCCAGCAGGCGGCGTGTGTATGGGTGCTGCGGATTCACGAACACCGATCGCCGTGGCCCGATCTCGACGATCTGCCCGAGGTACATGACGGCGACGCGGTGGCTGACGCGCTCGACCACCGCCATGTCATGGGAGATGAAGAGGTAGGAAACGCCGAGCTCGGCCTGCAGGTCGAGGAGCAGGTTGACGATCTGCGCCTGGATCGACACGTCGAGCGCCGATACCGCCTCGTCGGCGACGACGATGCGCGGCTTGAGTGCAAGCGCGCGGGCGATCGCGATCCGCTGCCGCTGGCCGCCGGAGAATTCGTGCGGATAGCGGCGCGCATGATCAGGGGCGAGGCCGACGCGCTCGAGCAGCCACGCGACGCGGTCCTCGGCTTCGCGGCGGCCGGCGATGCCATGGACGTACAGCGGCTCGGCGATCGAGAAGCCGACGGTCAGCCGCGGGTCGAGCGACGCGAAAGGGTCCTGGAAGATCATCTGCATGTCGCGGCGCATCGGCCGCAGGTCGTCGCCGGACAGCTTCGCGATGTCGTGCCCGTCGAAGTGGACGCTCCCGCCGGCGATTTCGGCCAGACGCAGCAGCGAGCGCCCCGTCGTCGACTTGCCGCATCCCGATTCGCCGACCAGGGCGAGGGTTTCGCCTGCGGCGAGATCGAAGCTCACCTGCTCGACTGCGTGGACGCGGCGCCGCACCCGTCCGAGGAGACCCGAGCGGACGTCGAATCGCGTCGTGAGCCCGCGCACCCGCAGCAGCGGCGGGCGCCCCGCGGCTCCGGCTTCGGCTGTGGGCATTTCGCCGGCACCGATCGCGATGGAAGATGGCAGCACCGCTGCGCCGGCTGCCGCGGGTGTGCCGTCGTGCGCCGGCCGTGCCGCCACTGTCCCCAGGGGGAATTTGCGCGGCGCATCCTCGTCCTGCAGCGCGCCCAGGCGCGGCACTGCGGCGAGCAGCGCCCGCGTGTAGGGGTTCGCCGGCGCGGCGAACACCGACTCGGCCGCACCTTCCTCGACCTTCTCGCCCCGGTACATGACGACGATGCGGTCGGCGACCTCGGCGACCACACCCATGTCATGGGTGATGAACATCACCGCCATGTGCATCTCGTCCTGCAGCATCCGGATCAGCGTCAGGATCTGCGCCTGGATCGTCACGTCGAGCGCGGTCGTCGGCTCGTCGGCGATCAGCAGCGTCGGCTTGCAGGCGAGCGCCATCGCGATCATCACGCGCTGACGCATGCCGCCGGAAAGCTGATGTGGATAGCGATCGAGGACCGCGCGCGCTTCGGGGATGCGTACCTGCTCCAGCATCCGCAGCGCCTCGGCCCGCGCGCTGGACACGTCCTTGCGCTGATGCAGACGGATCGACTCGGCGATCTGCTCGCCGACCGGGAATACCGGGTTCAGCGAGGTCATCGGCTCCTGAAAGATCATCGCGATTTCCGCGCCGCGGATCGCGCGCAGCGTCGCGCCGTCGGCGCGCGCGAGATCGACCTGCGCGTCGCCCGGTCGTGCGAAGAGCATGCGGCCGGCTGCGATCCTGCCGCCGCCGTGCTCGACCAGGCGCAGGATCGACAGCGCAGTGACTGACTTTCCCGAGCCCGATTCACCGACGACGGCGACGGTTTCGCTGCGGCCGATCTTCAGGGAAAGGTCGCGCACCGCAGTGACGGTGCGATCAGTCGTCGCGAATTCGACGGTCAGTCGGTCGACGTCGAGTACGAAGGCGGTGTCGCGCAAGGGGGCATGAACGGGCGGCAGGCGTGCATTATCGTCGACGCGTGCCAGTACGGCAATGCAGCGGTCCCGGGCGACTCAGCCGGGCTCGGCCGATGCGGAGGCGAATCCGGGCCCGGATTCGCCTCCTTGGCCGCGCTATCTACTTGACGGTGACGACCAGCGTCTTGAAATCAGCCACGTCGAGCGTGAAGGTCACCGTCGTCGACTTGCCGCCCGCAGTCACCGACAACGTGTAGTAGGAACTGCGCTGGTTGACGGTTCCGGTTGCCGGCAGAGGCTGGTTCTGGTACTGCATCTCGGCGGTCGGATCGCACGACGTCGTGACGGGAACGAGCGGCAGATTCTGGGCGGTGACGTTGATGTTCTGCGCCGTGCCGTGTGATTGAAGGTGCAACTTGCTGACCGTCGCGAAGGGCATGCCATGAACGTCTACCGCGAGCACGCGGATGCCACGCAGCACGGCCTCGCCGCAGAGGGGCACGGTCTTCGATGCCCCGCCTTCCGGATCGGCGTCCGCGACTGAGAACATTCCCGCGTATTTACCGACCGTCGTTGGCGCGAAGGTCAGCGGCTCGGTGAAGCTGTCGCTGGGCGCATAGCGTGCCGGTGGAGCCATCGCAGCGGGCGCCGAGAACGGGGAGCCTGCGGTCATGCTGTCGACGATCAGCTCCGACTGGCCGACGTTGGTGATTGCCAGCCCCGTCGTGGCGCCGGCGTATCCGGGTGCCTGTGACTGGATGACCGTCGGTCCGTACACCAGCGCCGCAGCCGAGGTCTGAATGGCCGGGACGAGTCCCATGCCGCTCAGCGTGACCGACTCCGACGGATTCGCCGGGTCTGAGGTGCCGACCTGCAGTGTCCCTGAACGCGCGCCGGCGGCGCTCGGGTTGAACCGCACGGTCAGCGTCAGGCTGCTCCCGCTGGCTATCGACACCGGCAGCGCCGGCGCGCCGACTATGGAGAAGTCGGACGCATTGGCGCCGGCGATCGATGCCGAGCCGAGGCTCAGTGAGCAGCTCCCGGTATTGCCGATCGTGACCGTGCGGTCAGTTGTGTTCGGGGATGTCCGGTTGTCCGTCGCGACGCCGCCGAAATCGAGGGCATTCGAGCCGATGGTTGCGGCCCCGATACCGACGTTGCCGCTGACCGGCACGGAAATCGACGGGTTGGCCGGATCGTCGCTCGTCACCACGACGGTTCCCGCGATGGGGCCGCCGCTGCTGCCCGTGGGGGTGAAGCGGACTGTGAACGGCAGGCTGGCGCCCACGGCCAGCGTCTGGGGCAGGCTGGGGGTGGGCAGCACCGACAATCCGCTCGTCGCAGCACCTCCGATCGCGACGCTGGAGATGGTCAAAGGTGCCTGCCCGGTATTGGTCACGGTGAGCGTCTGGTCGACCGTGCTGCCGCTGCACACCGTCCCGAAATTGAGCCCGGCCGTGACCGCGGCCTGCGGCAGGCCGATCGTTGCCGACGTCGGGATCGACTGCGTCTCGAAGCCGATCTGGTCGGTGTCGACGGTCAGGCCGTTCGCCGCGACGAAAGACGACGATGCGGCCGCGCTGGGCGCGAAGTTCACCAGGATCGACGCGCTCTCGCCTGCCGGAAGGGTGCCCCACAGCGGCGACGACGGGTCGATGCTGTAGGCCGACCCCGGTTTGGTGATGCGCAGGTTCAGGAGGTCGAGATCACCGCCGGACGTGTTATGGACGATCACGTACTTGCTCGCGACGGTCCCCCGCGGGACAACGCCGAAGTCGAGGTCGCCGTTGATCGCGAGCTGCGGATCCGGGCCGGCGCGCTTGATGCATCCGTAGGTCAGCGCGTTGCTCCACTCCTCTTGAAGTTGATACCGTGGCCCCGCCAGCACCGAGGTTGTGCCATCGGGCTCGACTTGACCGTAGGTGTAGGCGCATTTGTCGCCGATCTCACCGCCCTTCCCGGTCGCGTCGTACCACGCGTCGAGGTTCGGGTCGGTGTAGGCCTCGAACTGCTCGTGCGACGTCGGCGACAGCACGAGATCCTGGTCACGACCGTTCGGATACGCAGACTGGCTGCCGCAGTTGGTGCTGCTCCCGGCGTAGGGCATCGTCGCGTAGATGGTGTCGCCGTTGAACGAGCTGTGGTAGGCGCAGTACGTGCCAGCACCCTTGACGGTGTTCGGGTTCCCGGAGGGGCGGGGCAAAGTATTACCCTGCCAATCGGTACCGTCGAAGCAGCCGAAAGTGCTGCCTGTGCCCTGGAAGCATTCGATGATGTTCTGGCCGAGATAGACGAAGTACATCGTCGACAGGCCCGGCGGCTGCCAGGTCGGATTCGCCGCGATCGCGCGGGTGACTTCGGCCTGGATGTCCGTGCCCAGCAGCGGATCGGTGATGGTGCCTGTGTGCGGATACGCGTTCGTCGTGTCCACCCAGGTGCCGCCGAAGTGGCTGCTGCTGGGCACCGGGAAGCCGGTCGCGTCGCCGTACTGGGTGTAGATGTCCGAGAACGGCGTACTGCCGACGTCCTTGAAGTATTGCTCGATGCTCTGCTGGTAGGTCGCGCCGAAGAGCGGCGCCGTCGCCGTCGGCGGGTTCGCCGGTGGCGGATTCCAGATGATCACGTAGTTGGTCACGTCGCGCATGACCGAGCCGCCGTGGTAGAGCAATGCACCTTGGCCGGAGTTTTCGCCCTGGGTCTGCGACGCCCCCGGTGCATGGAGAAGTCCAGGTGGGACGAATCCGCGCTGGCGCATGACCTCGGGCGTGAAGAACGCGTGTGCGCCTCCGCCGTGGTCCGCCGGCGAGATCGGGCGGTCCGCTTGCGCCACCGGCGCAAGCACCATGGGGACGAGCGCCGCCGAGAGGAATGCCGCGAACCTGCCCGGTCCATGCGACACGCCGCGGTCGTGACTCCAATTCAGAAATTTCATCGGTCGCTCCCTGTCCTCGTTGTCGACTGATCGCGTCACGATGATTTTCGGTGGCGCGGGCGCAGCGATGATCCGCTGCGCCGGGGACAGCGATCAACGGCAGGCGCCCTGCTGCAGAATTAACGGCGCATCCGCGGCCCCCCGCGCACCGCTCCGGCCGCGCACCGGAGTCCCGGCGCGGCCGCCATGCGCCGAATCGTCTATGATGGGAATCCATGCGGACGAGCGTCCGACCGCCCGTGAAGCTCTCGCCCCCCAGACTGCGGCGGGTGGTGCGGCGCGAGCGGGTGCTCCAGCTTCTGGACGAGGCGCAAGGCGCTGCCATCTGGATCGCCGCGCCCGCGGGATTCGGCAAGACGACCGCGGCGGCCGATTACCTGCTGGCGCGCCGCCGGCGCGCGCTCTGGTACCGTGCCGACGCGGGCGACCTGGATCCGGCAAGCCTGTTTCACTATCTCGGCCAGGCTCTGCCGACGGCTGCAGCGCGCCGGGCGCTCCCGCGCTTCGGCCCGGAATATTCGGACCAGCTCGGCGAGTTCTCGAGACGCTACTTTCGGGCCTTTTTCGAGCGCGTTCCGGACGGCACGACGCTGGTCATCGACGACCTCCACGCTGCAGCGCGGACCCTCGTTCCCCAGGTCATCGGCGCGGCGCTGCTCGAGCTGCCGTCCGCGGTACAGCTGCTGCTGCTGTCGCGGGAGTCGCCCCCGGTCGCCATGACGCCGGCACAGGCCTCGGATCGACTGCAGGTCCTCGACGCGTCGGTGCTCGCATTCACGCGCGAAGAAAGCCGCAGCATCGTCGCGGAAAGACTGCCGGCCTCCGTGGCGCAGGCGCATGCCGACCGCCTGCACGAGATAACCCACGGCTGGCCGGCCGAGCTCGTGCTCGTGTGTGCCGGGCTGCAGCGCGATCCCGGGTCGATCGACGCGATCGCCGGACATTCGCGCGACGCGGCATTCCGGCTGTTCTCCCAGGAATTTTTCGACGCGCTGCCGGAGACCGAGCGGCGCTTCATGCTTCTGACGGCGCTGCCGCGGTATGTCACGCCGGCATCCGCAACGGCGATGACCGGTCGCGACGACGCGGATTCCGTACTCGATTCGCTCTGCGCGCGCCAGCTCTTCGTCGTCCGCGTGACGGGAGCACGGCGTGGCTACCGGTACCACGACCTCTTTCGCGACTTCCTGAGGCATGCCGCGGCCGCACTCGATCCGGCGCTGCGCACTCGGGCCGTCCGGGGCGGGGTCGAGGCGTTTCTCCGGGAAGGAGACCCCGACGTCGCCATTGCGCTGGCGCTCGACGGGAGCGCGTGGGAACTCGCTGCGGAAACCCTCGAGCGCCACGCTCCTGCGCTGATCGGACAGGGCCGGCGTGCGACGCTTCAGGAGTCGGCAGTGCGCATCCCCGAGGCCGAGCGGTCCCTCCACCCGAAGCTGCTCTACTGGATGGGCGTCGCGCGCATGATCGACGACGAGCGGTCAGCCTGCGCCTGGTTCGAGCAGGCGCATCGCGTGTTCGAGCAGGATGGCGAACGCGCGCAGATGATGCTGACCGCGGCCCAGGCGGTTTTGGCGATCCACCTCAGCTGGCACAGCCATGTCGCCAAAGACATCTGGCTGGAGCGCCTCGCCAGTCACGAACCCGAGGTCGCGGCACCGCTCTCCGACAGCGACCGGCTCCGCATCACCACGGCCACGCTTCGTGCCACCGAAATGGGGGCTCGCCACGCGACGCACGACCAAACGACCTTGCGCCTGGTCGAAGACCTGCTGCAGCTTATCTCGGCACCTTTCACCGGCATTGCCGCCGACGACCGTTTCATCGCGGCCGATGCGTTGATCGAACATGCGTTGGAGACCGGAGAACGAGACGTCTTCGAACGCGCGGTCGCGGCCGTCGCGCCCGGCCTTCGCGATCCCGCGCTCACGCCCTGGGCGAAGCTCAACTGGCTGATCTCGTTCGGAACGGCGAGCGGGCGCCGCTTCCCGTCGCGCCTGCCCGGGGTTTCGTATGCCTCGGCCGAAGACGCGCTGGCGGAGGCGCAGGCGATCGCGGCGTCCGAGGGTCTCCAGGGCCTGGAATTCTCCGCCACCTACGCCCGCATCGCGCTGGCCAATGCACGAGGCGACCAGGCGGCGCGGCGGCGCCATGTCGAACGTCTGGAAACCATCGCCGACGCGCGCTATCCGCACCAGACTTGCTGTCTGATGCAGGAGAAGGCCGGCGTGCTGGTGGTGTCGGGCGAGCATGCGCAGGCGATCGAGGCTTGCACGGCTGCGCTCGCCGCCGGCGAGCGTGCCGGGCTGCCTTTGAGCCAGATGTGGACGATCCGGCTCACCGAGGCGCAGCTGCTGATCGCCGCCGGCCGCGAGGACGAGGCGGCGGACCTGATGGATCGCCAGGCACTGCTGTACGAAGGGACGTTCCGCAAGATCTGCGAGATCGTTGCCTCGACTGCGCGAACGCGGCGACTGCGCGCGCAGGGCGGCTCCGCTTACGTGGCAGCGCTAAGCGACGTGATCGCCCGGATCAAGGCGCTGGGCTGGGTCAACTACCTGAGCTTTGCGCCCGGGATCGCCGCCGAGGTCTGGACGGATGCCCTGGAGCATGGGATCGAGCCCACGTTCCTCCGCGAAGCGATACGTCGCAGGGGCCTCGTCGCGCCGCGGACCTTCGCGCCGGCCTGGCCCTGGCCGCTGCGCATACGGTTGCTCGGAGGGTTCGAGGTCGACGTCGACAGCGAGCCCCTGCGATTCGACGGCAAGGTCCAGCGCAAGCCCCTGGAGCTCCTCCGCTTCATCGCCGTGCACCACCCGGCGGCGGCGCCGGTGCGCGGCGCCATTTCCGCCCTGTGGCCGGGCGCCGGCGCTGGGGCCGGCAAGGCCGCACTGGACGTTGCGCTGCACCGTCTGCGCAAGCTCGTCGGCGTCGATGACGTGTTCATCGTTTCGGATGGGGTGATCCGCCTCGATCCGGCGCGAACCTGGGTGGACGCGGCGGCGTTCGAACACTGGGCGGGAATCGCGCAGCAGCAGCTCGACGAAAGAGCGCTCGAGCGGACCGCCGACCTCGCCGGCCAGCTCTTCGTCCATTACCGCGGACCGCTCCTGGGTGGCGAGGCCATTGCGCCCTGGGCGCTGGCGACGCGCGAGCGGCTTCATGCGCGCTTTGTCCAGCTCGCGGCGAGCCTGGGGCGTCACCACGAGCGGGCCCGCGACTGGAATGGGGCATGCGCGATCCATGAGCGAGGCATCGCGCTCGACCCGCTGGCCGAGGAATTCTATCGGGGCCTGATGCGCTGCCACGCGGCCCTGGACGAGCCGGCCGAGGTGATGCGGGCCTTTCGTCGTTGCCGCGACACTCTGTCGATCGTGCTTGGCGTCGCCCCGGCCCCCGAGACAATGAGCCTGCTCTCGCGGCTGCGCCCGGCTGCCGGCTGACGTCCCGCTGCCCGCGCCTGCTCGTGGGCGGAATTTGCAATCTGAAAGGCATCGGTAAGGGCAAAGCGTACGGGCGGCCCTTGCTTCCCCCTATGCTCAGGCGATGTCCCCCTTGGGGATCGCCGGAAGGCGGGGCGTGGTGACGGGGTCTCGTGGAAAGCTACATCGTGAGGATCTATCGGCGCTCCGCAGAGGGGACGCCGGACAGGATCGCCGGCACGGTCGAGGATCCGGTGACCGGCGAGCGGGCCTCGTTTCGCTCGATCGCGGGGTTGATGCGCTGGCTCGGCCACGCACCGCGAGCGAGGCAGCCCGCCCCGGCGACGCCTGGTCGGAAGAAGCACAAGGATGGATGAATGGCCGCTGCGGCCGGGACACGACGATACCGAGGAGGTGTTGATGAAGCGATCACGGGCGGTGGTGGGCGGCCTCATCGGGATCATGTGGCTGCTCTGCGGCGTCGCATCGGCGCAGGTCGTCACCGAATTCAGTGCGGGGATCACCGGCATCCCGACCTACATCACGTCGGGCCCGGATGGCAACCTGTGGTTCACCGAAGGGGGCACCCCGCTCAAGATCGGGCGGATCACTCCGACCGGCACCGTCACCGAGTTCTCCGCCGGGCCCTCCGCCAGCATCCCCAGCCAGGTGCTTCTGGGCATCACTGCCGGTCCGGACGGCAATCTCTGGTTCGCGGAATACAACCAAGGTACGAATACCGGCGGGATCATCGGCAGAATCACGACGGCCGGCGTCGTCACTGAATTTCCGATCCCCGGCGTTCTGCTCACGCCTACGCCCTGGGCGATTGCAGCCGGTCCGGACGGCAACCTCTGGTTCACCGACGCTCATGACGTCATGGTCGGACGCATCACCACCGCCGGTGCGATCACGATGTTTCCTGCGAATCCGGGCTTCGCTTTTGCAGGAATCGCGGCGGGCGCGGACGGCAATCTGTGGTTCCCGGATGCGGGCAACGCCATCGACCGGATCACCACTGCAGGCGTGGTCGCCCAATTCAGCGCGGGTGTGAGTTCCACCGGCTATGGAATCACGGCAGGTCCCGACGGCAACCTGTGGTTTGCGGAATTCACCGGCAACAAGATCGGACGGATAACCACCGCCGGCACGGTCACCGAGTTCAGTTCTGGACTGACCGGAAGTCCGGGACCCCGCGAAATCGCGTCGGGCCCCGATGCAAACCTTTGGTTTACCGAATACAACGCAAGTCGAGTCGGGCGGATCACCCCGACGGGCACGATCACGGAATTCAGCACCGGAATCTCACCCGGCGCGCTTCCCTATGGGATCACGGCAGGGCCGGATGGCAATCTGTGGTTCGCAGAAAGCGGCCTCGGCCGCATCGGTCGCATCACGACCGGCGGTGGCGGTGGACCGTCGCCGACGTCGACCGCAGCGGCGTCCTCGCTCAACCCGTCAACGCTCGGGCAAACGGTGACATTCACCGCGACCGTGACAGGCAACAGCCCGACGGGTACCGTGCAGTTCAAGGATGGCGCGAGCAATCTTGGTTCGCCGGTTGCATTGAGCGGGGGCACCGCGTCCCTCGCCACCTCCGGGTTGGCGCAGGGCGCGCATTCGATCACCGCTGTCTACGGCGGCGATGCCGGCAATGCGGCCAGCACGTCGCCGATCCTGACGCAGACGGTCGACGCAGCGGTTGGCCCGCCGCCGCCTGTTTCCGGCCAGCCGATTCCGACGCTGTCCGAATGGTCCGTATTTGCGCTCGCCTGCCTGCTGGCGATGTTGGGGCAGGCAAGCATCGGCAAGGCAGATCGGCCGGAGAACCGGAAATCGCGACGCTGACTGCGCCATGATGCGCGGGGTCGGAAGTCAAAGCGGCATCGCCATGCACAGCGCGACCGCTCCTGCGGCAGCTCCGAGCGGGACGGCCGAGCTCGAGCGACTGGCAAGATCCGGCGTCGCGAGCGTCAGGCTTGCGCGCCGCGCCAGGATCGTGCTGCTCGCCGTGAGCGGAATGGACGATGTGGCGATCGCGCGGGCGATGGGGGTCGGGCGGGCGCAGGTTGCGCGGTGGCGCAGGAGGTACGCCGAAGGCGGTCTGCCTGCGATCGCCGCCGATCGTCGGCGCGCCGGGCGCAAGCCGAAGGTCGACGCCGCTGCCGTTCTGGAATTGGCGCGTCAGGTAGCTCCGGATGGATCCCGACTCTCCGGACGGAGGATCGCCGAGGCCTGCGGCGTGAGCGATTCGACCGTCGTGCGCATCTGGCAGCGCCACGGGCTTTCGCGACGGCATTCGCCATTGCGCCCGGACGCGCCAGCGGGGGCCGCGAAATGCGCTCCGGTGCGCATCCTGGGCGTCTTTCTCGGGTTGCGCGAACGCGCCCTTGCGGTCTGCGTCGCCGACCCGGCTCCATCGGCACCCGGGCCGATCGTGTTTGCGGGTCCGCTGTCCGGCGGGGACGCTCTCGATGCGACGGAACTCGCCTGGCTGGATTTCCTCCACCGAATCCGGAATGCGTGCCCGAGCGATGGGAAAGTGATACTCGTCTGCGATGCGCGCAGGGCCGTGTCCCGACCAGAAATGCAGGCCTGGCTCGCGGCGACCGCCGGGTTTGCCATCGAACTCGTGCCCTCGGCGCTGGCGTGGAGAGCCCGCGTCGATCAAGTGCTCGGAGGTCCGCAATGCGACCGCGGCCACGAAGATCTCCAGGTGCTCGGATACGGCGATCTGATCGCGACGCTCATTGCGTACTTTTCGGCGTCGAAGTGCGGGAACGTCCCCTTCGTCTGGACGCGGGAGACGATGCGGCCCTCGGCGAAGGCGCGGCGTAGGAACGCCAACCCAGCCGTCCCGATGCACGGCGCGTGGACACCGCTGCCGGCCATGGTTGCGATGGCCGCAAACCTCCCGCGCGCCCGCGGGTCAGGTCACGCTTCGGTTCGATCGTGACGGCTTCCGTCAGACTTTCTCGGCCTCAGGCGCCGGCCGCTTCTGCAGCAACGCAGGAACCGGGCGCGCCTTGCGCGCCGCGTGAATGTGGGCGTGGTGGCCGCCCCCCGCGCCCGCGTCCTGGCGGATGACGAGCGGCTGGTCGGGATTCTTCGCGTAGGCGGCTTCGCGCTCGGCACGCCTTGCGTCGCCGTAGCTCGGTGCCTCGCCGCGCGGGATTCGTGGCTCACGCGAATCGCGTCGCGAGTCGTCGCTGCTGCTGCGCTCGCGCGGTTCGCGGCGCGCTTCGCCGACGCTGCGTTCGCGGGTGCTGCCCTGCGCGCCGGACTCCTGCCGCCGACGCGGGCCGGCTGCCGCGGACTCGCCGCGCTCCGGGCGCGCGGAGGCCGCCGCCGCAGCGTCGAAGCCTTCCGGCATCGCGACCAGGATCTTCTTCTTCAGCAGCTTCTCGATCTCGGCGAGGTGCTTCTCCTCTTCGGGGGCGACCAGCGAAATCGCCTCGCCGGTCGCGCCGGCACGACCGGTGCGGCCGATGCGGTGGATGTAGTCCTCGGGAACGTGCGGCAGCTCGTAATTGATGACCAGCGGCAGGTCGTCGATGTCGAGGCCGCGCGCCGCGACGTCGGTCGCGACCAGCACCTGCAGCTTGCCTTCCTTGAACTGCGACAGCGCCTCCAGCCTGGCCGCCTGTGTCTTGTCGCCGTGGATCGCCGAGGTCGCGAGCCCGTCACGCTCGAGCTGGCGCGCAAGCCGCGATGCGCCGTGCTTGGTGCGCACGAAGCACAGCACCTGCCAGACGTTGCGCGATTTCACGAGGTGGGTGACGAAAGCGCGCTTGGCGTCCTGGGGCAGCCGATAGGCGCTCTGGGTGACGGTCTCGGCCGCCGTGTTGCGCCGCGCGACCTCGATCAGGCGCGGCGCGTTCAGGAGCTCGTCGGCCAGCCGCTTGATGTCGTTCGAGAACGTCGCCGAGAACAACAGGTTCTGCCGCTTGGCAGGCAGCAGCGCCATGATCCGCTTGATGTCGGGAATGAATCCCATGTCGAGCATGCGATCCGCCTCGTCGAGCACGAAGATCTCGACCTGTCCGAGATTGACGCTCTTCTGCTCGATGTGATCGAGCAGGCGCCCCGGGGTCGCGACCAGGATCTCGACACCGGCGCGGACGATCGGCAGCTGCTGGCGGATGTCGACACCACCGTAGACGCAGGTCGAGCGCAGGTTGGTGTGCTTGCCATATTCGCTGATCGATTCCTCGACCTGGATCGCGAGCTCGCGCGTCGGCGCGAGGATCAGCGCGCGCACCGGATGGCGGGCTGGCGACGGGCTGGTGTTCGCGTGCGCGGACAGCTTCTCGAGGATCGGCAGGCCGAAACCCGCGGTCTTGCCGGTCCCGGTCTGGGCGCCGCCCATGATGTCGTGGCCGGCCAGCACCTCGGGGATCGCCTGCGCCTGGATCGGCGTGGGGGTCGTGTATCCGGCTTCGGCAATGGCCCGCATGATCTCCGGGCGCAAGCCGAGCTCGGCAAAGCTCGTTGCGTTCATGAGTGCTCCTGGTACGCGGCCTACCGCTTTCGAGCGGTTTCCGGTCCAGGCAGCGAAAGTACGTTGCTTGGGATCGCTGTCGACGCAGTCGCCGGATCCAGACGGGGCAGGATCGGCGCCGCGCCGCGCGCAGTGGGCGGTGACCGGAACGGCCGCCCGAAGCCGAAGTATAGCTTAAGTTACGGATTATTCAAAATATTGTGGCCGAAAGAGCCAGTAACCGACTATAATGGACGGTTTTTCGCGGCCCCGCCTTTGGGCGGCGCCCCGGCGGGGTCACTCCCGCGGCACCCGACCAGCGGCACCCCATCATGACCAAGCAACGCCAGGACCTGCGCAACATCGCAATCATCGCTCACGTCGACCACGGCAAGACGACCCTGGTCGACAAGCTGCTGGTGCAGGCGGGCACCTTCGCCCGCCATCAGCACGTCGCCGAGCGGATGATGGACAGCAACGACATCGAGCGCGAGCGCGGGATCACGATCTTCGCCAAGAACTGCGCGATCCGCTATGCGAGCGGCGAGGCGATCACCCACATCAACATCGTCGACACGCCCGGCCACGCCGATTTCGGCGGCGAGGTCGAGCGCGTGCTGGGGATGGTCGATGGCGTGCTGCTGCTGGTCGACGCGGTCGAAGGCCCGATGCCGCAGACCCGGTTCGTCACGCTAAAGGCCCTGGCCCTGGGCCTGCGCCCGATCGTCGTCGTCAACAAGGTCGATCGCCCGGGGGCGCGACCCGAATGGGTCGTCAACCAGACCTTCGAACTGTTCGACAAGCTGGGGGCGAACGACGAGCAGCTCGACTTTCCCGTCGTCTATGCCTCGGCGCTGAACGGATGGGCGACGCTCGACGTGAACGTCGCGAAGTCGCCCCCACCCCCGGCCCCTGTCCCCCAGGCGGGCGAGGGGGTCGGGGCAGCCACGGGGGAGGGCCGCGACATGCGTCCCCTGTTCGAGACGATCCTCGCCCACGTCCCCGCCCCGGCGGGGGACGTCGGGGCCCCGCTGCAGTTCCAGGTCAGCGCGCTCGACTACTCGAGCTACGTCGGTCGCCTGGGCATCGGGCGCATCCGCCGCGGCAGCCTGGTCCCGGGCCAGGAAGTGGCCGTGCTCGACGGCCCGCTCGCCGAGGGCGCGATGCCGATGCGCGCGCGCGTCGGCCAGATCTTCATGTTCGAAGGATTGAACCGGGTGCCGGTGGAGCGCGCGGCAGCCGGCGACATCGTGCTCGTCACCGGGGTCGAGGACCTGAAGATCGGCACCACGCTCGCCGCGGTCGAGCAGCCCGAGGCATTGCCGCCGATCGCCGTCGACGAGCCTACGCTGTCGATGTACTTCCAGGTGAACACGTCGCCGCTGGCAGGCCGCGAGGGCAAGTACGTGACCTCGCGCAACCTGCGCGACCGCCTGGCGCGCGAGCTCCTCACCAACATGGCGTTGCGCGTCGAGGACACCGGCGACACCGATGCCTTCCTGGTGTCGGGACGCGGCGAGCTGCACCTGACGATCCTGATCGAGAACATGCGCCGCGAAGGCTACGAGCTCGCGGTGTCGCGTCCGCGCGTCGTCACCAGGGAGATCGCCGGCGAGATCTGCGAGCCTTGGGAAGCGCTGTCGGTCGACGTCGAGGAGCAGCACCAGGGTGCGGTGATGGAGGCGCTGGGTGCGCGGCGCGGCGAGCTCACCAACATGGCCTCCGACGGACAGGGGCGCAGCCGACTCGACTACCGCATTCCCGCACGCGGCCTGATCGGCTTCCAGGGCGAGTTCATGAACCTGACCCGCGGCACGGGGCTCATGAGCCACGTGTTCGAGAGCTACGCCCCGGTCACGGGCGAGATTCCCGAGCGACGCAACGGCGTGTTGATCTCGCAGGAAGACGGCGACGCGGTCGCCTACGCATTGTGGAAGCTGCAGGAGCGCGGACGGATGTTCGTGTCGCCCGGCGACAAGCTCTACGAGGGCATGGTCATCGGCATCCACAGCCGCGACAACGATCTCGTCGTCAATCCGATCAAGGGCAAGCAGCTCACCAACGTTCGCGCCTCCGGCAAGGACGACGCGATCCTGCTGACCCCGCCGATCACGCTGACCCTCGAGTACGCGGTCGAGTTCATCGCCGACGACGAGCTCTGCGAAGTGACGCCGAAGTCGATCCGCATTCGCAAGCGCCACCTGAAGGAACACGAGCGCAAGCGGGCGAGCCGCGAGGCGGCCTGAGGCAGCTGCCCGGCGCGGGATCGGTGTCCGGTGCGGGGCGCCGCAGCGTGGCGCCCGCGCAACAACGCGCAGATCGAATTTGATCCCGGTGCGATGTATCGTTGACCCCTGCGGATCCATTCCGGAACAATGGCGCAGCGCGTCACCGTCCGGTGCCGCGCAATGCGAAGGTCATGGGGGAGCGCGATGCGACGCGGGTTCAGGGGCGCAGTCCTGCTGGTGGCGGGGCTGCTGGCAGTCGTGGCGGGGAGGGCCCAGGCGGCGCCGGTCACCTTCAATTTCCAGTACGCGGTCGGCGGCGCGACGGCCACCGGCCATGTGACTTTCGAAAGCACGCTGCTGCCGAATCCGGGCGTACTCAACGTCCCCCTGCCCAATCCTGCGGTGCTCGATCTCCAGGTGACGGTGAGCGGGGCGACCGCCGGCAACGGCACCTACGGCCTCGGGTCGTTCACGGGCATCGTATTCGACACCGGCGGCGCGACGCTCGACTTCTCCACGCAGCTCGTCGGGCAGCCGACGCTGACGTCGAACTGGGGCACGCCCAACGGCGGGCCGGGTGGCGATTTCAACCTCTTCGGCGCGGCGCCGGCACCGAGAGGCGTGTACTTCTTCACTCTCGGCGCCAATGGCGGCGCGGCGGACCCGATGGTCCTGGTATCGATGACGCAGGCGGGGGGGGCGACGCCAGTGCCCGCACTCGACGGCCGGGGCCTCGTGCTGCTCGCAGTGCTGCTGGGCGGCGTGGGGCTCGCGGCCCTGCCGCGCTCGCGCCGGCGCATCTGACCGGCGCGCCGCGGCGAAAGCCGGAATCGGACCGCGCGACCGGGCGGACGCTGCATTGCGCCGCTGCGCTGGCGGTGCGGGACCGGCAAGGGGACAATCCGTGCCTGCCGCCGGCGCTTTCGCGTCGGCGCCGATTCCATGCTGACCGCCGATCACGCTCGTCGCTTTGCCGCGACCGCCCTCGCCAACGTCGCGGCCGAATATCCGGCCAAGCTCGACCACGTCCTCGCGTCGGGAGCCGACGCGCTGGCGCCTTCCGCGCTGCACCCGGCGTTCCACGGCAGCTACGACTGGCATTCCTGCGTGCACATGCACTGGCTGCTTGCACGCATACGTCGGAATTTTCCTGACCTCGATTGCCGGAGCGACATCGACGCCCACTTCGGTGAGCGCCTGGCGCCGGCAGCGATCGCCAGCGAAGTCGCGTATCTCGCTCGTCCGCACAGCGGCTCGTTCGAGCGCACCTACGGCTGGGCCTGGCTGCTGAAGCTCGCTGCCGAGCTGTCGCTGCACGACGACCCGGCGGGGCGCCGCCATGCACAGGCGCTGCAGCCGCTCGTCGACGCGTTCGTGCAGCGTTACCTGACGTATCTTCCGCGCGCGGGCTATGCGATCCGCCACGGCATGCATGCGAACAGCGCGTTCGGCCTCGCGTTCGCCATCGATTACGCGCGCGCCGCCGCCCACGACGGCCTTGCGCGGCAGTGCACGGCGAGGGCGCTCGCGTGGTTCGGCGACGATCGGGATGCGCCCGCGCGCTGGGAACCGTCCGGCGCCGATTTCCTCTCGCCCTGCCTGATGGAAGCGGCGCTGATGCGCCGCGTGCTGGACAATTCCGCGTTCGCGCGCTGGTTCGATGCATTCCTGCCGGAGCTCGGCGCCGGCGAGCCGCGGACATTGCTGACCCCGGTCTCGGTCGCCGATCGCAGCGATCCGCAGATCGTCCACCTCGACGGCCTCAACCTGTCGCGGGCATGGTGCCTTGCCGACATCGCAGCGGCGCTCCCCGCCGGGGACCCGCGCGTCCGCGTGCTGCGCGACGGCGCGGACACGCATCTGGCGGCCGGGTGGCAGGGACTTGCGAGCGACGACTATGCCGGCGGCCACTGGCTCGCGAGCTTTGCGATGCTGGCGCTGGAAGCGCGCGCGCCCGGCGCGGCGTAATACTCCGCCCGACGGCGGCATTGCCCGGATTGCAGGCGCCGGGTGGAAGGAGGCCACCGCAGCACACCGGCCATGCGCGGCACGCTGCTAAACTCGGCCTCCATGACCGGATTGCCGCTTGCCCTCGCCGCCATTGCACTGGTCGCGCTTCTGGCCGCCGTCGTGCTCGGCCTGATGACGCTGGCACGCGTCAATGCGCTGGCACGCGAGCGCGATGCCTCCGCCCGCGATGCCGCCGCGCTGCGCGGGCACTTCGAGGCCTTCGTGCGCGGCGTCGCCGACCACGAGCGCGATGTCCGCAGCGATCTCGCGACCGCGCGCGACGAGTACGCGGCGGCAGGGACGCGACTGCGCGAGGAGCTCGCCGCGGCGCTCGCGCGCCAGCAGCAGAACCTCTCGCAGCAGCAGCAGGGCATGGCGCAGCAGCTCTCTGGCATCGGGAGCCAGCAGCTGGAGCAGCTGAAGGCATTCGGCGAGCGCATCGCGCAACTGACCCAGTCGTCGGAGCTGCGGCTCGAGGCCCTGCGCAATACCCTCGAGGAGCGGCTCGACCTGCTGCGCCAGGAGAACGCCCACAAGCTCGAGCAGATGCGCGCGACCGTCGACGAAAAGCTGCAGACGACGCTCGAGCAGCGCCTGGGCGCATCGTTCAAGCACGTCTCCGAGCGGCTCGAGCTGGTCCACCGGGGCCTGGGCGAGATGCAGACCCTCGCCGCCGGCGTGGGGGACCTGAAGCGCGTGCTGACCAACGTGAAATCGCGCGGCACCTGGGGCGAAGTCCAGCTCGGCGCGCTGCTCGGTGACCTGCTGACGCCTTCGCAGTACGCGCAGAATGTGGCGACCCGGCCTGGGTCGAATGATCGCGTCGAGTTCGCGGTGAAGCTTCCCGGGAGCAGCGACGACGGTGCACCGTGCTGGCTGCCGATCGACGCCAAGTTTCCGCTGGAGGACTGGCAGCGGCTGCAGGATGCGATCGAGAACGCCGATCCCGTCGCCGTGGAGGCGAGCCGCAAGGCGCTCGACCAGTTCTTCAAGGTCCAGGCGAGGATGATCCGCGACAAGTACGTCGAGCCGCCGCACACGACCGATTTCGCGATCATGTTCGTTCCCACCGAAGGATTGTTCGCGGAAGCGGTCGCGCGGCCCGGGCTTGCCGACACCCTGCAGCGCGATTTTCGCGTGACGCTGGTGGGTCCCGCCAATCTCGCCGCGATGCTGAACAGCCTGCAGCTCGGCTTCAGGACGCTGGCGATAGAAAAGCGCTCGACCGAGGTCTGGCGCGTGCTGGGCGCGGTCAAGACCGAGTTCGGACGCTTCGGCGACATTCTCGCGAAGACCAAGGACAAGCTCGACCAGGTCGGCAAGACCCTCGACGAGGCCGGCCGCAAGAGCACCACCATCGCACGCAAGCTGCGCGACGTCGAGGCCTTGCCTGAGAGCGAGGCCGACCGGCTGCTGACCGGTGATCCCGGCCGCGTCATCGACGTCGACGACGATGCCGACCCGCCCGCGCTCGACCGGTCGCCAGGTCGTTGAGCTTCTCGGCGATTGCACGTCCTGCCACGCGCGCAGGGCCGGTCGCCTGAACGCCCACGCCCGCGGACCTCGCCGGACTCCCCTTCACCGGGCCCCACCGTGTTCGAAGCACTGAAGCGATTCCGGCGACAGCGCGTGCTGCGCAAGGCCGCGCTGCCCGAGGCGCTGTGGAGCGAAGCCTGTCGCGCGCTGCCCTTCCTCGCCGGTTACACGCAGGACGAGATGGCGCGGCTGCGCGACCTCTGCGTGCTGTTCCTCGACGCCAAGGGCATCGTCGGCGCACAGGGCCACGAGGTGACGCCGCTGCAGCGGACGATCATCGCCCTCCAGGCCTGCGTGCCGATCCTGAACCTCGATCTCGCCTGGTACGACGGCTTCGAGAACGTCATCGTCTATCCCGACGAGTTCGTCCCCGACTGGGAATGGGAGGACGAAGCGGGGGTCGTGCATCGCAACGACGCGCCGCTCGCCGGCGAAGCGATGCCCGGCGGTCCGGTCGTGCTGTCGTGGCCCGACATCGAAGCGTCGGCCGACCGGAACGACGCGCAGATGAATCTGGTCATCCACGAGTTCGCGCACAAGATCGACATGAACGACGGCGACGCCAACGGCTGCCCGCCGCTTGCCGACGCCGCGTCGCGCGAGGCCTGGCGCACGGTGATGCAGGCGGCCTACGCCGATTTCAGCAGGCGGGTCGAGCGAGGCGAGCGCACGGCGATCGATCCGTATGCCGCCGAGAGCCCGGGCGAGTTCTTCGCCGTGCTGTCCGAAGTGTTCT
The DNA here is from genome assembly GCA_035470905.1 of Casimicrobiaceae bacterium. GTDB lineage: Bacteria > Pseudomonadota > Gammaproteobacteria > Burkholderiales > Casimicrobiaceae > VBCG01. The sequence continues at coordinate 24,830 of DATIQL010000172.1, forward strand.
TCACCGAGCCGTCGCTGCTGCGGCGCAAGTATCCGGAGGTTTACCGCGAATTCGTGCGGTTCTACCGGCAGGACCCGGGCGATCGCCTTGCCGGGACCGGGAGCGGTCGCGGGATCAGCCGCGCTGCGGGCGCGCGAGCATCCAGACTGCGGCGAGGATCAGCGCGCCGCCCATGAGCTGGATCGGCGCGATGGTCTCGTGCAGGACCAGCGCGGCGAGCAGCACGGTGAACAGCGGCTCGATCGTCGACAGCGTGGAGGCGCGGGTGGCGCCGATGCGCGCAAGGCCGGCGAAGAACAGGGTGATCGCTGCGACCGTCGACACCAGCGCGATCGCGCCGATGGCGAGCCATCCCGAGGGCGTCTGCGGCCAGTGCGCGCCGCGCCAAGCCACGACGACGACGAACACCGCGCCGGCGGCCGCGCACACGATGGAAGCCGTCGCCCAGGGCGAAACGCGCCGGCTGACGCGCGTGCCGACGACGATGTAGATCGCATAGATCATCGCCGCTGCGAGCGCCAGGGAAATGCCCGCCGGCCGCGCCTGACCGGCGCCTGCGAGCGCCGGGGCGACGGTCAGCACCATGCCCGCGAGCGCTATCAGCAGGGCCGCGATGCGGGCGAACGTCAGCCGCTCGCGCAGGAAGATCGTCGCCAGCACGGCGACCAGCGCCGGATAGAGGTACAGCAGGAGCGCGACGAGGCCGGCCGGGGCCAACGTCAGCGCGGTGAAGAAAGTCCAGGCCTGGCCCGCGTAGCCGAGCCCGCCCATCAACGTCAGAAGCGCCGCATCGCGTCCTGTCGGCATCGGGGCGCCGCGCAGGCGTGCGAGGGTGGCCAGGACCACTGCCGCGATCGTGAAGCGCAGCGCGAGCAGGGTCGGGGTGTCGATCCCCGCCGCGTAGGCGATGCGCGCGAATATCGCCATCGCTCCGAAAGCCAGCGCCGAGGCGACGATGCAGACGATGCCCGCGACTGGCGCGTGCGCGCCGATGCCGCTCGCGCCGGTCGATTCGCTCGCGCCGGCCGAGGCGCCCGAGATGCCCGAGACGTGAGGCGCGCCGGGTCCGCGCTCCGCTGCGGATCGCCCAACGGGCCGCGCCTGCCCGGTCACTGCGCCGGGGTCGCGACGGGCCGGAGCGCCGACTTCGGCCGGAACACCTTGCAGACCTCGTCGTGGGTCTCGACGTAGGGACCGCCGATCAGGTCGAGGCAGTAGGGGACCGCAGGAAAGACGCCGTCGAGAGTCTCCTTGATCGCCTTGGGCTGGCCCGGCAGGTTCAGGATCAGGGCGCTGCCCCGGACGACCCCGACCTGCCGCGACAGGATCGCCGTCGGCACGTAGCGCAGGCTGACCTGGCGCATCTGCTCGCCGAAGCCCGGCAACACCTTGTGCGCAACGGCCAGCGTCGCTTCGGGAGTGACGTCGCGCGGTGCCGGCCCGGTGCCTCCGGTCGTGAGGACGAGGTCGCAGAGCGCGATGTCGACGAGCTCGACCAGCGTGCGCTCGATCTCCGGCTGCTCGTCGGGAATGAGGCGCGATTCGACCCGCCACGGCGTCTTCAGCGCGGCCTGGAACCAGGCGGTGAGCCCGGGCAGCCCCTGGTCGGCGTAGACGCCCGACGACGCGCGATCCGAAATCGACACCAGCCCGATAAGCAGCGAATCTTGGTTCATGTGCCTGCGACCTTCAGTCCTGTGGAGTGTCGACGATGCGCTTGATCTCGCGGAACAGCGCGCGGAACTTGCGCGGCGGCGCGCCTTTCTGGCGCTCGGCCTGCGCGTCCGCGATCAGCCCCGCGAGGACGGAGCGCGACGCATCCGCATGGGTCGCGACGAACGCATCGAGTGCGTCCGGTTCGTCGAGCAGGCGATTGCGCCAGCGCTCGGTCGCCGCGAAGCGCGCACGCTCCCGGTCGCTGCCCTGTTCCCACGCGGACATCGCCTCGCGCAGCGGCGCAGGGTCGATGTCGCGCATCAGCCGGCCGATGTACTGGAGCTGGCGGCGACGCGCCTCGTGCTTGGTGATCTTGCGCAACAGCACGATCGCCTCCACCAGGCGCTCCGGGAGCTCGAGGGTCGCGAGGCGCGCCGGATCGAGCTCGGCAAGGGTGAGGCCGAAGTCCTGCAGCGCGTGCATCTCGTGCTTGCGCCGGGTCTTGGAGGGTCCCTGGCCCGCATCGGCGGCGGCAACCGGGGTTTCTGCAATTGGGGGGCCGGGCGGGATGCGGGCCATGGTGTCGGTCTGGGGCTGGAGCCGGCCGGGTGCGGGGCTGGCCGGCAACGCGCCACACTCTGCGTGGTCGCGATGACGCGGTGCATTCCCCCGAAACCGGGGAGATCCCGGTTTTTTCGCAGGCCTTTGCTATGATAGCTGACGCTGCGGGCGCCTGCGGTCATGCCTGCAGCGAAGCACCCGCGTCATTCCGTCGCATAACCCTCGTCCGATTTCGTGATGACCGCATCGATGCCGGCAGTCGACTCCAAAGCCCTGGCGCCGCGCGCCCCGCAGCACGGGCATGGTTCGCACTTCCCCGTGTCGACCGCGACCCTCGAGCGCGTCGCGCGGACCGTCCTCGCCGCCGCGCGCAAGGCCGGGGCGTCGGCGGCGGAGACCGAGGTGTCCCAGGCGGTGGGCCAGAGCGTCACGGTCCGCAAGGGGTCGGTCGAGACGATCGCCTATCACCGCGACAAGGGCGTCGGCATCACCGTCTACGTCGGGGCGCGGCGTGGTCACGCGAGCACGGCGGACTTCGCCGACGACGCGTTGCACGCCGCAGTGAACAAGGCGCTTGCGATCGCGCGCTACACCGCCGAGGACCCGGCGGCGGGATTGGCCGACCCCGGCCGCCTCGCGCGTTCGTGGCCGGACCTCGACCTCTATCACCCGTGGGATCTCGATGTCGACGCTGCGATCGAGCTCGGTCGCGAAACCGAGGCCGCTGCGCTCGCCGTCGACAAGCGCATCAGCAACTCCGAAGGGGCGACCGTCTCCCGCGGGGAATCCGAGTTCGTCTACGCGAACACGCTGGATTTCCTCGGGGGCTACAGGAGCTCGCGGCACCACGTCGACTGCTCGGTCATCGGGGAGGCCGACGGTGCGATGCAGCGCGACTACTGGTACACGGCAGCGCGCGCACCCGAGGACCTGATGCCGGCCGCGGACGTCGGCCGCATCGCGGGCGAGCGGACCGTGCGCAGGCTCGGTGCGCGGCAGCTGGGCACGATCGAGTGTCCGGTCCTGTTCGAGGCACCCGAAGCCGCCGATCTGCTCGGCGCGTTCGTCCATGCGGTGTCGGGCGGAAGTCTCTATCGCCGGTCCTCGTTCCTGCTCGATTCGATGGGAACGCAGGTCTTCGCGCCTCTGGTGAGCATCCGCGAGGAGCCGCATCTGCTGCGCGCGCGGGGGAGTGCGCCCTTCGACAACGAAGGCGTCGCGACCACGCCGCGCCAGGTCGTCGCCGGCGGCGTGCTCCAGGGCTATTTCCTCGGCAGCTATTCGGCGCGCAAGCTCGGATTGCAGTCGACCGGCAACGCGGGCGGCGCGCACAACCTGGTCGTCCCGGGCAGCGAGGACCTGGCGGCGCTGTTGCGCCGCATGGGCCGCGGGCTGTTCGTCACCGAGCAGCTCGGGCAAGGCATCAATCCGGTCACCGGCGACTATTCGCGCGGTGCCGCGGGGTTCTGGGTGGAAAATGGCGAGATCGCGTTTCCGGTCGAGGAAATCACGATCGCAGGCAACCTGAAAGAGATGTTCCGCGACGTCGTCGCGCTGGGCAACGATGTCGATACGCGCGGCTCGCGACACATGGGCTCGATGCTGGTGGGACACATGACCATCGCCGGCAGCTGACCGGCCCGGATGACGGGCGGCGTTCACCTCGCGATGATCGAGCCTCTATTCGACTGGGTCCGTCAGCTCAACGATCCCCTGCGCAATGCGAAGATCGCGCGGCGCTGGATCGCCAAGCTTCCGCGCGGCGATGTGCTCGAGATCCAGCGGCAGGCGCTCGAGCTCGTCGGGAATTTTCCGGGACGGCGCAAGGAGCCGACCGTCTCCCAGGTCGAGGCGCTGCTGAAGCTCGATGCCCGCATCGAGCCGATCATCGCCGACCTCACACGGCAGTACACGGTCAACTACCAGAAGAGCTCGGCAGTCGAGTCGCGGCTCTGGCACGCGGTCTTCGATCTGGTCAAGGCGTTCGTCGCCGCCTATCACCACGCATTGACTACGGGTTTCCCTCACGCGGAGAACAGGCGCTGGCGGGCGGTTCTGCCATGGGCAATGCTGCGGCTTGCGCAGTACAAGGGTCTGGATGGCAAGTTCCGGCTGTTTCGCTACAGCCACTGGATTCCCGCCCAGTGGAAGGAATTCCACGAGATCTACGAGCTGGCGCGAGGTCGCGGATGGCAGCGCGAGCAGCTTGCGCTGGGTCCGGGGCGCTTCTCGAACGCCGCCATGTTCCTGGAGCAGGTGTATCTGAACGCGCTGCTGCTGATGCGCCTCGATTCGGGGAACTTCACGCCCGACCAGGTCGAATGGGTCGCGAAACAGCTCGAGGAGTGGGCGCCATCACTGGAGTTGAGCCCGACGCCGAGCGACGGTGCCGGATTCTTCGTCGACGTGGCCAGCTCGCAGGGTTTGCGCAGGCGTGAAAAGCGGCCGGTCGGGGGGCAGGCGATGTATGTCGACACAGGTCCGCTTTATGCACGCATCGTCGAGCGGCTGCGCTGGCTTCCCGAACGCGACGAAATCACGACCCCCGCGGGCGAGCTGCCGCCGCGCGAGCAGCGCCTGCTGCTGATGCGGCTCGCATCGCTGTTCGGGCCCGATGCCATCGCCCAGGCCCCGCGAGCGATGCGCTACGCCGCCGACGAGCACGTCCGTGTCGTGAGCGGCCTCCACGCTCTGGTGCGGGCGATTGCGGAAATCGAGCGTCTTCCCGACGCCGCGCGAACGCCGGGCGTGACCGCGAGCTACGACGAGGCAACGCTGGTCAACCCGGGGATCAATCCGGCGTCGATCGAGCGTCGCGTGCGCGGCTCGCGATGGAAGATGGTCGACCGCAGTGACTCGGGTGTTCGGCTGATGGCCCCCGCGAAGGAGGCGCCGGCGAGGCTCGGGGAGCTGCTCGCGGTCAAGGACGACGAGTACTGGACGCTGGGTGTCGTGCGGCGGATGCAGCGCCAGCAGGTCGACGAGATGACCGTCGGCGTCGAGATCATTGCGCGCCGGATGGTCCGCGTGTTGATGCGGAGCTGGTCGACGCCTTCCGAGGCATCGCGCAGCGCCCACGATCGTCCGTTCTTCGGAATCTACCTGCCCGCGGTGCCCGAGAACCGGCAGGCATCGCAACGCAGCCTGATCGGACCCGACGACCGGTTCTCGCCGGGCGCCATGGTCGAGCTCGACACCGGCAGCGCCCGCTACCTGATTCGCCTGACCCAGACGCTCGAGCGCCAGACGGGCTGGACCTGGACGAGCTTCAACGCCGTCCGCAAGCTCGCAGGCTAGCGACGTCGCCCCAACCAGCCGCCTCGGGCGATCGCCGTCAGGGCGCTCGCGGGATCGGGCGGGCCGTTCGCTTCTGACGCAGCGCGCTTCGCCTGCTAGAATGCGCCGCTGGTTGGCGCCGGCCCGATGCGAGTGGGAGGGCGGACCATCAGGGAGAATGGGAGCCCGGACAGGACAACCAACGTCCGTGACCTCGCATCGTCGGCACTGCCGTCATTTACAACATTAGGAGACTCAGGATGGAACGTCGTTCGTTCATCAAGAACGCCGGCATGGCCGGCATACTGGCTGCGGGGTCCGCACCGGCGTTCGCGCAAAGCGCGCCCGAGGTGAAGTGGCGCCTCGCGTCGAGCTTCCCGCGCAGCCTGGACACCATCTTCGGCGGTGCGGAGACGATCAGCAAGCGCGTGGCGGCCGCGACCAACAACAAGTTCCAGATCCAGGTCTTCGCCGGCGGCGAGATCGTGCCTCCGTTCGGCGTCGTCGACTCGGTGCAGAACGCGACCGTGCAGTGCTGCCACACCGCGCCGTACTACTTCTTCGGCAAGGACCCGACGTTCGCCTTCGCTTGCGCGATCCCGTTCGGCATGAACGCGCGCCAGCAGAACGCGTGGATGTACCACGGCGGCGGCCTGCAGCTGATGCGAGAGTTCTTCAAGGACTACAACATCATCAATTTCCCCGCCGGCAACACCGGGGCGCAGATGGGCGGCTTCTTCCGCAAGCCGATCAACAGCGCCGCCGACTTCAAGGGTCTGAAGATGCGCATCGGGGGCACCGGCGGCCTGCCGCTGCAGAAGCTGGGCGTCATCCCCCAGCAGATCCCGGGCGGCGACATCTATCCGGCCCTGGAAAAAGGTACGATCGACGCGGCGGAGTGGGTGGGCCCATACGACGACGAGAAGCTCGGCCTCTACAAGGTCGCCAAGTACTACTACTACCCGGGCTGGTGGGAAGGCGGCCCCGAGCTCGACCTCTTCGTCAACACCAAGGCCTGGGAAGAGCTGCCCAAGGACTACCAGGCGATCCTCGAAGCGGCGTGCTACGAAGCGAACTCCGACATGCTCGCCAAATACGATTCGCTCAACCCTGCAGCGCTGAAACGCCTGCTCGCTGCCGGCGTGCATCTGGCGCCGTTCTCCAACGAGATCATGGCGGCCTGCTACAAGGCGACGACCGAGGTCTACGACGACATCGCGACCAAGAACGCCAAGTTCAAGAAGGTCTACGAGCCGTGGAAGGCGTTCCGCAACGAGCAGGTGTCGTGGTTCCAGGTGGCCGAGAACCGCTTCGACAACTTCATGGTTGCGGCAACGCGCATGTCCCAGCAGAAGAAGTGACCGTCGCGTCCGGCGCAGCGCGCCGGCGACAAGAAGCCCCGCTTCGGCGGGGCTTTTTGTTGGATCGGACCGGAGTCCGGGTCAGACCCGACCGTCCGCGCCTTTGAACCCGGCCGCAAGCCGCGGTTCGCGGGGCGCGGCGCCCGAGGTGCGACCTCTCCCGGACGCTACTTCCCCGCCGCCGGCTTCCCGTCCCCAAAAGCCTTTTCGAGCGCCTTGGCGGCTTCGTCCTGTTCGCTCGATCCCGGCGCTGCAGCCGGGGCCGCTGCGCCCTGAGGAGCCGGGCCTGCTCCCCCGGCCCCCGGCGTGGCTTCGGGCTGGACCGGCGTGCCCGGGGCGCTCGGCGCCGTCGACCCCTTGGTTCCGAAGGCTTCCTCGAGCGCCTTCTGTGCGCGCTCTTCCTCGCTGGCCCCGCCCTTGTCCCCGCCCTTGGTCCCCGGCAGCACGATCCGTCCCTCCTGCGGGACGATGATCTGGATCTTGTTGATGTCGATCGTCTTCTCGCCGGCCTTGTAGACCATCACCATCTGCGGAAACATGATCACCAGGCCGACCATGATGACCTGGATCACCACGAATGGGATGGCGCCCCAGTAGATCTGTCCGGTGGTGATCCCCTTGGTGACCTTCCTGGTGACACGATCGACGTAGTCCTTGGCCGGGGCGACGCTGCGCAGGTAGAACAGCGCGAAGCCGAACGGCGGGTGCATGAACGACGTCTGCATGTTGACCCCGAGCAGCACGCCGAACCAGATCAGGTCGATGCCCAGCTTGTCGGCGACCGGGCCGACCAGCGGGATGATGATGAACGACAGCTCGAAGAAATCGAGGAAGAATGCGAGGACGAAGATCAGGATGTTGACGACGATCAGGAATCCGAGCTGGCCGCCGGGGAGGCTGGTCAGCAGGTTCTCGACCCAGACGTGGCCGTTGACGCCGTAGAACGTCAGGCTGAACACCCGGGCGCCGACCAGGATGAACACGACGAAGGTGGAGAGCTTCGCCGTCGTGTCCATCGCCTGCTTCAGCAGGCTGAGCGACAGCCTGCGCCGCGCGAGCGCCATGATCAGGGCGCCGGTCGCGCCCATCGCGCCGCCTTCGGTCGGCGTGGCGACGCCGAGGAAGATCGTGCCAAGCACGAGGAAGATCAGCGCCAAAGGCGGGATCAGCACGAACACGACGCGCTCGGCAATCCGCGACAGCAGGTTGAGCTTCAGCACCCGGTTGATCACCGCGCCGAAGAACGCGACCGCGGTCCCGGCCGAGGTCGCGACGACCAGCGTCTCGTCGAGCGCCCGGTCCGCCATTTCCAGCTTAGCGTAGGCAACTGCCGAGACGGCGGCGAGGACGACCAGCAGGATCAGCGACGTGACGCCGCTGCTGCCGTCCGGCTGCCGCAGCGTGCGCGCTTCCGGAGGCAGAGCCGGCGCCCAGTCCGGTTTCAGGACCGAGGCGCCGAGAACATAGAGCGCGTAGATGCCGGCCAGGACGATGCCCGGGATGAACGCGCCGGCGTACATGTCGCCGACCGAACGGCCGAGCTGGTCGGCCATGATGATCAGCACCAGCGACGGCGGGATGATCTGGGCCAGCGTCCCGGAGGCCGCGATCACACCCGAGGCGAGCCGCCGGTCGTAGCCATAGCGCAGCATGATCGGCAGCGAGATCAGCCCCATCGAGATGACGCTGGCTGCGACGACGCCGGTGGTCGCGGCGAGCAGCGCGCCGACGAAGATCACCGCATAGGCGAGGCCGCCGCGCATGGGCCCGAACAGCTGGCCGATGGTGTCGAGCAGGTCCTCGGCCATCCCCGATCGCTCGAGGATCAGCCCCATGAAGGTGAAGAACGGCACGGCCAGCAGTGTGTCGTTGGACATCACCCCGAACACCCGCTCGGGCAGCGCCTGGAACAGCGTCCAGTCGAGCAGGCCGAGCTTGATCCCGACCAGGCCGAAGAAGATGCCGACCGCGCCCAGCGAGAATGCGACCGGGAAACCGATCAGCAGCGCGACGATGAGCCCGCCGAACATCAGCGGGGCGATATTGGCGGTGATCCAGGCGGTCATGCGTCACCCTTCGCGTCGGCCACGATGGTATCGCTGCGCTGGCGCGCGATCTCCTCGGCGAGCTCCTCCTCGGCGGACTTGCCTCTGTGCTTCTCGAGGGGGTCGGGAATGCTGCCCGCGAGGAAGGCGATGCGCTTGATCAGCTCGGACAAGCCCTGCACGATCAGCAGCGCGAAACCGACCGGCACCATCAGGCGGGCGGGCCAGACGATCAGTCCGCCGGCGTTGGTCGAGACCTCGTTGCGCACCCACGAGTCGACGAAGACGGGCCAGCCCAGCCACATGATGGCGAAGGACATCGGGAACAGGAACAGGACGATGCCGAAGACATCGATCCAGTTCTGGGTCCGGGCGGAGAACCTGCCCGCGATGATGTCGATGCGCACGTGATCGTTGCACAGCAGCGTGTAGCCGGCGCCGAACAGGAAGATCACCGAAAACAGGTACCACTGGATCTCGAGATAGGCATTCGAGCTGTAATTGAACAGCTTGCGCACCGTTGCGTTCGCCGCGCTTATCAGCACGACGGCCAGGATCAGCCAGTAGACGAAGCGTCCGACGCGCTCGGTGGCGGCGTCGATCGCCCGCGACAGCGCGAGCAGGGTGTTCACGATTCCTCCCAACGGTGTTCGGCGCCTTCGGCGCAGCGCCTGATGTCCAAGACCCGATCGCCTGGCGGGGTGGCCCCGGCGACGGACGGCGAATTATAGGCGATCGCGCCGCGTGCGAACGCATCGGAGCGGCACGATTTCCGCAGGCTCGAGGCGGCGATTTGTCCGGGCCAGGCTGGATTTCGGGGGCGGGATGCTAAAATCGCATCTTTTCGGACGACGATCCTCCCGCCATGTTCAGCCGCTCAACCTCGTTGGCGCAGTCGGATCCGGAACTCTGGCAGGCGATCATTGGCGAGAACCGGCGCCAGGAAGAGCACATCGAGCTCATCGCCTCGGAGAACTATGCCAGCCCTGCCGTCATGGCGGCGCAGGGATCGCAGCTCACCAACAAGTACGCAGAGGGCTACCCGGGCAAGCGCTATTACGGCGGCTGCGACTTCGTCGACGTCGCCGAGCAGCTTGCCATCGATCGGGTCAAGAAACTGTTCCACGCAGAAGCGGCCAACGTGCAGCCCCATTCCGGTGCGCAGGCCAACCAGGCGGTCTTCTTCGCGACGCTTTCGCCCGGCGACACGATCCTCGGCATGAGCCTGCCGCACGGTGGGCACCTGACGCAAGGCTCGCCGGTCAACATGTCGGGCAAGTGGTTCAAGGTCGCGGCCTACGGCCTGGATCCCGCCACCGAGCTGATCGACTACGACGCGGTCGAGCGTCTCGCCGGCAAGCATCGCCCCAAGCTGATCATCGCCGGGGCGTCCGCCTATTCGCGGGTCATCGACTGGAAGCGCTTCCGCGACATTGCCGACAATGTCGGCGCGCTGCTCATGGTCGACATGGCCCATTACGCCGGGCTGATCGCTGCAGGCGTCTACCCCAGCCCGGTCGGGGTCGCCGATTTCGTGACTAGCACGACGCACAAGACCCTGCGCGGACCGCGGGGCGGCTTCGTGCTGATGCGGGAAGCGCACGCCAAGGCAATCAATTCGGCGGTGTTTCCCGGACTGCAGGGCGGGCCGCTGATGCACGTCATCGCCGCCAAGGCGGTCGCTTTCGGCGAAGCCCTGCATCTGGACTTCAGGATCTACCAGGAGCGCGTGCTCGAGAACGCGCGCGTGCTCGCCAAGGTGCTGCAGGAGCGCGGACTGCGCATCGTGTCCGGCGGAACCGATTCGCATCTGTTTCTGGTCGACCTGCGCGCCAAGAAGGTGACGGGCAAGGACGCCGAGGCCGCGCTGTCGCGGGCGCACATCACCGTCAACAAGAACGCGATTCCCAACGATCCCGAGAAGCCTTTCGTAACCTCGGGCATCCGCATCGGCAGTCCCGCCGTCACCACGCGGGGCTTCGGCGAGATCGAATGCGAGGAACTCGGTCACCTGATCGCCGACGTGCTCGATGCGCCTGGCGACGATGCAGTTGCTGCGCGGGTCCGCGGCGCCCTTGCGGCGATGACACGCAGGTTCCCGGTCTATCGCCCGTGACCCGCGGAATGGGACCGCCACAGCAAGGAATCGGGCCGCGACGGCACTGGATCGGGCCGGCAACCCCATGAAATGCCCCTTCTGCGGCAGCGATGAAACCCAGGTGATCGATTCGCGGGTCTCCGAAGCCGGCGACTCGATACGTCGCCGCCGCCGCTGCACCGGGTGCCAGAAGCGCTTCACCACCTACGAGACCGCGGAACTGCGGCTGCCCCAGGTCGTCAAGACCAACGGCAACCGCGCGGACTTCGACCGCGACCGCCTGCACGTCGGTTTCGCTCGCGCCCTGCACAAGCGGCCGGTGCCCACCGAGTACGTCGATGCGGCGATCGAGCGCATCGTGCAGAAGGTCCTGTCGCTCGGCGAGCGCGAGATTCCGTCGCGGCAGCTTGGCGAGATGGTCATGGAAGAGCTCTACAAGCTCGACAAGGTCGCCTACATTCGCTTCGCGTCGGTCTACCGCTCGTTCCAGGATGCTTCGGATTTCCGCGACGCGCTGAAGGAGGTCGAGGCGGTGCCGGCCCCGCGCAAGGCCGCGCGACGGCCGGTGTGACCGGCGCCGCGTTCTCCGACGCCGATCGCGCCCACATGGCGCGCGCGCTCGCGCTGGCCGCGCGCGGGCTCTACACGACCACGCCCAATCCGCGCGTCGGCTGCGTGATCGTCCGCGACGGCCAGACGCTGGGCGAAGGCTGGCACGTCCGTGCCGGCGAGGCCCATGCCGAAGTCGCCGCGCTCGCCGACGCACGGTCGCGCGGGCACGATGTCCGCGGCGCAACCCTCTACGTGACGCTTTCCCCCTGCAATACCCACGGACGCACCCCGCCCTGCGTCGATGCGATCATCCCGGCCGGGCTCGCGCGCGTCGTCGCCGCGATGCGCGACCCCGGTGCCGCGCAGGCCGACGGCATCGCGCGACTTTCCGCCGCCGGCATCGCCGTGGACGTCGGGCTGCTCGAGGACGAGGCACGCGAACTCAATCCGGGCTTCGTGTCGCGCATCACCCGCGGCACGCCCTGGATTCGCAGCAAGATCGCCACCAGCTTCGACGGCCGCACCGCGCTCGCGAGCGGCGAGAGCCGGTGGATCACCGGCGCTGCCGCGCGTGACGACGGTCACGCGTGGCGGGCTCGCGCCTGCGCGATCCTGACCGGCGTCGGCACTGTCCTGCACGACGATCCGCAGCTCAACGTGCGCGCGGTCGCGACGACGCGACAGCCACTGAAAGTGATAGTCGATCGAAACGGCGATGTCCCGCCCCGCGCAAGGATCCTCGACGGCGGGCCATCGCTGATCGTCACCGCCGGCGCACGCAACCCCGCATGGCCCGTCGATGCCGACGTGCTCGCCCTGCCCGACCGGGATGCGCGGGTCGACCTCCACGCGCTGATGCGCGAGCTGGCCGGGCGCGGCATCAACGAGGTCCACGTCGAGGCGGGGGCCAAGCTCAACGGGGCGCTGCTGCGCATGGGGCTGATCGACGAGCTGCTCGTCTACGTCGCCGGGACGCTGATCGGCGACCCGGCGCGCGGGATGTTCGAGCTGCCGGAACCGCTGCCGACGCTCGCGGCGAGCACCCGGCTGCAATGGAAATCGATCGACCGCATCGGCGAGGATCTGCGCATCGTCGCGCGTGTCGCAGGCAAGGAGATCGTCTGATGTTCACGGGCATTGTCGAAGCCGTCGGCCGGATCGCTGCGCTGGAACCGGCGCCTGATGGCGCGCGGCTGCGCGTCGCGGCGGGCGGGCTCGACCTTGGCGACGTACGTGTCGGAGACAGCATCGCGGTCGGCGGGTGTTGCCTGACGGTGGTCGCCAGCGGGGGCGAGCTGCTCGATTTCGACGTTTCGGCCGAAACACTTCGCTGCACGACCGGCTTCGCGGCAGGGGGCAGCGTCAATCTGGAGAAGGCGCTGCGCCTCGCCGATCGTCTCGGCGGGCACCTGATGAGCGGCCACGTGGACGGTGTCGGCGTCGTGACCGCCTTCGGGGCGGTCGCCGCCGGCGGCGATGGCAGCTGGCGCCTCGAAATCGAGGCACCGGGGACGCTCGCGCGCTTCATTGCAGCCAAGGGATCGATTGCCGTCGACGGCGTCAGCCTCACCACCAATGCGGTGACCGGTGCGCGGTTTACCGTCAATCTGATCCCGCATACACTGGCCGTGACGACCCTGGGAAAGCTGACCGCAGGTGCTGCGGTCAACCTGGAGGTCGACCTGGTCGCACGCTATGTCGAGCGCCTGCACGAGGCGTCACGCTGAAGGGAAGAAATCATGGATCTCACGACACTGGAACGCCTGCCGATGTGGGTTGGCGGCCGCCGGCATTCGCCGACGACGACGCGATATGGCGAGGTGACCAATCCGGCAACCGGCGAAGTCGTCCGGCATGTCCCCTACGGCAACGCCGCCGACGTCGACGCCGCCGTGCAGTCGGCCGCGGCGGCGTTTCCCCTGTGGGCCGCCAGTCCACCGCTGCGGCGCGCGCGCGTGCTGATGCGCTTCCGGGACCTGCTCGACCGGCACCGCAAGGACCTGGCGCGCATCGTCACCCAGGAGCACGGAAAAACCCTCGCCGATGCCGAAGGGTCGATCGTGCGCGGCATCGAGGTCGTCGAGTTCGCGACCGGCATTCCGCATCTGCTGAAAGGCGAGCACAACGACAGCGTCGGGACCGACGTCGACAGCTGGTCGATGCGCATGCCGCTGGGGGTCTGCGCAGGGATCACGCCGTTCAATTTTCCGGCGATGGTTCCGATGTGGATGTTCCCGGTGTCCATCGCCTGCGGAAACGCCTTCGTGCTGAAGCCCTCCGAGCGGGTGCCAACGCTGTCGCTGCGCCTGGCCGAGCTTCTGCAGGAAGCAGGCCTGCCCGACGGCGTATTCAACGTGGTCCACGGCGACAAGGAGGCCGTCGACGCTCTCCTCGAGCATCCGACCGTACGCGCCGTCTCGTTCGTCGGGTCGACGCCGATCGCGCGTTACATCTACGAGACCTCGGCGCGGCACGGCAAGCGCGTGCAGGCGCTGGGTGGCGCGAAGAACCACGCGATCGTGATGCCCGATGCCGATCTCGATTTCGCGACCGAAGCGATCATCGGCGCCGGATACGGTTCGGCCGGGGAGCGCTGCATGGCCATTTCCGCGATCGTCGCGGTCGGCGACGTGGCCGATGCACTGGCGGCGAAGCTCGCCGCGCGCGCGCGCCGTGTGACGACGGGGCCGGGGGATGGGACCGATGTGGAGATGGGGCCGGTCATCACCGGTGCTGCGCGCGACCGCATCACCGGCCTGATCGATCGCGGCGTCAGCGAAGGCGCATCGCTGCTGGTCGACGGCCGGCGGCCGGCGATTCCCGGACACGACAAGGGATTCTTCGTCGGCCCCACGCTGTTCGACCGCGTGACGCCGTCGATGACGATCTACCGCGAGGAGATCTTCGGGCCGGTGCTGGGAATGCTGCGCGTGCCTTCGCTCGAGGACGCGATCGGCCTCATCAACGCCAATCCGTACGCCAACGGCGCCGCGCTGTTCACGCGCTCGGGCTACGCAGCGCGCCGGTTCCAGCGCGAGGCCGAAGTCGGCATGGCCGGCATCAACGTGCCGATCCCCGTGCCGATGGCGTTCTACTCGTTCGGCGGCTGGCGCAATTCGCTGTTCGGCGACCTCAATGTCCACGGGGTCGATGGCGTTCGTTTCTATACGCGGCTCAAGACCGTGACGTCGCGCTGGCCGAACGATGGCAGCGCCGCGCCAGGGTTCCATATGCCTGTGATGGGGTGACGCAGCGGGCTCGCGCGCGCCAGCGCTCCGTCCCGGCGCGGTGGGCCGGGTGCGTCTGTGCGCTCGGCCGAGGTGACTTGGCGGCGGTGGCTTGGGCGGTGGGGCGGATGCGTCTGTGCGCACGGAGTGCGCAAACGCCGGCCTGCGGGTCCCGGCGCGGCGTCGCTCGAGGACATGCTGCAGCAGCCGTAGCGAACGGGCTCGCTCGCCGCACCCGCCCCGCCGGCCCCGCCCCGCCGCCCCCACGCATCCGTGCGGTCCCGAGGCGTGTCGATCCGATTCGCGCGGATCCGATCCGGACGCTTGCGCTTCGCGCCTGTGTGCGATCGTCACGCGCCTGTGTGCGATCGTCACGCGCCTGTGTGCGACCGTCACGCGCCTCGGTGCCCGGTCATTCGTCGAGCGCCCGCCATGACAGGCGGTGCCCTGCGGTCTCGGCGCCGAGCATCGCCTGGGCGAAGCCCGTGGCGCCGCCGGGTCCGTCCACCCGGACCGTGACACGGTAGTAGGGCGTTCGCGGACGTTCGCCGGGGTCGGGCGAACCCCGTGCCGCTGCGACGCTGGGCGGCGAGAGCGTGCAGTTGTCGACGGTCGCCGGACCGGGCGCCACGCAGAGGCGCTCGATGATGTGACGGATCGTCAGCGTGCCCGTGGCGTCGAGTACCCCCGCGTCCGCCGGGTAGCTGGCGATCTGCTGCAACGCCTGTGGCACCCCGCGCGCGTCCTCGCCCGACTGGCGCGCGGCGTAGTAGTTGTTGCCGAGGTCGTCGGCCTCAAGGCTCGGGATCGCTGCGCCGCCGTAGAGCGCGGCGGTGTCGCGTTCGATTGCGGCAAATGCGGCCAGCGTCGCATTCTGACGCGCGATCAGGTTCCCGCCGATTGCCGTGGTGATGAACGTCCCGCGAACCAGCGACACGGCTGCGAAGGCCATCGCGATCGTCGTGATCAGGGCCACGAACAGGACGGCGCCGCGCGTGCGGGACGCATCCATCTTCACCCGTCTGCGCTGCTCGTTCACGTCCCGCGATTCCACAGCGAATTGCGCAGCGGGACGATGGTCTCGCCGCTGCGGTAACGAAACCCACCCGCCGCTGACGCCGCTATCGTTCCTTCCAGCCGGCCCGGGCATGCGGTCCTGTCGGGAAGCTCGCAATCGAACAGTACCCAGTGGTAGTCGCTGGTTGCCATCCGGTCGAACTCCTCGCTGCGCGCAACGACGCCGATGCGCAATGCGACGATCCGATCGAGACCCGCGCGCGGCGTGGAAAGCAGCGAGATGGCGTCGAGGCCCTCGGCGGCTGTCGCCGCCACCCAGTCGTCGAGTGTGCCGTCGCCGTTGCGATCGACGCCGTACCGGAGCTTGAGATTGACGATGTTCGAGACGAGCGGCACGGGGGCGTCGCCATTCAGGACGTCGGTGCTGCGCAGCACACCCGAGGTGAGGTCGAAGCGCAGGGTCGACGCGCGGCTTGCGGCGCCAAGGTTGAGCAGCAGCGACGTGACCGGCAGATCGGCGTCGACCGCCGTGTGCGCGATCTCCGTGATGCCGGGAGTGGCAGCGACCACGCCGGTCACCTCGGCCGTCGCGCACACGCCGGTGCGGCTGATCGCGACGATCCGATCGCCGACGGCGAAGCCATCCGGACTCTGGACGCGAAAGCTCGCCCCCGCCGCCGCCGCGCCAGCGAAGGCCGCAGGGGCGGCCAGCCGCGACTGGAGCACCTGGCGGACCACCAGGGTATCCGGCCGGTCGGCACTGCCGCCATCGATCACCATTGCCGGAATCGGCCGCTGCGTGGTCGCGATGTCCGCTGCCGGCGGGCACGAATCGAGAAAGCGTGCGGCCGTGCTGATGCCGGCGCCGGCGTTTCCCGCGGCAGTCGCCAGCATGGACGCCGCGAAGCTCGCCGACTGTTCGGCATCGGCAAGCGCCGATGCGTTGCGACGCAATTCGCCGATCGCGACAAAGGCGCGATGGACGACGACGATCGCGATCAGCGCGATCGCGATTCCCGCGAGCACGTCGACGAGGGTCATGCCCGTATCGGCGGCGGGGCCCGGTCGGCGAGGGGGCGCCAGCGTCATGGCCGTCGTCAGCGCGACGCAACGACCTGCTCGGTCACGTAGCGATGGGGCACCGGATCGGCCGGAGATTGCCAGAACAGCGTCAGCGTGACGCGCGGGCTTGTGCCGAATGCATCGTTCACGACCGTGACGACCGGGGTGTTGGTTGTCGACGTGACCCCCGGCAGCCTCGATGCCGCGGCAACGACGTCCCGCCAGCCGGGCCCGCCGCCGGCGGAGTCGTATCGGTCCGCGAGCGTCGAGGGATTCTCGACCCACATCCTCGCAATCGTCGATTCGGCGAGGCTCGCGGCCTCGCCGCGCCAGTGCGCGTTCCCTGCGTCGTGCAGCGCGCGGGTCGCAAGACCCAGAATGCCCAGCGTCCCCAGGCTCAGGACCAGGACGGCGATCAGGGCCTCGAGAAGGACGATGCCGCGGGGCTGCGGGCAGCGCCGATGCCGGCCGGTCATACGCACAGCCCGTCCTTCCGGATCGTCCAGCAATCCGCGTGCGCCCGCCAGCCTCCGGGAACCGAGACCGTCGCCTTGAGTCCGGACTGGTCGATCGTGTATGCGAATTCGGCCATGCCGTGGGCGGCGAGGCCGGTCGCCGTGTACGTGTATGTCGATGCGGTCGCGTCGCAACGCAGCGCGAACGCGTCGGCGTCGGTGGCGGCCGGCGGCTGGACGCCGCAGCGACCCGCGCCATCGAGGTAGCTGCGGCGATCGAGGAAGTACTGTTCCATTCGCGCGCGCGCATCGGCGAGGCGGGTGATCGCATCGACGAGTCGGCTGCGCTGCAGGTACGCGCCGTACTGCGGAACGGCGATCGCGGCGAGGATCGCGACGATCGACGCCGCAGTCAGCACCTCGATCAGCGTGAAGCCGCGCCGGTCCCGGGAACTCATGGGCAGGCCTCGGTCGAGCCGGCGATCCTGACGCGCCCGCTGCCGGCGAGGATGACCTTGCGCGCGGAAAGGCCCGTCCGGCAGACGGTGAAGGTCCCCATCTGCAGTGCACCGTCGATGCGCCGCGCCTGTCCGAGGCTCGTGTAGGAGACATAGTCGGCGACGGGTCGATTGCCGCGGATGGTGACGCCCGGCGACGTGACAGGCGTGCGCGCGATCACCGGCTCCGCGATGTCCTTGATGCCGTTGCGGTCGTTGTCGGCGAAGACGAACCAGCCCGATTCCCAGCCGGCAGGGTCTGCGGCACAGGCGGTGCCCGCACCAGGGCAGACATCGACGCGGGTGCCGCGCTTGATCGCCTCGCTGCGGGCATGCACCAGCGTCTGCATCAGGGCTTCGGCGAGATCGCGCTGCTCGCGCTCGGCGAGGAATCCGCCCCAGTTCGGCAGGCTCGCAGACAGGACCACGCCGACGATCGCGAGCGCGACGAGCAGCTCGATCAGCGTCATGCCGACGCTGCGGATGGCGGAAAGCGTGCCGCTTGAGTGCATGGGGGCCGGGTCGCCGGGCGGGATCACGTACCGAATCTAGGACGGGGATGCAAGGCTCCGCCATCGGCGCTTCGACCTAGTCCGGAGGTCGGATGGGCGTGGACGGCCGAATCCGTTCCGGGCGGTCGCAGGGCCCTCTTGACGCCAATCATTTGAGGGTTAAGCTAAGTGCCGGACTCACGATCGGAACTGCGATCCCACGGCGGTAGCCATGGGGCGACAGTTGACGGCGAAGGGGGAGTGGATGTCCAACCGACTCGACGGCGCGGCCCGCAGCGGGTGCGCCGGTTCTCCGGCGGAGTGACGCGATGAGACGATCGCTCGAAATGCGACGTCCGGACCGGGTATCGCTGCGCGCCGATACCATGGCGCCGCGCCTCGATCGCGAATCCCAGCTGTCCGGACGCGACCATCTCTCGCTGCATCTCTGGCTGCGGCTCCTGACCTGCTCGACGATGATCGAGCACCGGGTCCGCGAACAGCTGCGCGAATCCTTCTCGATCACGCTGCCCAGGTTCGACCTGATGGCGCAGCTCGACCGGGTGCCCGAAGGGCTCAAGATGAGCGATCTGTCGAGGCGCTTGATGGTCACCGGAGGCAATGTCACCGGGCTGGTCGACCAGCTGGTGGGTGAAGGACTGGTCGTGCGGCGTGATTCGCCGGAAGACCGGCGCGTCTACGAAGTCCGGCTCACCGCCAAGGGCAAGCGGCAGTTCGACGCAATGGCGGCCGAGCACGAGCGCGTGGTCATCGACCTGCTGTCGGGTCTTCCCCGAAAGGAACGCGAGGCCCTCCACGAATCCCTCGGTCAGCTCAAGTCGGCCCTGGTCGCCCGGATCGAGGCGGGCGATGGCAAAGCGCGATGATGGCTGCCGCGATCGGCGGGTCTGATCGCGATCAGATCGTCGGGATTGCACGTTTTCAGCCTCACCGGGGATAATTGCCGTCGCAATTCGCGCAGGCAGGCGCCAGGTCCGGCGCCCGACGGTCGCGTGCATCATCGGCGGCCGGACGTTCGGCCCCATCCCCGGAGCTCTGACATGAATGCCCCTGGACGCCCGTCAGGAATCAAGCCGTCGTTCAACTGGCAGGACCCGCTGCTGTTGTTCGACCAGCTGTCCGAGGACGAGCGGCTGGTGATGAACGCCGCCCACGCCTACGCGCAGGACAGGCTGATGCCGCGCGTGCGCGATGCGTTTCGCAACGAGACCACCGACCCGTCGATCTTCCGCGAGATGGGCGAGCTCGGCCTGCTCGGGGCGACGCTGCCGCCGGATTACGGTGGCGCGGGCCTCAATTACGTCTGCTACGGATTGATCGCGCGCGAGGTCGAGCGCGTCGACTCGGGGTACCGGTCGATGATGAGCGTGCAGAGCTCGCTCGTCATGTTCCCGATCCACGAGTACGGAAGCGAGGCGCAGCGGAAGAAGTACCTGCCGAAGCTCGCCAGCGGCGAGCTGGTCGGCTGTTTCGGGCTCACCGAGCCCAATCACGGTTCCGACCCCGGATCGATGGAGACGCGCGCGACGAGCGTCGATGGCGGCTATCGCCTGCGGGGATCGAAGACCTGGATCTCGAATGCCCCGATCGCCGACGTGTTCATCGTCTGGGCCAAGCTCGACGGCGTCGTCCGCGGCTTCATCCTCGAGAAGGGCATGAAAGGCCTCACCGCCCCGAAGATCGAAGGCAAGTTCTCGCTGCGCGCATCGGTCACCGGGGAGGTGGTGATGGACGACGTCCTCGTCCCCGAGGACAACCTGCTGCCGAACGTGCAGGGACTGAAGGGGCCGATGGGCTGCCTCGACAGCGCACGCTATGGCATCGCCTGGGGTGCACTGGGCGCGGCCGAATTCTGCTGGCGGGCAGCGCGCCAGTACACGGTCGATCGCAAGCAGTTCGGGCGCCCGCTCGCCGGCAACCAGCTGATCCAGAAGAAGCTCGCCGACATGCAGACCGAGATCGCGCTTGGCCTGCAGGGCTGCCTGCGGCTCGGACGGCTCAAGGACGAAGGTCGGGCGGTGCCGGAGATCACGTCGATCATGAAGCGCAACAGCTGCGGCAAGGCGCTCGAGATCGCACGCATGGCGCGCGACATGCACGGCGGGAACGGCATCGTCGACGAATTCCACGTGATCCGCCACGTGCTGAACCTCGAGACGGTCAACACCTACGAGGGGACGCATGACATCCACGCGCTGATCCTGGGGCGCGCGCAGACCGGCATCTCGGCATTCTGAAGGGGACGTTCCGGACCCGCCTTTCGAGCGCCGGCGCATTGCGCGTTCCGAACCTGCCGAAGCGATGAAACTCTACGACTACTTCCGTTCGTCCGCCGCCTATCGCGTGCGCATCGCGCTCAACCTCAAGGGTGTCGTGCCCGACGAGCGCACGTTCGTCCACCTGCGCATGGGGAACCAGCGCGCACAGGATTACCTGGCGCTCAACCCGCAGGGCCTCGTCCCCGCGCTCGCGCTGGACGACGGCCATGTGCTGACGCAGTCGCTCGCGATCATCGAATACCTGGACGAGACGCATCCGGAACCGCCGCTCCTGCCCGCGGACCCGGTGGCTCGCGCCCGCGTGCGTGGAATCGCGCTCGCCATCGCCTGCGAGATCCATCCGCTCAACAACCT
>DATIQL010000173.1:0-9532 GCA_035470905.1 Casimicrobiaceae bacterium
CGTCCACGGTGGGCAGGCACTGCTGCTGATCGTCGTGGCCGCGGTCTGGAAGCAGATCAGCTACAACTTCCTCTTCTTCCTCGCCGGCCTGCAGGCGATCCCGGCGTCGCTCGTCGAGGCGGCGGCGATCGACGGTGCCGGACCGGTGCGGCGGTTCTGGACCATCGTCTTCCCGCTGCTCTCGCCGACGGCGTTCTTCCTCCTCGTCGTGAACGTCGTCTACGCCTTCTTCGACACCTTCGCGATCGTCGACGCGACGACGCAGGGCGGCCCGGCGCAGGCGACGCAGATCCTCGTGTTCAAGGTCTACCAGGACGGCGTGCAGGCGCTCGACCTCGGCGGCTCGGCCGCGCAGTCCGTGGTCCTGATGGCGATCGTCATCGCGCTGACGGTGGTCCAGTTCCGCTTCGTCGAGCGCCGGGTCCAGTACTGAGCGCGCCATGGTCGAACGCCGCCCGCTGGGAACCCTGATCAGCCACCTGATCCTGATCGCGGGTGTCGCGATCGTCGCGCTGCCGCTGTACGTGGGTTTCGTCGGCTCGACGCTGTCGTTCGACCAGGTCACGACCGTGCCGATGCAGCTGACGCCGGGCACGCACCTGCTCGAGAACTACGCGGCGGTGCTGACGCACGGAAGCAAGCTTGCGTCGGGCGCGCCGGTCGGGGCGATGATGTGGAACAGCCTGGTGATGGCGCTCGCGATCGCCATCGGCAAGATCGTCATCTCGATGCTCTCCGCGTTCGCGATCGTCTATTTCCGGTTTCCGCTGCGCAAGACCGTGTTCTGGATGATCTTCCTCACCCTGATGCTGCCGGTGGAAGTCCGCATCTTCCCGACCTACAAGGTCGTCGCCGAGCTCGGGCTCATCGACAGCTATGCGGGCCTGACGCTGCCGCTGATCGCGTCGGCGACGGCGACGTTCCTGTTCCGGCAGTTCTTCCTCACCGTGCCCGACGAGCTGGCCGAGGCGGCGCGCATCGACGGGGCGGGCCCGATGCGGTTCTTCTTCGACATCCTGCTGCCGCTGTCGCGAACCAGCATCGCCGCGCTGTTCGTCATCATGTTCATCTACGGCTGGAACCAGTACCTGTGGCCGCTGCTGGTGACAACGCGCGAGGACATGTATACGGTCGTCATCGGCATCAAGCGGATGGTCGCGGGCGGCGATACGCTGGTCGAGTGGCAGCTGGTGCTGGCGACCGCGATGCTCGCCTTGCTGCCGCCTGCCGCGGTCGTTCTGGTGATGCAGCGCTGGTTCGTCAAGGGATTGGTGGAGACGGAAAAGTAAATGGCCAGAGTCGAGTTCCGCCGGGTGACCAAGCGCTACGGCGACACCCAGGTGATCCACGGCGTCGACATGGACGTCGCCGATGGCGAGTTCATCGTGATCGTCGGGCCGTCGGGTTGCGGCAAGTCGACGCTGCTGCGGATGGTCGCGGGCCTCGAGGCGATCACCACGGGCGAGATCACGATCGGCGAGCGCATCGTCAACGACCTGGAGCCCAAGGATCGCGACATCGCGATGGTGTTCCAGAACTATGCGCTCTATCCGCACATGAGCGTGTTCGACAACATGGCGTATGGCCTGAAGCTGCGCGGCCTCGGCAAGGCCGCGATCGAGGCGAAGGTGCAGCGCGCCGCGGGGATTCTCGAGCTCGGGCCCCTGTTGAAGCGCACGCCGCGCCAGCTGTCCGGCGGCCAGCGCCAGCGGGTGGCGATGGGGCGCGCCATCGTGCGCGAGCCGGCGGTGTTCCTGTTCGACGAGCCTCTGTCGAATCTCGACGCCAAGCTCCGCGTGCAGATGCGCTTCGAGATCCAGAAGATGCACCGGCAGCTGGCGACGACCAGCCTCTATGTCACCCACGACCAGGTCGAGGCGATGACGCTCGCCCAGCGGATGATCGTGATGAATGCCGGGCGCGCCGAGCAGATCGGATCGCCGATGGAGGTCTACGAAAATCCGCAGACGATGTTCGTCGCCGGTTTCATCGGGTCGCCGGCGATGAATTTCATGCCGGGAAAGGCGCAAGGCAACGGGCAGGTCTCGCTCGACCACGGCGGCGCTGCACGCACGTCGCGCGTCCCGCTCGAAGCCGGGCGCGCGGTCAATGTTGGCATCCGTCCCGAGCATTTCGTTCCCTGCAGCGAAGCCGAGGCGGTTATCAAGGGGCCGGTGGAGCTGGTCGAGCAGCTGGGGGCCGATGCGCTGATCCACATCGCACACGGCAGCAACAGCGTCATCGCGCGCGTGCCCCATGGAACCTCGCCGGCGGCCGGCTCGACGTTCTGCGTCAGAGCCGATCCGGCGCGGGTGTTCATCTTCGACGCCGCGAGCGGCGCGCGGGTTTCGTGATGCCCAAGGCCTGCGCCGACCGGGCCATCCCCTGTCGGGGCGCGCGGCTCGCGTAACGGAGGATCATCGATCGTGAACGCGTTGCCCGCATGGCCCTATCCGAAGCTGGTGGCGCACCGTGGGGCCGGCAGGCTCGCACCGGAGAACACCCTTGCCGCGTTTCGCCTCGGGTATGCGCATGGCTACCGGATGGCGGAATTCGACGTCAAGCTCTCTGCCGACGGCATCGCATTCCTGCTGCACGATGCCACGCTCGATCGCACGACCAGCGGCAAGGGGCGCGCCGATGCGCTGACCTGGCGCGAGCTGTCGCAGCTCGACGCTGGAAGCTGGCATTCCCCTGCCTATGCCGGCGAGGTGCTGCCGACGCTCGCGGCGGTCGCGGGCTGGAGCCGCGCCAACGGCGTCGCGGTCAACATCGAGATCAAGCCGTCGCCGGGGCGCGAACGCGAAAGCGGGGCCGCCGTGGCGCTCGATGCGCGGTCGCTGTGGTCCGGGGCCGATGTGATGCCGCTGCTGTCGTCGTTCTCGGAGACCGCGCTCGATTCGGCGCGCGACGCCGTTCCTGAATTGCCGCGCGCGCTGCTCGGCGATCAGGTTCCGCCCGACTGGCGCGACCGCGTCGCGCGCCTCGGTTGCATTGCGGTCGACGTGGATCACAAGATCCTTACCCGCGAGCGGGTCGAGGAATTCCATGGAGCGGGATTGCGCGTCGCGACGTGGACGGTCAACGAGCCCGCACGCGTCGCCGAGCTGCTCGCCTGGGGCGTCGACAGCGTCATCACCGACGCCGTCGACGTCATTCCGCCGCGCTGATCCCCGCGGTGTTGCACCGACTGCGGAGTTGTACTATGATTTGTACAACTCTAATGAGGTCGTCATGGAAACCGTCACCTACAGTCGAACGCGCCAGCATCTCGCCGAAATCATGGACAAGGTCAGCGACGATCGCGCGCCGATCCTCATAACGAGGCAGAGCGGAAAGCCTGTCGTCATGATGTCGCTCGACGATTACAACGCGCTGGAAGAGACCGCATACCTGCTGCGCAGTCCGAGGAATGCCCGGCGGCTGCTCGAATCCGTCGAGCAGCTGCTCAAGCAAGGCGGAACGGTACGCCAACTGGCGCCCGATGCCGATTGAATTCTCGGACCACGCCTGGGACGACTATCTGTTCTGGCAGGCTCGGGACAAAGCGGTCCTGAAACGAATCAATACACTGATCCGGGACATTCAACGCTCACCGTTCGATGGAATCGGCAAGCCCGAGCCGCTCAAGCACAATTTGTCAGGATTCTGGTCGCGACGGATAGACGACGAACACCGGCTGGTCTATGCGATCGATGACGACCGGATCCTGATCGCCCAGTGCCGGTATCACTATTGACCAGCGGTCGATCGCTGGACTCCATCTGGCTGCGCTGCCGAATCGCCTACGCTGCCACCGCTGCACGCCGGATCTCGCGCTCGTCGATCGGCAGGTTGATCAGTCCCGCGATCACACCCAGGGCGATCGACAGGTACCAGACGATGTCGTAGCTGCCGGTCGAGTCGTAGAGGACGCCGCCGAGCCATGCGCCAAGGAAGCTGCCGATCTGATGGGAAAAGAACGTGAAGCCCGACAGCATCGCGAGGTAGCGCACGCCGAACACCTGCGCGACGATGCCGTTGGTCGGCGGCACCGTGGACAGCCACAGCAGGCCCAGCGCCATCGCGAACAGGTAGACCGACATCTCCGACAGCGGCAGGAACACGAACAAGGCGATGACGATCGCACGGGCGAAATAGATGAACGACAGGATGTGGCGCTTGGGCATCCTCGAGCCGAGCCAGCCCGTCGTGTAGGTCCCGACGATGTTGAACAGGCCGATCAGCGCCAGTGCCGTGACCGCGACGCGCGGTGCCATTCCGTGATCGGCGAGGTACGCCGGCAGGTGGACGCCGACGAACACGACCTGGAAACCGCAGACGAAGAAGCCTGCGGTCAGCAGCATGTAGCCGCGATGGCCCACCGCCTCCCGCATCGCCTCGCCTGCCGATTGCCGGTGCGCATGCTCGTGTGCGATTCGGCGCTCGACGACCGCTGCGGCGAGCGGCGCCATCGCGAGGCCCACGCAACCCAGGGCAGTCAGCGCGCCGACCCAGCCGAAGTGCGACAGTAGCCACTGGGTCAGCGGCAGCATTGCAAACTGCCCGAACGAGCCGGCGGCCGCCGAGATGCCCAGCACCATGCTGCGCTTCTCGGGCGCGAAGGCACGGCCCAGTACGCCGGCGATGACGCTGAACGTCACGCCCGACAGGCCGGTGCCGATCAGCACTCCCGCCGACAGCACGAATGCGAACGGCGACGTCGGGTGCGCCATCAGGATCAGGCCCAGCACGTACAGCGCGGCACCGACGATGACGACCCGGGCCGCACCGTACTTGTCGGCGATCATGCCGGCGAAAGGCTGCGTCGCACCCCAAACGAGGTTCTGCACCGCGATCGCCAGCGCGAAGGTCTCGCGGGTCCAGTGCAGGTCCGCCGATATGGGCTGCAGGAACAGTCCGAAGCCGTGCCGGATTCCGAGGCCCAGCGTCAGGATCAGGCTGCAGCAGACCAGCACCGCTGCGGGAGTGCGCCAGGAAGGGGTGCGAGTTGCGTTCGTGGTCATCGTCGACTCCCGGCCTTGCTCCGTCTCCCGCTTGCGGGCGAGGGTTGGGTTGAGGCGAGGGTGCTCCCTCTCCCGCTTGCGGGAGAGGGTTGGGGTGAGGCGGGGGCGCTCCCTCTCCCGCTTGCGGGAGAGGGTCGGGGTGAGGGTGCCGCTGCTGCAGCCGGATGCAGCGATTCGAGCTCGCCGAGGACTGCAACCAGCGCTTCGAGCTTCTCGGTCCCCAGGCGATTCGCCACCTTTCGTTGCGCCGAAAGCCAATGGGGCTGCGCAGCGTCGAGTGCGGCAGCTCCCTTGGGGGTTATCGCCACCTCGCGCGTGCGGGCATCGCGGCCGCGCGCGATGCCGACGTAGCCGGCAGCGACCAGCGGATCGAGATTGCGCGACAGCGCGGTGCGATCGAGCAGCTGCCGCGCCGCGAGGTCCGAGATCCGCAGCGGGCCCTCGCGCGCGAGAGCCCGCAGCAGCGAGAACTGGGTGACGCGCAAGCCCGCCGCCGCCATCGCGTCGTCGTAGAGCTGCGTCAGCGCGCGGCTGGCGCGACGCAGCCGGCCGCAGGTGCAGGGCGCGCCGCCGGATTTTTCAGTGCCAGTGGGAATTCGGATTCCCCTTAAAGAAGGTGCATATGCACCCATGACAACTATACGCGCATGCACGCGGACATGCCAACCCCGGCCCGGCACCGAACCGGTCGGCTTCCTCGACGGACTTCAGATCCATTGTTTCGACCGCGATATCGCCTTCTCCCATCCGCCGCGCAGTTCCTCGATACGCCCGCGACTGGCCTGCGGTTCGAACCGGCGATCGACCTGCCAGTTGGCCGCGATGTCGTCGTCGCCTTTCCAGTAGCCGACGGCCAGCCCCGCGAGATACGCGGCGCCCAGCGCAGTCGTTTCCAGGACCCTCGGCCGCACGACGGGAACGCCCAGGACGTCGGCCTGGAACTGCATCAACAGGTCGTTCGCCGTCGCACCACCGTCGACGCGCAGCTCGGAAAGCGTGATGCCGGCATCCTTCTGCATCGCGTCGAGCACGTCGGCGCTCTGGAAGGCGATCGACTCCAGTGCGGCGCGCGCGATGTGGGCCGCGGTCGTGCCCCGCGTCAGGCCGAACATCGAACCGCGCGCGTACGGGTCCCAGTGTGGCGCGCCCAGGCCCGCGAAGGCCGGGGCGAAATAGACGCCGCCGCTGTCGGGAACGCTCGCCGCCAGCGCCTCGACGTCGGCCGCCGTGCGAATGATCTGGAGTCCGTCGCGAAGACACTGGACGACGGCGCCGCCGATGAACACGCTGCCTTCGAGCGCGTAGTCGGTGGCGCCGTCGCGCTTCCAGGCCACGGTGGTCAGCAGGTTGTTCCGCGACGTGACGGCGTTCCGGCCGGTGTTGAGCAGCAGGAAGCAGCCGGTGCCATAGGTGTTCTTGGCGAGTCCGGGCGACAGGCAGGCCTGGCCGAAGAGCGCCGCCTGCTGGTCGCCGGCGATGCCGCCGATCGGCACGTGCACGCCGTCGACCAGGGGCTCGGCGCACACGCCGGAAGAGGCGACGATGTCGGGCAGCACGCTGTCGGGGATGTCGAACAGCCGCAGCAGCTCTTCGTCCCACTGCCCGCGCCGGATGTCGAAGAGCAGGGTGCGGCTCGCATTCGACGGATCGGTTGCGTGCATGCGCCCGCCGGTGAGCTGGAACAGCAGCCAGGTGTCGATGGTGCCGAAAGCGAGCTCGCCCCGCGCCGCGCGAGCCCGCGCCCCCGGAACGTGGTCGAGCAGCCATTTGAGCTTGGTGCCCGAAAAATAGGCGTCGAGCACCAGCCCGGTGCGCTCGGCGATGAGCGCTCCCTTGCCCGCCGCACGCAGCTCGTCGCACAGACCTGCGGTGCGACGGTCCTGCCAGACGATGGCGTTGGCGATCGGGCGGCCGGTCGACCGCTCCCACACGACGGTCGTCTCGCGCTGGTTGGTGATTCCGATCGCCGCAATGTCGCGGGCGGTGATGCCCGCCTTGGCGATTGCTTCGTGCATGACGCCCGATTGTGTCGCCCAGATCTCGGTCGGGTCGTGCTCGACCCAGCCGGGCTGCGGAAAGATCTGGCCGAATTCCTGGTGGGCGGCGCCACGGACCGCGCCGCCCTGGTCGAAGACGATCGCCCGCGAACTCGTCGTGCCCTGATCGAGCGCCAGAATGCAGCGCATGGGGGTTTTCCCTCCTGCCGCCTGGAAAGCTGCTGCGACCGTCGGGTCGCGCTTGGCTTAGAATCGTGCCTTTTGCCGCGAATTGTAGCCGCAGGCCGGCCGCCGCGTTTGGCGCACGGCCCGCCCGGCGTAACTGCTCGATGCCACTGTCAACGCCCAGTCACTCCCGCGAGCGCCTGCACGCAAGGCGCGTCACCTACGAAGGTTTTCGGCGCGATGATGGACTCTTCGACATCGAAGGGCATATCGTCGACGTCAAGGACCACGACGTGACACTGCTGCCGGGGGTGCGCCCCGCCGGCGAGCCGGTGCACGACATGTGGGTGCGGGTCACGATTGACCGCAATTTCGAGATTCGCGACATCGAAGCGCAAACCGATCGCATGCCCTATCCGGGCGGATGCGACGTGATCGGTCCGGCCTACCGCGCGCTCATCGGCGCCAACCTGGTCAACGGATTTCGCAAGCGTCTACACGACGCGATGGGGCACGTGCACGGATGTACGCATCTGACCGAGATGCTCGGCTATCTGCCGACCGCTGCCGTGCAGACGTTCGCCGGCTTGAAGAAGCGCGAGGACGAAGGCGCCGCCAAGCCGTTCCAGCTCGACCGCTGCCATGCGCTCGAGACGAACACCGAAACCGTGCGCCGCTACTACCCGAAGTGGTACAGCGGCGCGGCATGACCCGTCAGGAGAACTGGTGAAGATTCACGAGTACCAGGGGAAGGAGCTCTTCCGAAAGTACGGCGTTCCGGTGCCGCGAGGCATCCCCGCGCTTTCCGCCGACGAGGCGGTGACGGCGGCGCAGCAGCTGGGCGGCCCGGTCTGGGTCGTCAAGGCGCAAATCCACGCGGGTGGCCGCGGCAAGGGCGGCGGCGTCAAGCTCGCGCGCTCGATCGACGAAGTGCGCTCGCTCGCCGGCCAGATCCTCGGCATGCAGCTCGTCACGCACCAGACGAGCCCCGAGGGCCAGAAAGTGCGGCGCCTGCTGATCGAGGAGGGTGCGGACATCCGCAAGGAGCTCTACGCGGCCATGGTCGTCGACCGCGGAACGCAGCGGGTCGTGCTGATGGCGAGCGCCGACGGCGGCATGGACATCGAGGAAGTCGCCGCCAAGACCCCGGAGCGCATCCACAAGGTGTTCATCGATCCCGCGAAAGGGTTGACCGATGCGCAGGCCGACGACATCGGGCGCAGGATCGGCATCCCCGATGCGAGCCTGGCCGAGGCACGTGCCGTGTTCCACGGCCTCTATCGGCTGTTCGACGAGACCGATGCTTCGCTCGCCGAGATCAATCCGCTGATCCTCACCGGCGACGGCAAGGTCATCGCGCTGGATGCCAAGCTCAACTTCGATTCGAACGCGCTGTTCCGGCATCCCGACATCGTCGCGATGCGCGACCTCGACGAGGAGGACCCCGCCGAGATCGAGGCCTCCAAGTACGACCTGTCGTACATCTCGCTCGACGGCAACATCGGCTGCCTGGTCAACGGCGCCGGGCTCGCGATGGCGACGATGGACGTCATCAAGCTCTACGGCGGCAATCCCGCCAACTTCCTCGACGTCGGCGGAGGCGCGACGGCCGAGAAGGTGACCGAAGCCTTCAAGATCATGCTCCTCAATCCCGATCTGAAGGCGATCCTGGTCAACATCTTCGGCGGCATCATGCGCTGCGACGTCATCGCGCAGGGGGTGATCGCGGCATCGAGAGCGGTCGCCCTCAAGGTGCCGCTGGTCGTGCGCATGAAGGGCACGAACGAGCAGGAAGGCCGGCGGCTCCTCGCGGAGTCGGGCCTGCCCATCATCTCCGCCAACGACATGGCCGACGCGGCGCAGAAGGTCGTTGCCGCGGCGCGCGGGAACTGACGTCATGAGCATACTGATCAACCGCGACACCAAGGTCATCACCCAGGGCATCACCGGCAAGACCGGCCAGTTCCACACCCGGATGTGCCGCGACTATGCGAACGGCAAGAGCTGCTTCGTCGCCGGCGTGAACCCCAGGAAGCCCGGCGAGGATTTCGAGGGCATCCCGATCTACGCGACGGTGCGCGAGGCGAAGGAAGCCACGGGCGCGACCGTGTCCGTGATCTACGTGCCGCCGCCGTTCGCGGCCGCCGCGATCGACGAGGCAGTCGACGCCGATCTCGACCTCGTCATCTGCATCACAGAAGGCATCCCGGTGCGCGACATGATCCGCACCCGGGACAGGATGCAGGGCAGGAAGACGCTGCTGCTCGGCCCCAACTGCCCCGGCGTCATCACCCCCGACGAGCTCAAGATTGGGATCATGCCCGGCCACATCCATCGCAAGGGCCGCATCGGCGTCGTGTCGCG
>DATIQL010000174.1:0-5505 GCA_035470905.1 Casimicrobiaceae bacterium
CATCACCAGGCGATCGATGCCGATGCCCTCGCCGGCAGTCGGCGTCGTAGAACATCGCTTCCTCGTCGCCCGCCTCCTTGGCCGCGGCCTGCGCGGCGAAGCGCGCCGCCTGGTCCTCGGGATCGTTGAGCTCCGAGAACCCGTTCGCGATCTCGCGCCGCTTGATGAAGAGCTCGAAGCGGTCGGTGATCGCCGGGTTCGCGTCGTTGGCGCGCGCCAGCGGCGAAACATCGGTCGGATGCGCGACGATGAACGTCGGCTGGACGAGCTTCTCCTCGGTGGTCTGCTCGAAGAGCTTGAGCTGCAGCAGGCCCACGCCGTCGGTCGCGAACACCTCCTCGTCGAAGGGCGCCAGCGCGACGCGCAGGTATTCAGGCTTGGCGAGCTCGTGCAGCGGGTACTGCGGATTGTGCTTGTGGATCGCCTCGGCCATGGTCAGCCGGTCGAATCGGCGACCGAGGTCGATCGTCTCGCCCTGGTAGGTGACGCTAGTCGTGCCGAGGACGCGCTGCGCGACGGTGCGCAGCAGCTCCTCGGTCAGGTCCATCAGATAGCCGTAATCGCGGTAGGCCTCGTAGAACTCCAGCATCGTGAACTCGGGGTTGTGCCGGGTCGAGATGCCTTCGTTGCGGAAGTTGCGGTTGATCTCGAACACCTTTTCGAGGCCGCCGACGACCAGCCGCTTGAGATACAGCTCGGGCGCGATCCGCAGGTAGAGCTGCATGTCGAGCGCGTTGTGATGGGTGACGAACGGACGCGCCGCGGCGCCGCCCGGGATCGGATGCATCATCGGCGTCTCGACTTCGAGATAGCCGCGCGCGACGAAGAACTCGCGGATCGCCTGCACGATCTGCGAGCGCTTGACGAAGACCTCGCGCGAGCCCGGGTTGGTGATCAGGTCGACGTGGCGCTGCCGGTAGCGCTGCTCCTGGTCGGTCATGCCGTGGAATTTCTCCGGCAGCGGGCGCAGCGACTTGGCGAGCATCCGCACCGAATCGCACTTGACCGACAGCTCGCCGGTCTTGGTCTTGAACAGCGTGCCGGTCGCGCCGACGATGTCGCCCAGGTCCCAGTGCTTGAACGCTTCCAGCGTCCCGGCGCCGACGCCGTCGAGCGTCACGTAGAGCTGGATGCGTCCCGACATGTCGGAAATCGTCGCAAAGCAGGCCTTGCCCATCACCCGTTTCAGCAGCATCCGTCCCGCCACCGCGACCCGGATCGCGGCGGGCTCGAGCTCGGCATTTTCCTTCGCACCGTGGGCGGCATGGAGCTCGCCGGCGAGCGCGTCGCGCCGGAAATCGTTCGGGTAGGCCTGGCCTGCGGACCGCAGCGCGGCGAGCTTCGCCCGCCGCTCGGCAATGACCTGGTTCTGGTCGCGCGGTTCTTGTTCGTTCAAATCAGACTCCCTGCTTGAGGCTCGCTGCGATGAAGTCGTCGAGATCGCCGTCGAGCACTGCCTGGGTGTTGCCGACCTCGTGATTGGTCCGCAGGTCCTTGATCCGCGACTGGTCGAGCACGTACGAGCGGATCTGGTGTCCCCAGCCGATGTCGGTCTTCGAATCCTCGAGCTTCGCCTGCTGTTCCTGGCGCTTGCGCAGCTCGAGCTCGTAGAGCTTGGACTTCAGCATCGAGAACGCCTCGGCGCGGTTGCGATGCTGCGAACGGTCGTTCTGGCATTGCACGACGATGTTGGTCGGCAGGTGGGTGATGCGGACCGCGGAATCGGTCTTGTTGATGTGCTGGCCGCCCGCGCCCGACGCCCGGTAGGTGTCGATCCGCAGGTCGGCGGGATTGATCTCGACCTCGATCGACTCGTCGACCTCGGGATAGACGAACACGCTTGCGAAGGACGTGTGGCGCCGCGCATTGGAATCGAAGGGGCTCTTGCGCACCAGCCGATGCACGCCGGTCTCGGTGCGCAGGTAGCCGTAGGCGTATTCGCCGTCGACCTTGATCGATGCGCTCTTGATGCCGGCGACTTCGCCCGGCGATTCCTCGAGCACCTCGACCCGGTAGCCCTTGCGCTCGCAGTAGCGCAGGTACATCCGCAGCAGCATCGACGCCCAGTCCTGCGCCTCGGTCCCGCCGCTGCCTGCCTGGATGTCGATGAATGCGTTGCCGGGGTCGAGCGGATTGTGGAACATCCGGCGGAACTCGAGGCCCGCGACCGTGCGCTCGAGCCCGGCGACGTCGCTCTCGATCGAGCCGAGCGTGGCGTCGTCGCCTTCCGCACGAGCCAGCTCGTAGAGCTCGCTGCTGTCCTCGAGGCCCGATTGCAGCGCGGTCAGCGTCAGCACGACGCCGCCGAGCTCCTTCTTCTCCTTGCCGAGCTCCTGGGCCCGCTGCGGGTTGTCCCAGATCCTGGGGTCCTCGAGCTCGCGGTCGACCGCGGCCAGGCGTGCCGCTTTCACTTCGAAGTCAAAGATACCTCCGAAGTTGCGCGGTCCTGTCCTTCAGGCCTGCGATCGCATTGCCGATCGCATTCAGGTGTTCGGCTTCCATCGTGCTTTCCCGTCGAATTCATGTGAACCGTACATTATAGCGTTTCGCATGCCCGTTTCCCGCATCCCGGGCCGATGCCGAACCCGATGCCGAAACGCGGCGGACGCGCCAGGAAATGCCCGCCCTGCCGGTGCGACCGGAAATCGCCTAACATTGCAGGTTTCACATCGACCCAGGCACCCTCGGAGCACCCCATGCCGATCCTGTTCGTCAACAAGGTACGCGTCGACATCGCGGCCAGCGTCCCGGGCGACACGCCCCTGCTGTGGATCCTGCGCGATTCGCTCAATCTCACCGGCACCAAGTACGGCTGCGGAAAGGCGCTGTGCGGCGCATGCACGGTGCTGGTCGAGGGACAGCCGGTGCGTTCCTGCCAGGTCCCGCTGTCGTCGCTCAAGATGGGCACCGACGTCACGACCATCGAGGGATTGAAGACCCGCGAAGCGCAGGCGCTGCAGGCGGCGTGGGAGCGGCTCGACGTTCCCCAGTGCGGCTACTGCCAGTCGGGACAGCTGATGTCGGCGGCGGCGCTGCTCGCCGGGAACCGGCATCCCAGCGATGCCGACATCGACAACGCGATGGCAGGAAACATCTGCCGCTGCGCGACCTACGCGCGCATCCGCGCCGCGATCAAGGACGCGGGCAAGAGCCTGGGCTGAAGGAGCCGACGATGAATCCCATGCGCATGTTCTCATCGCAGCCCCCGGCCGACGGCGCGGGCCGCCGCGTGTTTCTCAAGGTGGCGGCAGCGGCAGCCGGCGGCCTGACGCTGGGCATCTTCAGCGTCGACGCGGCGCTGGCCGCGACGGCGAAGGCCGCGAAGGCAGGGCCACCGGGCCCCGAATTCGCCCCCAACGGCTTCCTGCGGATCGCGGCGGACAGCTCGGTGACCGTGATCGTCAAGCACCTCGAGATGGGCCAAGGCACCTACACCGGCCTGCCCACGCTGGTCGCCGAGGAGCTCGACGCCGCCTGGTCGCAGGTGAAGGTCGAAGGCGCCCCCGCCGACGCGAAGCTCTACAACAATCTCCAGTGGGGCCCGATGCAGGGCACCGGTGGCTCGAGCTCGATGGCCAATTCGTTCGAGCAGTACCGCCAGGCCGGCGCGGCGGCGCGCGCGATGCTCGTCGCGGCTGCGGCCGCGCGCTGGAAGGTGCCGGCCGAGGCGATCACCGTGAAAAACGGCGTCGTGTCGCATGGCGCCAGGAAAGCGAGCTTCGGCGAGCTCGCGGCGGCCGCGGCGAAGGAGCCGGTGCCCGCATCGCCGACGCTCAAGGACCCGAAGGATTTCGTCTACATCGGCAAGCACGTTCCGCGCAGCGACGCCAGGGCGAAATCGACCGGCACCGCGATCTACACGCAGGACGTCAAGCTGCCGGGCATGCTGACCGCGGTGGTCGCGCATCCGCCGCGCTTCGGCGCGAAGGTGAAGAACATCGGCGCCGACGGGCTGAAGGGCCTGCCGGGCATCCGCTTCGTCGTCGAGGTGCCGAACGGCGTCGCGGTGGTGGGCAACGGCTTCTGGGACGCCAGGCGCGGACGCGATGCGCTGAAGATCGAGTGGGACGAAGCAACGGGCTTCAAGTATTCGTCGTCCGACATCCTGGCCGAGTACAAGCGCCTCGCCGGCAAGCCGGGCACGGTCGCGCGCAACGACGGCGACGCCGCGGGCGCGCTCGCCAAGGCTGCGCACAAGCTCGATGCCGCCTACGAGTTCCCCTATCTCGCGCACGCGGCGATGGAGCCGATGAACTGCGTGATCCGGCTCGACGCCGACCGCGCCGAGGTGTGGAACGGCGAGCAGTTCCAGACGGTCGACCAGGCAGCCGTCGCCAAGGCTCTGGGACTCGAGCCTGCCCAGGTCACGATCCACCAGCTCTACGCCGGCGGCAGCTTCGGTCGCCGCGCAAATCCGAATTCCGATTACGTGCTCGAGGCCGCGGCGATCGTCAAGGGGCTCGCCGCCCAGGGCCAGCGCGGGATTCCCGTCAAGCTCGTGTGGACGCGCGAGGACGACATGCAGGCCGGCTACTTCCGGCCGGCGTACTACCACACGCTGCAGGCGGGGCTCGATGCCGACGGCAACGTCGTCGCCTGGCAGCAGCGGATCGTCGGCCAGTCGATCCTGGACGGAACGCCGATGGCGGGGATGATCAAGAACGGCATCGATCCCACGTCGGTCGAAGGCGCGGCCAACCTGCCCTACGCGATCGCCAACCTCCATGTCGACCTGCATTCGCCGCAGATCGGCGTACCGGTGCAATGGTGGCGCTCGGTCGGCTCGACACACACGGCTTACTCGACCGAGACCTTCATCGACGCGCTGGCCGCGACCGGCGGCAAGGACCCGGTGGCGTTCCGCAAGACTCTGCTCGCGAAGCAGCCGAAGCACCTGTCGGTGCTCGAGCTCGCCGCCGACAAGGCTGGCTGGGGGCAGCCGCTCGCACCCGGCCGCAACGGCGCGAAACGCGCACGCGGAATCGCCGTCCACGAATCGTTCGACACCGCAGTCGCGCAGGTCGTCGAGGTCACGGTCAACGCCGACCAGTCGTTCACGGTCGATCGCGTCGTCTGCGCGGTCAACTGCGGGCTGGCGGTCAACCCCGACGTCGTGCGCGCGCAGATGGAAGGCGGGATCGGCTACGGGCTGTCGGCCGCGCTCTTCGGCGAGATCACGATCCGGGACGGTGGCGTCGCGCAGTCGAACTTCAACGACTACCGCGTGCTGCGGATCAACGAGATGCCCGCGATCGAGGTGCACATCGTGCCCTCGACTGCAGCACCGACCGGCGTCGGCGAACCCGGCGTGCCGCCGATCGGACCGGCAGTCGCCAATGCGCTGGCAAAACTCACTGGCGAGCGCATCTACCATTTGCCGGTTCACCCAGGAGTCGCGTGATGCGGAGGATGGCGCTCTCGCTCGCCCTCATGGCCGATGTCGCCAACGGCGTGGTCTTCGGCAAAGCGCGCCATGTGGCCGACGGCGAGGCGCTAGGGCCCCCC
>DATIQL010000175.1:0-7961 GCA_035470905.1 Casimicrobiaceae bacterium
GAAGGCATCGAGCGGGGCTCCCCCGCCGAAGCCTCCGCATGTCGTGTCGGCGCGCGAGCTCGCGGCCCAGGCGGCAAGCCGCAAGGCCGGAAAATCGCCTGCGTTCGAGCCGTTGGGGGAGTCCAGCCTGCGCGGCGCAAGCATCATCGACTGGTCGACCGCTCCCGCCGCGATCGAGGTCGCGCAGGCCAATCCCGGCCTGTGCGAAGTTCTCGAGAACGCGGCATTGCTGTATGCGAGCGGTCAGGAGCGGGCCGCGCGGCCGGTGCTGGAGCAGGGCATCCAGGCGGATCCCGAAGCCAGGCAGTCGGCGCTCGCGTGGCTCGCGCTTTTCGACCTGCTGCAGCGCGAGAACGATCGCGCGGCGTTCGACCAGCTGGCGATGAATTACGTCCTCCAGTTCGAGAGTTCGGCGCCCTCGTGGGACGTGAGGGCGCAACCGCAGGCGGACGACAAGGGGCAGGGCGGCTACATCGCGATCACCGGCAAGCTTTCGTCGGGAAGCAGCGCCCAGCTCGACGGCTTGAGGCGGGCGCTGGAAAAATGCGTTCCGCGCGCCAGAATCGATCTCGCTTCGATCACCGGGTTCGACGACGAAGGCGCCCGCATGCTGGCGCACGAGCTCGCCCGTGCGCGCCGCCAGCGGATGGAGCTTGCGATCCAGCGGCCCGAAAAGCTCGTTGCGGCGCTGGAAGCGGCGGTCGCAAAGGGCAAGGACGGCGGAGAGGGCGCGTGGCTGCTGTCGCTCGAGCTCAGGCAATGGCATCACGATCAGGCGGGTTTCGACGACCGGGCGGTCGAGTACGCGGTGACCTTCGAGCTCTCGCCGCCGTCGTGGGAGCCTCCGCCGCGTGCCCGGCGGCGCGGCGCGGGCGGCGGACCGTTGCCCGAGGCGGCGTCCGCGCCGCCCGCGGCCGGACCATCAGGGGCGGCGCTCGACGCCGAAACCCTCGTCTGGGAGGGGGCGATCGTGGGCGCCGCGCCGATGCACCTCGCGCAACTCGACCAGTTCGCCGCGCAACGCGACATCGTGACCATCGAAATGAGCGGCGTCGCGCGCATCGATTTCGTCTGTGCGGGCGCGCTTCTGAATTCGATCCTCCGCCTCGAGGGCCAGCACAAGGCGGTGCAGATCGTCGGCGCGACGCCGATCGTGCGCGCGCTGCTGCTCCTGATCGGCATCTCGCCCCGCCATTTCCTCAAGAAGATCGAGTGAAGGAAGGGTGACGTTGTCGTGACGGGCGAGATCTTCCACGGGACGACGATCCTGTCGGTGCGACGTGCCGGCAAGGTTGCGCTGGGCGGCGATGGCCAGGTCACGCTCGGCCAAGTCGTGATCAAGGCGACGGCGAGGAAGGTCCGGCGCCTCTACCACGGCAAGGTGCTTGCCGGATTCGCAGGTGCGACCGCCGACGCGTTCACGCTGTTCGAGCGCTTCGAGGGCAAGCTCGAGAAACACCAGGGACATTTGACCCGCGCCGCTGTCGAACTCGCCAAGGACTGGCGGTCGGATCGCATATTGCGCCGGCTGGAAGCGATGCTCGCCATCGCCGATCACACGGCATCGCTGATCGTGACCGGCAACGGCGACGTGCTCGAGCCCGAGCACGGGATCGTCGCCATTGGGTCGGGCGGCGCATACGCCCAGGCGGCGGCGCGGGCGCTGCTCGACAACACCGAGCTGCCCGCCGCCGAGATCGTCGCCAAATCGCTGTCGATCGCCGGGGAGATCTGCATCTACACGAACCAGCAGCTGGTCGTCGAAACCCTGCCCGAATGACCGATCAGACTGAGACTTCGAGCCGCGACGTCGTCATTGCCGGTGCGGGTCTCGTCGGCCTGGCGCTCGGGGCGGCGCTCGCCCGCGCAGGACTCGCCGTGACGCTGGTCGACCGCGGGCCGCTGGCCGCGGCGGACACCGACGGCTGGGACGTTCGCGTCTACGCGATCAGCCCGGGCAGCGCGTCGTTCCTGCAGGCGATCGGCGCATGGCAGGGGTTGTCCTGCGAGCGCATCGCCGCGATCGAATCGATGCGCATCGAGGGCGACGGCGGTGCGACCCTCTCGTTCTCCGCCTACGAACTCGGCGAGCGTGCGCTTGCATGGATCGTCGAGGAGCGCGCGCTGCGCGCCGCGCTGTTGCTGCAGGCACATGCGGCGGGCGTCGATGTCGTCGCGAGGGGGCGCTTCGCAAAGCTCGCCTGGTCGGCGACCGAGGGCACCTTGGCGCTCGACGACGGCCGCAGCTATTCGGGTCGGCTGATCGTCGGGGCGGACGGCCTCAATTCCTGGGTGCGGCGCGCGGCCGGGCTTCTTGCCGAGCCGCGGGACTACGGGCAGCAGGGCGTTGTCGCGAATTTCGAATGCGAGCAAGCGCATCATGGATGGGCGCGACAATGGTTTCGCGACGATGGCGGCGTGCTCGCCTGGCTGCCGCTGCCGGGCCGCCGCATCTCGATGGTCTGGTCGGCGCCCGACGGGCTTGCGCGGGAGTTGATGGCGCTGCCGCATGAAGAGTTCTGCGCAAGGGTCATGGCGGCCGGGAGCAACGCGTTGGGCGCGCTGACGCTGCTCACCGCGCCGGCCGCATTCCCGCTGCGATCGCTGCGCCTGCCGACGTCCATCGCCCATCGGATGGCGCTCGTCGGCGATGCTGCGCATGGTGTGCACCCGCTCGCCGGGCAGGGTGTTAACCTTGGCTTCGGGGACGCGCAGGCACTGGCAATGGTGCTGGCGGAGCGCGGCCCGGTCGCCGATGCCGGCGCACCGGTCCTGCTCGAGCGCTTCGCACGGCGCCGGGCGGAGCCCGTGCTGGCCATGCAGACGGTCACCGACGGGCTTGCCCGCCTGTTCGGCGCGCGGACCCCCTGGCTGCGTACCCTGCGCAACGCCGGACTTTCCGCCGTCGACAGGCTGCCGATGATCAAGCAGGCGCTGGCACACTCGGCGCTGCGATAAACGCAATTTCCGGAGAATCGAATGAATGAGACTCGTTGGCTGTCGCTGTTCCGCTTCGCCGCGATCGCCGCGACCGCATGCGTGATGCAGGCCGCCTGGGCCCAGGCGCCTGCGTCACAGGCATCGTCGGCGATGACCGCGGCTTCGCCCGCGCCCGGCGAAAGTCCGGATGTGACGGCGATTCGCAAGCTGCTGCTGCAGAAATTTCCCGGCGCCGAGATCAGCCACATCGCGAAGAGCGGCTACCTGGGGCTCTACGAGGTGATGCTCGGCGATCAGCTGATCTACACCGATCCCAAGGTCACCTACGTGTTCGTCGGCTCGATCTACGACACTGCGACCAAGACCAACCTGACCGAGGCCCGGTCGCGCAAGCTGAACCGCGTCGCCGTCGACAAGCTGCCGCTGGACCTCGCGTTCAAGCGCGTCAAGGGCGACGGATCGCGGACGATCTACCTCTTCTCGGACGCCGATTGCCCGTTCTGCCATCGGCTCGAGAAGGAGATGCAGGGGCTCGACAACGTCACCGTCTACACGTTCCTGTTCCCGATCGACCAGCTGCACCCGGATGCCGCACGCAAGTCGAAGATTCTCTGGTGCGCGCCCGACCGGGCCAAGGCCTGGGACGCCTATTTCGCGACGGGCAGGCTCCCCGACAACAAGGGCGACTGCGGCGATCCGGTCGCCAAGACGCAGGCACTCGGCGCCTCGCTGCACATCAATGCGACCCCGACGCTGATCTTCGCCGACGGCACGATCATCCCCGGTGCGTTGCCGCTGCCCCAGCTCGAGAAGGAGCTTGCGAGCGCGCAGGCCGACCTGAAGAAGAACGGTACGCAAGGCAAGTAGAGCGACGTCGATGCACAGCGCAATCGTCACCGGAGTGTCGAAGGGCCTGGGAGAGGCGATCGCCCGGCTGCTGCTCGCGCGCGGCTTCCGCGTCGTCGGCGTCGGACGCTCGTCGTCGCCGCAGCTCGTGGGCGGCGGCTATCGTTTCGTCGCCTGCGATCTGGCCGACGTGGCGGCGATCGACGCGGCGCTCGCAGCGCCATTCGCCGAGCTTGCGGCGGCGGGCCCCGCGAGCGTGTGCCTGTTCAACAACGCGGCGAGCGCCGAGCCGGTCGGCGTGCTCGGGCGGCTCGACGCCGCCGGCATCGTGGCTTCGCTCGCGGTCAATCTGGCGGCGCCGACGGCGATCGCCAACCGGTTCTGCCGCGCATTCGTCGACCAGCCGGTCGACTCGCGGATCATCAACGTGTCGTCGGGGGCCTCGCAGTCCGCGATTCCCGGCGCGTCGCTGTACTCGATCGCCAAGGCGGGGCTGGAGATGCTGACCCGCGCCCTCGCCGTCGAACACGTGTCGCCGCGCTTTCGCGCGATCACGCTGCGCCCGGGCATCATCGACACGCCGATGCAGACGTTCATTCGCTCGCAGCCGGCGGAGCGGCTGCCGAGCGTCGCCATGTTCCAGGATTTCCACGCGTCGGGCAGGCTGGTGCGACCCGATGTCGCCGCCGCGACGATTGTCGATCGCCTGGTGCTCGCCGAGGTCGAGCACGGGCGCACGTACAACTACGCCGAGATCTGAAAGGCGCTGCCGCCGCGGGTCCGCAGACCCGCCAGGCCGTCCAGTTCCGCAACGAGATCGCCGGGGGATTCGACGACCCGGTCCGCGGTGGCGAGCTCGCTGCGCGAGCCATACCCCCACAGCACACCGACCGCCGCCACGCCGTTGGCGCGCGCGGCCTTCACGTCGCCCGCGCGATCGCCGATCATCACCGCGTCCCGTGGCGTGATCCGCTCCTGCGCGAGCAGGTGCGCGAGCAGCAGCGACTTGTCGTCGTGACGTCCGTCGAGATCCGCGCCGTAGACGCCCTCGAAATGCGTCTCGAGGCCGAAATGCACGACGATCCGCCGCGCGAACGCCGTGGGTTTCGCCGTGCACACGAACATCCGTCCCCCACGGGCGCCCAGCGCGGCGAGTGCGTGCTCGATTCCCCCGTAGACGACGTTCTCGCACCATCCGACGCTGGAATAGCGCTCCCGATAGTGCGCAATCGCAAGCTCGATGCGCGCGGCGTCGGTCGTCGCCAGCAGCCGCGCGAACGATTCGCGCAATGGCGGGCCCACGCAGCCGCGCAGCGTCTGCTCGTCGGGCATCCGTGCGCCGAGGCGCGCCAGCGCATGACCGATCGACGCCGCTATGCCGGCGTAGTTGTCGGTCAGCGTGCCGTCGAGGTCGAACAGCAGCGTCGGCGCGGCGGTCATCGGATCGGCGGCCTCACCAGGATCCGGTAGCGGATGATCGCACCCGGCGGCCCCGCTTCCCAGGTCATGCAGTACCGGTGCGCGATCAGAACCTCGTAGGTCCCGCTGGCCGACGCCGACGGCCCGCGCACGACGGGCATCAGCACGTTCCCCCCTTCGCGGTAGCCAATGTCGAATTTCAGCGGATCACTGCTGTCGTACTGGTAGTCGACGCGATCGCCCGGACCGAGCCGGACGCATTCCTCGTGCATCGCGTAGGGTGCGATCACGACGCGCGCGACCGCGTGCGGCACGCCGGGGGTGATCGCAGGCGTCGATGCGCAGCCGCCGAGCGCGAGCGACAGCAGCCCGATCTTCGCCCGCCGCCCGTGCGCGATCATCGTCCCGCTGCGAGTGCGCGACGGACCTGCTGGCGCTGGACCTTCCAGTCTTCGGCAAGCATCGCGAAGCGCACGTGGTCGCGCCAGCGACCGGCGATCTTGACGTAGCGCCGCGAGTAGCCCTCGCGGGTGAAGCCGATGCGCTCGAGCAGGGCGAGCGAGCGCGCATTGGCCGGCTGGACGTTGGCCTCGATCCGGTGCAGCCGCAGCTGGCGAAACGCGATGTCGAGAGCCAGCGCAAAGCCCTCCGTCATGTAGCCGCTGCCCGCGAGCGGTGCGAAGCCGTAGTAGCCGACGTAAGCGCTGCGAAGGGCTCCGCGGACGATTTCGGAGAAATTGAACACGCCAGCCAGCGCATCGTCCTCGTTGCGCAGCACCAGGAACCCGACGTGGATCGGCGAAGCGTTGGCGGGGGTGTAGCGTGCGACATACGCCGCGTAGGCGGCAGGGGTCTCCGGCGCATGGACCCAGCGCGCATGGAGCGCGCGGGACGCGCGTGCGCTGGCGATGAAGGCCTGCTGATCGACGCGCTTCGGGGGCCGGAGGTAGACCCGGTTTCCGGCGAGCGTCGCCCGTTTGGGGCGCGTTGGCATAATGGCCATTTTATCGCGACGGGACCCAACGCATGAGTGCGTGGATAGATGGCCGCGTGGCCGGCCGCAGACAGTGGACGCAGAACCTGTTCTCGCTGCAGGTCGAGGCCCCGGCGCTGACGTTCACGGCAGGCCAGTTCGCGCGGCTGGCGCTGCCGGCCCCGCCCGGCTCCAAGGAGCCGATGGTCGGCCGTCCCTATTCGTTCGTGAATCCCCCGTCGCTGCAGCCTCACGAGTTCTACTTCATCATACTGCCCGAAGGGCCGCTCTCGCCCAGGCTCGCCCTCCTGAATCCCGGCGACGGCGTATGGCTCGCACCTCGGGCCAATGGTTTCTTCAGCATCTCGGAAACGGCGGAGGCCGAGTCGCTGTGGTGCCTGTCGACCGGGACCGGGATCGGACCCTTCCTGTCGATGCTGCGCACCGACGATCCGTGGGCGAAGTTCCGGCAGGTCGTCCTCGTGCATTCGGTGCGCTATGCCGACGAACTCACCTATCGCGACGAGATCGCGCACATCGGGCGCGCCCGTCCCGGAGCGTTCCACTACGTCCCGATGGTGAGCCGCGAGCCCCATCCCGACGCCCTTGCCGGCCGCATCCCGCAGGCGATCGAGGATGGCCGGCTCGAGGGGCGCGTGGGATTGCCGCTGACGCCGGACAACGCGCACGCCATGCTGTGCGGCAATCCGGCGATGGTCGAGGACGTCCAGAAGGTGCTCGCGACCCGCGGGATGCGCCGTCACCGGCGCAAGGAGCCCGGGCACATCACGCTCGAGACCTACTGGTAGCGCGCCTGCTGCAGCATCGGCGTCGGATCGGGGCGATCGCCGCCATCGGGTTCGTCTGAAACAGTGTTCGGGGCAGCGGGGCAGGCCGGGGCGCCGCGCCCGGGAACTTTGCATTGGGCAGCGGGGCGGGCCGGGTCGCCCCACCCGGAGTCCGTGAACGCCGGCCTGCGGGTCCCGGTGCGCCATCGCTCGAGGACATCCTGCCGTATGGATTCCTGTCGGGCTCGCTCGCCGCACC
Organism: Casimicrobiaceae bacterium; assembly: GCA_035470905.1. Classification (GTDB taxonomy): domain Bacteria; phylum Pseudomonadota; class Gammaproteobacteria; order Burkholderiales; family Casimicrobiaceae; genus VBCG01. Next base: position 7,226 of record DATIQL010000175.1, read on the forward strand.
ACCCGCGACGGCCGGCACTCCCACGGGCGCTTCGCCCGCCCTGCCCCGCCGCCGCCACACGGTCGGTGCCGACTCGAAACGGTGGTCCGTCCGGGTTTCACGTTCGACCGACGCTGCCGCATCGGCTGGCGCGCGGTGGCGGGTACGCACCCGAGGCGCCTGCGGCGCAGTCGTCGCGAAGCGGGTGGGGCGGCAAGCGAGTCCGCCTGCCCCATTCAGTTACCGATGTACTCGAGCGCCGCCGCACCGGGACCCGCTCGACGACGAGGTTTGCGACGCCGAAGTCCGGAGCGACAGCCCGCCACCGCGCGCCCCACGCCGATGCAGGCAAGCCGATGCAGGCATGCCGACGTGGGCGTGCCGATGTGGGCGTGTCGAAGCGGGCACGCGCAGGCGGTCACGCCCCGTCGAGCAGCCGCTTCTCGGCGCGCGCCAGATCCGCCGGCCGACCGAGGAGCACGACCGCGTCGCCCGCGTCGAAGCGGAAATCGCCCTCCGGCTTGACTGACCGCGCGCCGTTCCGCCGCACCCCCGTCACCTCGACCGACGCCTCGATCGCCAGCTCCCCCAGCGCCCGCCCCACCGCGTGCGCACGCTCGCCCAGCACGATCGTATGCAGGCGCGGCTGCAGGTTTTCCGCGGCGTCGGCCGCGTCGCTGGCGCCGCGGAAGAACCCGCGGAACAGGCCGTAGCGCTCCTCCCGTATCGCCCGGATGCGCTTCAGCACGCGATTGAG
>DATIQL010000176.1:0-25106 GCA_035470905.1 Casimicrobiaceae bacterium
TGCGGCAGCACGGCGACCGGATAGTAGACGCCCGACACCGGGGCCACCAGGAAGATCGCCGCCCATGCGAGCTCTTCGGCACCGAGGCCATAGCGCAGGAGCATCGCCGAAACTGCAAGTCCGATCGCCCACCCGAACATCAGCAGGCAACTGAAGAATGCGACCAGAGGCAGGCCCATCGAGAATATCGAATAGTGGAACAGCAGCCATGCGAAAAGGCATGCACTTCCGACGCCGATCAGCGTGCGCATCACGCTCATCGCGAGCTGTCCGGCGACGAACTCGTGGAGGCGCAGGGGGCTCACGAACAGGTTCCCGAGATTGCGCGAGTAGATTTCCTCGATGAACGTCAGCGACACGCCGAGCTGCCCGCGAAACAGCACGTCCCACAGCAGCACCGCTCCGATGAAGAACCCGGGCGCGCTCTTCAGGAAGCCGTTGGTCGGCGCGAGATAGAGCGTGAGGAACGCCCACAGCACCATCGTGACCGTCGGGTAATAGGCGATCGACACCAGGCGCGGCCAGCTCTTGAGCAGCAGGTAGCCATGACGCCTGCACAGTGCGCGCACCCGGCGCAGGGACGCCAGGACGCCCGTCTGCGGCGCGACGGCCGGTTGCGCCGCGCTCACCCGCCGCTCCGATCCGCTGCGCACCCGCGACGCGCGGTCTTCACGGCATCACCTCCTCGGCCGCGGCGCCGACCGGCGGCTCGCGGCCGGCGCCTGCGGCCCCGCGCGCGATGTCGAGGAACACCTCCTCCATCGTCCCCCGCCCGTAGCGCTCGATAAGCTCGGAAGGCGCTCCCTGGTCGACGACGCTGCCTGCGCGCAGCATGATGACCTCCGAGCACATCCGCTCGACTTCGTTCATGTTGTGCGACGCGAGCAGCATCGTGCAACCGCTCTCCCGCTGGTAATGCTCGAGATAGCTGCGCATCCGGTCGCCGATGTCGGGATCGAGCGACGCCGTGGGCTCGTCCAGCAGCAGCACGTCCGGGCGATTCAGCAGGGCCTTCGCGAGCGACACGCGCGTTCGCTGCCCCGCCGACAGATCGCCGTAGGGCCGCTTCAGCACGCCGGTCAGGTCGAGCTCGTCGGCGAGGGCGTCGACGCGGCGCCCGGGGTCCCGGACGCCGTAGAGATCGGCGAACACGCGCAGGTTCTCGCGCACGGTGAGACGCTTCGGAAGGTCCACGTAAGGCGAGGTGAAGTTCATCCGCGGCAGCACGCGATAGCGGTCGCGCAGCATGTCGCAGCCCAGCACTTCGATCGTGCCCGCGCTCGGCAGCAGGACGCCGAGCAGCATCGACAGCGTCGTCGTCTTGCCGGCGCCATTGCCGCCGAGTAGCGCCGTCGTCGTGCCGGCGCGAACGTCGAAGCTCACGCCCCGCAGCGCATCGACTTTCGCATAGCGCTTCGACAGATCGCGCACGACGATGGCAGCATCGGGCACGCGCATCCGCCCGGCCGCGTCGCCCCCGGGCCGCGGCATCGTCAGGAAGTCCTCATGCGATGCCGACGGCCTTCGAGCCGGGCCTAGGCGGCGACCAGCTCGCGCATGTGCGCCACGGCGCTGCGGCCCAGCGCCGACAGCGCGTAGCCGCCTTCGAGCGAGGACACGATGCGGCCCTGCGCATGACGCGCGGCAACCTGCATCAGCTCGCGGGTGACCCACGCGTAGTCGCCCTCGACGAATGCAAGGCCCGCCAGCGGATCCTCGCGGTGCGCGTCGAAGCCGGCCGAGATCAGGATCAGCTCGGGCCGGTGTGCGTCGAGCGCGGGCAGCCAGCGCTCGCGGACCGCATCCCGCAGCTCATCGCTCCCGCTGCCTGCGGGCAGCGGCACGTTCACCATGTTCGGCGCGGGGTTCTCGATGCCGGAATACGGATAGAGCGGGTACTGGAATGTCGACACCATGAGGACGCGCGGTTCGTCGGAGAAGATCTCCTCGGTGCCATTGCCATGGTGCACGTCGAAATCGACGATCGCCACGCGCGACAGGCCGTGCGTCGCCAGCGCGTGCGCAGCGCCGACCGCGACGCTGTTGAACACGCAGAATCCCATCGCGCGCGCGCTTTCGGCATGATGACCCGGTGGCCGCACCGCGCAGAACGCGTTCTCGAATTCGCCGCCGCAGACCAGGTCGACCGCCTTGATCACCGCGCCGGCCGCATGGCGCGCCGCGATCACCGAATGGGGATTGAGCGCGGTGTCGGGGTCGAGGTAGTTGAGTCCGCGCTCGGGCACCGCGCGCACGATGGCGTCGATGTACGCGCGGGTGTGGACGCGCGCCAGCTGCTCGTCGGTGGCGGCGGGCGCCTCGTGGTGGGCGACATGGACATCGAGTCCGGAGGCGATCAGCTGGTCGCCGATCGCCGTCAGGCGCTCCGGGCACTCGGGGTGGTCGGAACCCATCGCGTGCTGCAGGCAGGATGGGTGCGTGATGTAGGCGGTGGTCACGGTGCGAATCGGAAAGTCGAACGCTAAGTGTAACGCCGGGACGGCGAAGTGACGAGCGCGCACCGAGCGCGCGACGGTGCACAATGGGGGATTCGCATCGACAGAGACCGCACCGCGATGACCGTTCGTTCCGCATCCCACGACGTCCCGACCGCGCGTCGGTTGGCATCCATCCTGCAACAGCTCGGCGAGATCGTCGTCGGCAAGGAGGAGCCTCTCAAGCTGGCGCTGGCCTGCCTGCTCGCCCGCGGCCACCTCCTGATCGAGGATATTCCCGGCGTCGGCAAGTCGACCCTCGCGCAGGCGCTCGCGACGGTGCTGGGCCTCAACTATGCGCGGATCCAGTTCACCAGCGACCTGCTTCCTGCCGACGTGCTCGGGGTCTCGGTGTACGACGCCGGAGCGCAGAGTTTCCGCTTCCACGCCGGACCGATCTTCCATTCGGTCGTGCTCGCCGACGAGATCAATCGCGCGCCGCCCAAGACGCAGAGCGCTCTCCTCGAGGCGATGGAAGAGCGCCAAGTTTCGCAGGACGGCGCGACGCGCAAGCTGCCCGACCCGTTCTTCGTCATCGCGACGCAGAATCCCGTCGAGCAGATCGGTGCGTTTCCGCTTCCCGAATCGCAGCTCGATCGATTCATGCTGGCGATCGAGCTCGGCTATCCGGATGCCGGCGCCGAGCGCGAGCTGCTGGCCGGCGGCGACCGCCGCGCGCGACTCGACGATCTCGCCGCGGCGGCCGATGCGGCCACGCTCGCGCAGTGGCAGCGCGAAGCTGCCTCGATCCACGTCGCGCCGGCGCTTCTCGATTACGTCCAGGCGCTGCTGGCGGCATCGCGCGGCCATCTGGCGGGCACCTCCGCCGGCGCCGGCGAAGACTCCGCGGCACGGCGGGGATTGAGCCCCCGGGCCGGGCTCATGCTGCTCGCCGCCGCGCGCGCCTACGCGCTGATCGGCGGGCGGCCGATGGTCGTGCCCGAGGACGTGCAGGCCGTATTCCCCGCCGTGGCCGGCCATCGGCTGGCCGGTGGTGCGCGTGCCGGGTCGTTTCAGGCGCAGGGCCTGATCCGCGCCGTCGCACTGCCGTGAGCAGCCACGCGGCCGGTGCGCGGACGCCGCGTCCCGGCACCCCGCTCACCCGTGCCGTGCTGCGCCGGCTGCACCAGCGCGCGTTCCGCGTCGCGCCTGCCGACCGGGTACCGGTGGTGCTGCGCCACTCGCGCATCTACATCCTCCCCACGCGCCGCGGCTATGCGTTGATCGCGACGCTCATCGTCATGCTGCTGACGTCGCTCAACTACGCGCTGTCGCTGGGGCTCGCCGTCACGTTCCTGCTGAGCGGGCTCGTCGCAGCGGCGCTGCTGCACACGTTCCGCAACCTCGCGGGAATCGAGATCAAGCCGCTGGCGGCGAGCGATTCGTTCGCCGGCGAGCCGATGACCTTCGCCCTGTCGCTCGCGGCGGGCGCCTCCGGGCGTCGATCGATCAGGGTCGCGGCCGCGGGCGCTGCCGCGCTCGCGAGCCTCGCCGGCGGAGCCGCACGCACCGTCATGCTGGCCGTTCCGACCCGCGACCGCGGTCGCGTCGCCCTCGGGAGGATCACGCTGTCGTCCGATCACCCACTGGGGTTGTGGCGCGGCTGGGCGTACGTGCATTTTCCCCTGACCGGGATCGCCTATCCGGCCCCCGAGGCCCACGCTCCGCCGCTGCCGGGCGGGGCGCGCAGCGACGATGGCCGCCATGCGGGACGCGGCGACGACGCCGAGCTCGCGGGATTGCGCGAATACCAGCGAGGCGATCCCCTTCAGCGCGTCGCGTGGAAGGCGGTTGCGCGTGGCGCCGGCTGGTTCAGCAAGTCGTTCGAAGGCGCCGGCGGGCAGGGACCGCTGGTGCTGTCGTTCGCCGCGCTGCCTGCCCAGCTGTCGACGGAAGCGAAGCTGTCGCGGCTCTGCGCATGGGTGCTCGCAGCCGAACGCGCGACGCGGCCCTTCGCCCTGTCGCTGCCGGGACAGGCGCTGCCGCCGGGCCTGTCGGCCGAGCACCGGCGCGCCGCCCTGACCGCGCTCGCGCTGTTTCCGCACCCGGCCTGATGGCTGCCCTGCTCTCCGCACTGCGCGACCCCGCAGCGACGACACCCAAGGCGATCGTCGCCGCGCCGGCGCTGTCGGCGACGCAGCTCAGATCGCTCGGCGTGCTGCTCGCCGTCGCGCAGCTGCCGCTGGTCCTGCACCTGCCGATATGGGTCGCGGCTTTCGGGCTGCTGCTGGTCGCGCTGCGGTTTGCACTGCTGCGCCGCGACCGCCTGCGCCCAGGAGCGAAGCCTGCACGCATTCCGTCGTGGGCGCTCGCCGTGTTCGCGTTCCTGATCGCGCTCGCCCTGCGCAAATCCTATGGATATTTCATCGGCCGCGATCCCTGCGTCGCCTTCCTCTTCGTGCTCCTGGGCATCAAGTTCGTCGAAGCGCGGACCTTGCGCGATGGCACGCTTCTCGTGTGCCTTGCGCTGTTCGTGCTGATCACGCCGTTCTTCTACGATCAGTCGATTGCCGCGGGACTGGCCGCGCTGCCTGCGGTCCTTGCGGCCGGCGCCGCACTGGAAGCGCTGTCGCGCGCCGACGACCGTCCCGCATCGCCTGGCTGGCGGGCGGCGTGGGCGCGCACGGCGACGCTGATCGCGCAGGGACTGCCGATCGCGGCAGGACTCTTCCTGCTGTTTCCCCGCCTGGCCAGCCCGTTGTGGGGGCTGCCTGCCGATCACGCGGCGCGAACCGGGCTGTCCGACCGGATGGCGCCCGGCTCGATCAGCGAATTGTCGCTTTCGGACGCCGTGGCCTTTCGCGTCGACTTCAATGGCGCGCCCCCGCCGCGCGCATTGCGCTACTGGCGCGGCCCCGTGCTTTCATTGTTCAACGGACGGGAATGGCGCGCGCTTCCTCCGCGCGGAGGCGGTCGCCTCGCCAGCGGCGACGGAATGCGCGTCACCTATGCGGTGACGCTCGAGGCCAACGACCATCACTGGCTGTTCGCGCTCGACGTTCCCTCGGCGCTGCCGCAGATCGACGCGGATCCGGGGACGCGCGCCGGTGCGGGGGGCCTTGCCGGACTTTCGAGCGACGAGCAACTGGTGACCCGCCTCCCCATCACGCAGGCGCTGCGCTATACGCAGCAATCGATCCTTCGCGACCGCCATGCTGCCGCATCGAAAGCCGACATCGCCATCGCATCCAGCCGCCCGCCCGGCAATCCACGCAGCGTCGAATTCGCCCGCGAGCTGCGCAGCCGCTACCCGAACGACCGCGACTACATCGCCGCCGTCCTGCGCTGGTTCCGCGAGGAAGATTTCCATTACACGCTGTCGCCGCCGTTGCTCGAAGACCATCCGGTCGATGCTTTCCTGTTCGATACGCGGCGCGGATTCTGCGAGCATTTCGCGAGCGCGTTCGTCGTCCTGCTGCGCGCGGCGGGAATTCCTGCGCGCGTGGTCACCGGCTACCAGGGCGGGGACATCAATCCGAACGGCGGCTACATGATCGTGCGCCAGTCCGACGCGCACGCATGGGCCGAAGCGCTCGTCGACGGCCAATGGCAGCGCTTCGATCCGACCGCCGCCGTCGCACCCTCCCGGATCGAGCGGGGCCTCGCGAGCGCCGTTCCTGCCGGCGATCCGGTGCCGCTGCTCGCGCGCGCCGACGGCGGATGGCTGAAGAACGTGCAGCTCGCGATCGATGCGGTCAATTACCAGTGGCGGCGCAACGTCATCGAGTTCAACCGCGACCGGCAACGCTCGCTGTGGCGCGACTGGAAGATCGATGCCTTCTCGCCGTGGCAGATCGTCGTGGCGATCCTGGTTGCGGTGCTTGCGTGGGCGGGGGCCGTGCTCGGGTGGATTGCCGCGCGGCGCAAGCGCAGCGAGCGCGTCGTCGTCCTCTGGAGCGGGCTGTGCAGACGGCTCGCGCGTGCCGGGCTGCCGCGCCCCGCATGGGAAGGACCGATCGCCTATGCGCAACGCGCGGCCAGGCGCTGGCCGCAGTTCGAGATCGCTTTCCGGGCGATCGGGGAATCGTTCGCGAGCCTGCGCTACGGCACGACGCCGGAACAGGGCCAGGAGCGTGCTGCGCTGATCGCGACGCTGGAGCGGGCGATCGACGTGCTGCCCTCGCCGTCGACGCTGCGTGCGATCAAGCCCTGACGCAGGTCAGGCAGGCGGCAGGAACTTCGTGGGGTCCATCGGCTTGCCGAAGCGCCGGATCTCGAAATGGAGCTTCACCTGGTTGGCGTCGGTGTTGCCCATGTCGGCGATCTTCTGGCCGCGCGCGACCTGCTGGCCTTCCTTCACCAGGATGTCCTGGTTGTGCGCGTAGGCCGACAGATATGTCGCGTTGTGCTTGATGATGATCAGCTTGCCGTAACCGCGCAGGCCCGAGCCGGCGTAGACGACACGCCCCGCCGCGCTGGCGTAGACGGGTTCGCCCGCCCTGCCCGCGATGTCGATGCCCTTGAGGTTCGCCGTGTCCGAGAACTGGGCGATCACCTTGCCCTTGGCGGGCCACATCCAGTTGAGCTGGTCGTCACCGCCTGCGGCGGCGCCCGTGGCGGCGCCAGTCGGCAGCGACGCAGGCTGTGGAGCGGCAGCCGCCGGCAGCAATGCGCCGGACGCCGGCACCGACGCGACGACGGCATTCGGCGGCGCGGGAACCGAGCTCGCTTCGAGCGTCATCTCGCGCACGACCCGATCGGAATACGGTTGCTTGATCGCCTTGGGCGAGGTCTTGAGGTTGCCGGTCCCGCTCGCTGGGCTCGGCGGCGCACTTGCGCCTGCGACGGTGACCGCACCCGTCGCAGACCCCGGGACCCCGGTCGCCGGGCCGGCGCCGGGAGCGGCGACCGGTGATGCGGCCGCCGTCACTGGCGGGGCCTGGCCCGCGGCCGGGGGCGCGAACGGCCCGGTCCCGGTGGGTGCCGCGACGACCGGCGGCACGCTCCGCAACGGCGCGGTGGTGACGCCGTCGGGCGAAGTCGTCGCAGCGCTTGGCGCCGGGGCACCCCCGGGGGCGTAGGCCACGCCGACCTGATTGCCGGCAGCCGTACCCGTGGCGCCCGCGGCTGCGACTTGCGCCGCGGCCGGCAACTGACCCGGCGCGGCAAGGCGCAGCACCTGGCCCACATAGATCCTGTTGACGTTGTCGATGTTGTTCCACGCGGCGAGCTCGCGGTAATCGAGCCCGTTGTCGAGCGCGATCTGGTAGAGCGTGTCGCCGCGCTTGACCGTGTAGGTGGTCGCGGGGCCGGCCTCGCCCGCCGCCGGCCGCTTCGCGCCGCCGCTGGCAGTGCCAGACCCGCCACCCGAGGCGCGCACGCCGCCGTGGTCCTCGACGGGTGCGGGCCGCGTGCTCGCGCATCCGGCGACGACGAGCGCCGCGATTGTCAGCGCCGCGAGGTGGCGCGCCGTGGAAGCGAATCGGAGGTACGGGAAATGCGCAGACATCGATCCAACGACTGGCCGGCAGCCCGAAAGTTCAGGCGAGTCCGGGAAGGAGAGGGACGAATCTTACCGCATCGAAGGTCTGCTCGCGGACTCCGGCCGGGCCGAGCTCGATCACCGTCAGATGCTGCGTGCCGCGTTCCCCCTCGTCGCCGCCCGACAGCGGCAGCACCATCCGCCCGCCGGGCTTTAGGTATTTCAGGAGTGGGGTCGGCACGTGGGTCGCGCCCGCGGTCACGACGATCGCGTCGACCGCCAGCGCTTCGCCCAGGTCGGCGCTGCCGTCCCCATGGGCGAGGTGCACGTTGCGGATCTTCAGCGACTGCAGGTGACGCCGCGCCTTGTTGACCAGCGCGCCGATCCGCTCGACGGTGTAGACGGTCGTGGCGATCCTGGCGAGCACCGCGGTCTGGTAGCCGCAGCCCGTGCCGATCTCGAGCACGCTGTCCAGCGTGCGGCCGTTGCGCGCGAGCTCGGACATCCGTGCGACGACCCAGGGCTGCGAGATCGTCTGCCCATGGCCGATCGGGAGCGGAACGTCGTCGTACACGCGAATGGCGAGCGCCTCGTCGACGAAGATATGCCGCGGAATGGCGTTCATCGCCGACAGGACGACCTCGTCGCGTATGCCTTCGCCACGCAGCCGCTCGACCATGCGCGCGCGCGTACGGTCGGACGTCATGCCGATGCCGCTCATTCCGCCCCGATTGCCCGCGCCGAGCGCTCCCATCGCCCGCGTCTCCCTGTCGTTGTGCCGCTCAGTGATCCAGCCAGGCGGCGACGCCGGCCATCTGATCGCGATTGGTCAGGTCGATCTGCAATGGCGTCACCGAAACATAATGGTTCTCGACCGCATGAAAATCCGTCCCCTCGCCCGAGTCCGCCGCCGGGCCCGCGGCGCCGACCCAGTAGACGGTTTCGCCGCGGGGGCTCTGCATGCGCACGACATCCTCGGCCTTGTGGCGCCGGCCGAGCCGCGTGATCCGGTAGCCCTTCAATGCCGGCTGCGGGACGTCGGGCACGTTGACGTTGAGCAGCCACGGCCCGGACGCCTGCCTCTGGTGCCTGTCGAGCAACTCGACTGCCACCGCTGCCGCCGTCTCGAAATGCGCGGCCGTCCTGGACGTGAGCGATATGGCGACGGAGGGAACGCCCAGCAGGTAGCCTTCGGTCGCGGCCGCGACGGTGCCCGAATAGATGGTGTCGTCGCCCATGTTCGCCCCGAGGTTGATGCCCGAGATCACCATGTCGGGAAGCTCGTCGAGCAGGCCCGTCACCGCGAGGTGCACGCAATCGGTTGGCGTGCCGTTGACGAACAGGAATCCGTTGGGGGCGCGGCGCACCGACAACGGTCGATCGAGCGTCAGCGAGTTCGAGGCGCCGCTGCGATCGCGCTCGGGCGCGACGACGGTGATGTCGGCACGGGTGCGCAGCGCTGCGGCGAGATGCTCGAGGCCGGGAGCGAAATAACCGTCGTCGTTGGAAAGGAGGATACGCATCGATGGGGGCGCGGCTGCGGCTTGTCGGGCTTTCGCCGGACAGCGCAAGTCGCGGTCGGTGAATTATACCGTGCGGTGCACGCATTGCGCCGCGCAGGCCCCGCCGCGCGCGCATCAGCCGCTGTTGCGCAGCCCGGCGGCGAGCCCGTTGATCGTCAGGTGGATCGCGCTGCGCGAGCGGACGTCGGTCGCGCCCGCGCGATAGCGGCGCAGGAGCTCGACCTGCAGGTGGTTGAGCGGGTCGAGGTAGGGGAAGCGATTGCGGATGCTGCGGGCCAGCGTCGGGTTGTCTTCGAGCAGCGTCCGCTGCCCGGTGATCGCCAGGTAATGACGCAGCGTCCTCTCGTGCTCCGCGGCGATCCGCCCGAACACCGACGCGCGCATCCCGGGATCGGGAACGAGTTCTGCGTAGCGCGAGGCGATCGCAAGGTCGGTCTTGGCAAACACCATCCCCATGTTCGACAGCATCGAGCGGAAGAACGGCCAGCGCGCGTGCATCTCCGACAGCAATCCGATGCCTGCGGGGTTCGCCGCGAGCCAGGCGTCGACGGCCGAGCCGAATCCATACCAGCCGGGCAGCATCAGGCGGCACTGGCCCCAGCTGAAGACCCACGGGATCGCGCGCAGGTCCTCGATCCTCGCCGATGCGCTGCGCGACGCAGGCCGGCTGCCGATGTTGAGTTCGGCGATTTCCGAGATCGGCGTCGATGCCCGGAAGTACTCGACGAATTCCGGCGTTCCGTAGACCAGGTCCCGGTAGGCGGCGCAAGCATGCACGGACAGGCTGTCCATCGCCTCGAAATACGCCTGCGCGCGCTCGCCCAGCCGTTCCGCGTCGTGGAGACTCGCTTCCAGCGTCGCCGCGACCAGCGATTCGAGGTTGCGCCTGCCGAGCTCCGGATCCGAATACTTGCTCGCGATGATCTCGCCCTGCTCGGTGAGGCGCAGGCCGCCGCTGACGCTGCCGGCGGGCTGCGCGAGGATCGCGTCGTGGCTGGGCCCGCCACCGCGACCGACGGTGCCGCCGCGCCCGTGGAACAGCCGCAGCCCGATGCCATGCCCGCGAAAGGCCTCGACCAGCAGCAGCTCGGCGCGGTACAGCGCCCAGTTCGCCGTCACGTAGCCGCCATCCTTGTTGCTGTCGGAATAGCCGAGCATGACCTCCTGCCAGTCGCCGCGGCTGGCGACGAACGCGCGGTAGGCGGGCAACGCGAAGGCCTCGCGCATGATCGCCCCGCAACGCTCGAGGTCGTCGATCGTCTCGAACAACGGCACGATGTTGACGTGGAGCCTTCCGGGCATCGCGAGGCCCACTTCCTTCAGCAGCAGCGCCGTCTCCAGGAGATCGGACACCGACTGGCATTTGGAGATCACGTAGTTCGGCAGTGCGTCGCGGCCGTAGCGCGCATGCACGTCGGCGGCCACCCGCAGGATCGCGAGCTCGGAGCTCGTGCGCTCCGAATACCCGAGATGCGGCGAATGCAGAAGGCGCGGGCTGGCGAGCTCGCGCGCCAGCAGCGCAACGCGCTCGGCCTCGGGCAACGCCGCGTAGTCGGGCACCACGTCCGCACGCACCAGGAGCTCGGCAACCGCCTTTTCATGCACGTCGCTGTTCTGGCGCAGGTCGATCGCCGCGAGATGAAAGCCGAACACATCGACCGCCCGGCGCAGCGGGTCGAGCCTGCGCACGGCGAGCTCGGCTGCGCCATGGGTCGCCAGCGACGCCGCGATGGTTTCGAGGTCGTCGCGAAATTCCCCGGGTGACGCGTAGGCCGCGGCCTCGACCTGGGACCGTCGCGCGGGCGCGATGTCGGCCAGGCCGCGGGCGGTCGCGGCGAGTCTCGCGTAGATCCCGATCAGCGCCTGCCGGTAGGGCTCGTCCTGACGGTGGGGATTGGGGTCGCGCGCCGATCCGGCCAGGGCAAGCAGGTCCGGCGAGGGGGTCACCAGACGCGTCGAGATCGAAAGCTCGCCCCCCAGCCGATGCACCTCGTCGAGGTAATGCGCGAACGCGACCCCTGCCTGGGCGCGGATCGCATAGGTCAGCGTCTCGGCCACGACGAACGGATTGCCGTCGCGGTCACCGCCGATCCACGAGCCCATGCGGAAGAACGCGGGCACCCTGACGCCGTCGGCGCCGAACTCGGTGTGCAGCAGCCGCTCGAGCGACGCATGGAGCCTCGGGATCTCGGCGAGGAACGTATAGCCGTAATAGGCGAGGCCGTTGTCGACCTCGTCCTTGACGCGCAAGCGGGTGAACCGGAGCATCGCCGTCTGCCACAGCTCGAGCACCAGCGTGTGCAGCCGGAATGCGAGCTCGGCGGACTCGTCGGGGGTGAGGGCCGTGCGATCGCGCCAGGTCAGGAGGCGCGAGATCTCGCGCTCGACGTCGAGGATGCTCTTGCGCTGGACTTCGGTCGGGTGCGCGGTCAGCACCGGGCTGATCAGCGCATCGTCGAGCCAGCGCGAGATCGCATCGAGCCCCACACCCGTCTCGCGCAGCTTCGCAACCGCGTCGGCCAGATCGCCCGGACGCGCGGGCGACCCGGCGAGCGCATGGACGCGCCGGCGCCTGTTCTGGTGGACGTCCTCCGCGATGTTGGCGAGATGCGAGAAGTAGCTGAACGCCCGCACGACGTCCAGGACCGCGGCGATCGGCAGAGGATTCAGCAGCGCGGCGAGATCGTGGCGCGCGGCGTCGGCAGCCGCGCCGGTCGCGCGACGGAAGTGAATCGCCGTCTGGCGGATCGCCTCGATGCGCGCATAGCCTTCCTCCCCCGTCTGCGCCCGCAGCACCTCGCCCAGCACGCGGCCGAGCAGGCGGGTGTCTTCCCTGAGCGGCAGGTCCTTGTCGGCAGGTTTCGGCGCAGTCATCGGCAAGGTCGGATCCGGCGCGTGGGGCCGCCCATGCGGCATGGCCCGGGATCCGATGCTAGCATTGGAGCGCCAGGCAGCCGCCCGGCAACGCATCCCGCGATGCAGAACCTCATGCACGCCGACATCCACCCCGAATCCGCCGAACTGCACGAAGCGGCGCGCCGACTGCGCTCCGCCAGGCTCGTCGACCTCTTCGCGCAGGATCCGGATCGCGCACCGGCGCTGACCTTCGCATGGGGCGGCTGGCACGTCGACATATCGAAGGAGCGCCTTGACGCATCGACGCTGGCGCAGCTCCTCCACTTCGCCGCGCAGGCGAACCTCGGCCACTGGATCGCCGCCCTGTTCGCGGGCGAAAAGCTGAACCTGTCCGAGCAACGCCCGGCCCTGCATCCTGCATTGCGCGCGCCGGACGCCGATTCGATCGTCGTCGACGGTGTCGACGTGATGGCGGAAATCCGGGGCACTCGCGAGCGGATGGCGGCGCTGACGGCCGCGGTGCGCGCTCGGCAGCGCCTCGGGGCGACCGGCAAGGCGCTCGCACGCGTCGTCAACATCGGCATCGGCGGCTCGGACCTCGGTCCGCGCCTGTGCTGCGACGCGCTCGCCGAACCCGGTGAAACGGCGACGGGGTCCCCCGAGGTCGCGTTCGTGTCGAATGTCGATCCCGCGCACATGGCCCGCACGCTCGCGACATCCGACGCGGCGACGACCCTGTTCATCGTGACGTCCAAGACTTTCACGACCCAGGAGACGCTCGCCAATGCGCAAAGCGCGCGCGAGTGGCTGGCGCGCGAGCTCGGCGCAGGACGCGACCTCGCACCGCATTTCGTGGCCGTCACGACCAACATCGGCGCCGCGCGCGCCTTCGGCATGCGCGAGGACGACATCTTCCCGATGGCCGAAGGCGTGGGCGGCCGGTACTCGCTCTGGTCGGCCGTCGGGCTCTCGATCGCGCTGCGACTCGGCTGGCCGCGTTTCGCCGAAATGCTCGAAGGCGCCCGGGCGATGGACCTGCATTTCAGGCGCGAACCCTTTGCGCGCAACCTGCCCGTGATCCTCGGATTGCTCGCGTACTGGAACACCCGCTGGCTCGGTCATCCGCAGCGGCTCGTCGTTCCCTACGCGCAGGCGCTCGCCCGGCTCCCTGCGTACCTGCAGCAGCTGCAGCTCGAAAGCAACGGCAAGAGCGTGACCCGCGACGGCGCGCCGCTGCGGGGCGCGAGCGCGGCTGCGGTATGGGGCGATGTCGGCACCGACAGCCAGCATGAATTCTTCCAGTGGCTCCACCAGGGAATGCGCGAAGTGCCGGTGGAATTCATCGTCCCGGTGCGCGCGCGGCACCCGCTGCGCGACCAGCAGCAGATGCTGGTGGCGAACGCGCTCGCCCAGGCGCAGGCGCTGCTCGTCGGGCGTCACGACGATGCGCTGCGCGCCGAACTGGCGGCGCAAGGCTACGCCGGAGTCGGTCTCGAAGCGGCGATTGCCGCGCGCCGCTGTCCCGGCGATCGCGCGTCGACGACGATGCTGCTGCCGGAGCTCGATGCGCGAAATCTCGGGGCCCTGCTCGCGCTGTACGAGCACCGGACGTTCGTCGAAGCGATCCTTTACGGCATCAATCCCTTCGATCAGTGGGGTGTCGAGCTCGGGAAGACGCTGGCGAAACCGGTCGCCGCAGCGCTCGCGGGGGACGCGCACGCAGTCGACGGTGCCGACGCATCGACGCGGTTGCTGATCGAGCGGGCGCACGCGCTCGCGGCAGGCAAGGACTGAGATCGGCCGCCGCGGCGCCTGACGTACGTGAGCGCCCGGCGCCTTGTGCCCGCGGCAGATTTGCGCAGGCTCGCGGCGACGAGATTCGTGGCGACCTGCTCCTCGACCACCCACCGCCGCAGCGCTGGCGCGCGGTGGCGGGTTCTCGCCCAAGGCGCCTGCGGCGCAGTCGTCGTGAAGCGGGTGGCTCGTGCGCGGCCAGTCGTGTGTTGACTGGCCGCCGCGAGCCGGGACCCGCTCGACGACGCGATTTGCGCTGCCGAAGCCTTGGGCGAGAACCTGTCACCGCGCGCTACACACTGCAGCGGGCATGCCGAAGGCCGCATGCCGAAGGCCGCATGCCGAAGGCTACATGCCGACGGCCGCATGCCGACGGCCGCATGCCGGAGCGCGCATGCCGGAGCGGGCGCGCATGGCGCCGATGCTACGGCGGCGGATTCGCGTCGTGCGCGGCGCGCAGTTCCTCCGCGAGCGACGTGACCGCGGCCGCATAGAGGCGGCTCTTGTTGTAGCGCGTGATCACGTAGAAATTCGGATAGACGATTCGCAGGCTCTCGGTGGGCTGCGCCGGCTCCGGCGGATCCGCCGCCGCGTCCGCCGGCGGGTCGGGCCCCTCCTCGAGGAGCAGCAATCCGACGGGTTGCTCCGTCGCGGGATCCGGAGCGCCTTCGGCGGCGACGCCGTCGGCGTTCCATGCGGCGAGCGGCCGACGCTCGCTGATCCCGCCATCGAGCCTTGCCAGAACGGCTTCGCGCTGCGATGCCGCGACTGTTGCCTTCGCCCACACCGGCTCACCCCGGATCCAATCGTGGCGGGCGAGGTAGTTCGCGACGCTGCCGACGACGTCGTCGCCGCTGTCCCAGAGATCGATGCGGCCGTCGCCGTCGAAATCGATCGCATAGCGCCGCAGGCTGCCGGGCATGAACTGCGGCAGCCCCATCGCACCGGCGAACGATCCGCGCGGAACCAGCGGCGACAGCTTCTCGTCGCGCGCGAACAGCAGGAACTCGCGCAGCTCGTTCCGGAAATACTGCGCCCGGCGCGGATAGTCGAACGCCAGGGTGGCAAGCGCATCGATCACGCGGTAGCCACCGGTGTTGCGTCCGTAGAACGTCTCGACGCCGACGATCGCGACGACGATCTCGGGCGGAACGCCGAACTCGGCCTCGGCACGATCGAGCGCCTGCTCGTGCGCCCGCCAGAATTCGACCCCGGCCCCGATGCGCTCCTCGTTCAGGAATCGCGGCGCATATTCGTACCACTTCGGCGGCGCAAGCAGCGGCCGCTGCATCGCATCGACGATCTTCTTCTGATAGCGCGCGTCGCCCAGCCAGCGCCTGAGGCTCGTCCGCGAGAACCCCTCGTCGCGCACCAGCTCGTCGATGAATCCGCGTACGTCGCTGCGGCTGGCGTAGCCGATCGCCGCGGTCGCATTCGGCTTCTTGCGCGGAGCGGCGATTGCCGTCGCCGAAGCGCAGGCGGCAACGGCCGTCGCGAGAATGGCAAGCATGCGGCGGCGCGACGGCGTGATCATGGCGTTCGTTGCGCGAATGGTATCATCGCGCGCCCCTCGCGCATTCGCCATCCGACTCCTCGCGCGAGGACTGCGCGCCGATGCACAAACTCTATCCGCTGTTTCGCCCGCTGCTGTTCGCGGCGGACCCCGAGCTGGCGCACGAGATCGCGTTCGCGGGTCTCGACGCCGCCGCCCGCAGCGGCATCGCGCGGCTCGTTGCGCCGCGCCTGCCCTCCTCGCCCGTCGACGTGATGGGTATCCGCTTCCCCAACCGCGTCGGGCTCGCCGCCGGCCTCGACAAGAATGCCGAACACCTCGCGGGGCTGGCGACGCTGGGATTCGGCTTCCTCGAGGCGGGAACGGTGACGCCGCGCCCGCAACCCGGGAATCCGCGGCCGCGGATGTTCAGGATCGTCGAGGCGCGGGCCCTGATCAACCGGCTGGGATTCAACAACCTCGGCGTCGAGCGCTTCGTCGCGAACGTCGGCCGTTCGGGCTATCGCGGCGTGCTGGGCGTCAACATCGGCAAGAACTTCGACACCCCCAACGAGCGTGCGGCCGACGACTACGTGACCTGCCTCGAGGCCGTCTACGATTGCGCGACCTACGTGACGATCAACATATCGTCGCCGAACACGAGGGGCCTGCGCGATCTCCAGGCGGAGGATGCGCTCTCGGCACTGCTCGAGCGCATCGTCTCCAGGCGTGACGTGCTGGCCGAAGCCCGCGGGCGTCGCGTGCCGCTGGCGGTGAAGATCGCGCCCGACCTCGAGCCCGACGCCGTGCGCGGGATCGCGCGGCTGCTGGTCCGGCATCGGGTCGACGGGGTGATCGCGACGAACACGACGATCGCGCGCGACGGCGTCGCCGGCCGGCCGCACGCGGACGAATCCGGCGGACTGTCGGGCGCCCCGCTGCGCGAGCGCTCGACGGCGGTACTGCGCATCCTGGCCGAAGCCTTGGCCGGGGCGCTGCCGATCATCGGCGTCGGCGGGATCCTCTCGGCCGACGATGCACGCGAGAAGATCGCGGCCGGCGCATCGCTGGTTCAGCTCTACACCGGATTGATCTACCGCGGTCCCGACCTGGTCGCGCAGTGCGTACGGGCGCTGGCGGGCTGACCCGCCGGCCGGGCCAGGCCGTTTCGGCGGGCTCGGCCGCCGCGGTCAGCGCGAGGCGACGAGTATCTTCGCCTCGGTCTCGGCCACCAGCGTCCCGCCCTGGATCGTGCCCCGGCCCGTGAGCACGACGATGCCGCCACCGTGCGCGGGCTTCGGGATCAGCCCGGTGACCGTCCATCGCGACGTCAGCGTGTCGCCCGCGCGCAC
This sequence comes from Casimicrobiaceae bacterium, assembly GCA_035470905.1. Taxonomy (GTDB): domain Bacteria; phylum Pseudomonadota; class Gammaproteobacteria; order Burkholderiales; family Casimicrobiaceae; genus VBCG01. Next base: position 16,935 of record DATIQL010000176.1, read on the forward strand.
CGGCGCGAGAAAGCGCGCGCGGTGCTCGAGGTAGGCGATCGCGGTCCCGTGGAAATACATCCCGACTGCCGCCCCCATGATCGCGGAGGTCATCATCCCGTGCAGGATCGGCGTACCGAAGCGGGTTCCCTTCGCGAATTCGGCGTTCGTATGGTGGGGGTTGAAGTCGCCGATCAATCCGGCCCCCAGCACGAGATGCGTCTCGGTCACGGTCACCGCGCTGGCGAAGGCATCGCCTGCGCGAACTTCGTCGAACCACTTGCCGCTGCCCTCGAGAGCGTTCATGCGGGCCCCGCTGCAGCTGCGCCGCTGCGCAATGCGACGAGCTCGGCGAGGCACAGCTCGGCGAACGCGATGCCCGCGTAGATCGGCAGCACGAGGATGTTGAAGACCGGCACGAGCGACAGCGGCGACAGCAGCAGGCCGAGGGCGAACAGCCGTCCCCGGCCGCGACTCAGCACGGTCCGGATCTCGTCACCGCTCGCATGCATGGCAAGCGCATCGTAGCGGAACATCCGCTGCGTGAACCACGCATTGAGCAGCAGCGACACGGCGACGTAGAGGGGAGGAACCGCGAGCAGCGGCAATGTCACGACCCACAGCGGAACGAAGATCGCAAGCGCGACCAGCGCATTGGCGAAGCTGCCTGCGACGGTGCCGCCATCGTGCGCGGCGAGCGTGGGGAAATGCCGTGCCGCCACCGTGCGCACGATCACCGGCATCGCCAGCACCGCGACCGCGACCAGGCCGGTGGCCACTGCAAGCGCGGCGATCATGACCGCGGCGACCACCGATGCGAGCACCAGCCCGGCGGTGATCCCGGCATCGGCAGCAGCGCCGAACCACCCGGCGATCGCGGCAACCAGCGGCTGCCATGCCGCGACGCCGATCGCAATCCATGCGAGCGCGGCGACGACGAGAGGCAGCGTCGCGAGCGCCAGGATGCGCGGGGCGAACAGGATGGACAACGCACGCTGCAGCGCGCCAGGAATCGGACCCAATCGCAGCATCGCGCGAGCGGAAGGAACATCCGGCGGCCGCGCCGCGGATGGCTAGACGGCAGCCGCCTCGAGCTCGAACCGGCCGCTGAATTCGCTCAGCACGCTCGTGAATGCGCGGTCGATCAGCGGCTCGGCTTCGACCAGGCGCGCGCGGTTGCTGCGGAACTGACCGGCGAGATCCTCGGCCGTCATCGACAGGGCCTTCTGGCCCTGGCGATTGGTGAACAGGTAGGTGCCGCGCAGCGGGCTGACCCACGCGAGCTTGGCGAACGACAGCTGCGCGTCCTCGTCCTCGAATTCGACCCACTGGCCGCGCTCCAGGCTGCTCGCGATCTCGAGGTATTCGTCCTCGAGGACGGCGGATTCCGCGCCGGGCTCTTCCGGCTGCGCAGGCGCCATCGCCGCTGCCAGCGCCTCGGCGCGCGCGGCTGCCGCGGTGTCGCCGGAGGCCTTTGCCGCTTCGGCTTGCGCGCGCGCGGCCTGCGCGACGGCAGCCGTCGGCGAGGGCACGGACGCGAGCGAGGGTTTCACGGCGGCCGCGTGGGCTTCGACCAGGTGCGCCATGAACGATTCGCGTTCGCCGGGCGCCCATTGCGCCGCCGGGACGATCGCATTGAGGCGCTTGAGCAGCGAAGGCAGCAGCGCAACGAGATGCTTGCGGTCCTCCGCGGTCTTCTTGGGCTGCACGCTCCAGACGAGGTCCTCGAGCGTGGCGACACCCGATGTCCAGGCGTCGCTGTCCTCGCCGTCGCGCGTGTAGGTGGCCTCGAGCGAGCGCTGCAGGTTTGCGCGCAGGAACTGGGCGAGGAACTGCGGAATCGGATAGCTTTCTACGCGGCGCTCGACCTCCGACTTCGCGATTGCGGTCGCCAGGTCCGCGCGATCACTCTGATTGATCTCCTCGACGCTCGGCGCAAAATTCTCCTCCGCCGCCTGCTCTTCCGACGACAGGAAGGTCTCGAGGTCGGTGCGCAGCTGATCGAAGATCGCGAGGTCGTCGGCGAAGCCGTCGATCACCCGGTGGACGATCTTCTCGATCGTCCGGTACAGCGGATCGTCCTGCCCCATCTCGGGCGCCCACCCGAGGCCCGCCGCGGCGAGCGCATTGACCAGGGTCCGCGCAGGATGGGTCTTCCTGGCGAAGAACGCCCCGTCGAGCATCGCCACCTTGAGCACGGGGATCTGCAGGCGCGCGAGCAGCGCCTTGATGCCGTCGGGCAGGTCGCGCGTCTCGAAGATGAAATCGAACAGCATCGCGACCATCTCGATGGTCATCGCCTCGAGCTGGTTGGCGCGCTGTCCAAGTTGCGAATCCTGCAGGTCGCGCAGGACGTTGTGCATCCCCTCGGGGATGCCCATGAAGCCGACCTGCGCGCCCTCGACGTCGAATCCCGTCTGGCCCGCCTGCAGGCGCGTCAGGCCTTCGTGCAGGCTCGGCGTCGCGAGTATCGGGGCGCCCGGAACATAGCCGGCGGGCGTCGGCGGCATGGGGGCGAATGCCTGTGCCCCCGTGGGCGGTGCCGGATGGCCTGCGAGCGGAAAGCCGCCGCGCGAAGCCAGCTGGCGGAACATCGTCATGATGTCCGCTTCCGACGCAGTGGGCGGCGCGTCGGGCTTGCTTGCGGCACCGGGCTTCTTCGCGGCGGACGGGCGCTGGCCGGGGCGGCGCGCCGCCCCCGCGGGGATGATGCGCAGGTTCGCGAGATGCCGGTTGACGTCGGCGTAGATCGCGGCAATTTCGCCGAGCGGCGCCTGGTTCAGCTCCTTCAGTATCTGGAACTTGATGCTGCGTTCGGCCTTGAGACCGTCGAGCGCAGCGGCGAACGCACCGATCACCGTCGCCGGCCCGAGCGGGTTGTCCACCGACTCGAGGTCGGAATGCCCGAGCAGGTGACCGATGCCGCGGTTCAGCGTGATCAGGTCGTCGTGGCACAGGTTCTCGACGACGCGCACGATGTTGCCCGTGATGACCGAGTGATCGAGGGTCGTCACGTCGACCAGTGCGAGCTTGGTCGCATCGACCTTGGAAAAATCGATCTTCTGGTCCGCCCTTCCCGACAACCGCGCCTCGAAGTCGGCGCGCAGGTGCTTCTCGAAGGATGCGGTCAGCTCGGCGCGATCCGCCTTCAGGACCTGGCGCGCCTCGAGGTAGAGCTGCTGCTCGTCGCGAACGTCGGTCTTGCCGGCGCGCTCGAGCAGCATGTCGCAGATGCGGTCCTGCAGGCTGGCGAACGACAGCAACAGCCGATGCACGGCGAGATCGCGGCAATCGGACAGGATCTTCACCAGCTCCCGGGGAATGGAGTGGCGGGCAGGCGCGACGCTGGACGTCACGTTCGCGGGTGCCATGGTCGCGGCAAGGATGTCATCGCGGTTACTGGTGACCTAGCCGGTTCAAGGCATTAGGATCCTTTTCAGCAAGGTTACTCTAGCATGCCGCCCAGCGGCATGCCAACGCGAAACCCGGCATTTCAACGGGAAATCTCGGCCCAGGCCCGCTCGATTCGCTTGAATGAGACAGGGGTCGGCGTGCGGAGCTCCTGCGCGAAAAGCGACACCCGGAGCTCCTCGAGCATCCACCGGAATTCATCGAGCGCCGGCGATGCCCGGCCGGCCCGCCGCTCGCTGTCGGCGCGCTCGCGGTAGCGTGCCCACCATTTCGCGACCTCGGCAGCATGACGGGCGTCGCGGTCGGGGTGCTCGGGGTAGCGGACGATCCTGCGCGAAAGCGCCTGCAGGTAGCGCGGCAGGTGGTGAAGCAGCGCCCACGGCGTCGCGCCGATGAACCCGGGATAGACCAGTGCATCGCGCTGGGCCCTGGCTTCCGCCGCCAGCGCGCGCAGGGACGGCGGCAGCGCCGTGATCCGTTGCGACAGCGCATGGTATTCGCCGGCGATCGCCGCGACGAGGCGCCATGCGCCGTCGGCGACCGCCGGCAACCGGGTCCGGGCGCGTTTGACCTGCTCGGCGAAGGACGCCGGATCGCGCGGCAGCGGGTCGTCGCCCAGAAACGCGCGGTCAGCGACAGCGGCGCGCAGATCCTCCTGCAGGCGCTCGGGCGCGACGGCAGCGCGCAACTGCATCGTGATCGTCGTCCAGTCCGGCGGAGGCTTGACGCGCTGGCGCAGCGCCTCGGCGAGCTCGAAGCCGATCAGGCGCACGATGCCGCTGCGCGAGGCGGCGTCCGCCGCATCCCGCGTGTCGAGCAGGGTCAGTGCCACGCCTTCGCCCTCGTCGACGAGCGCGGGGTAGCCCGTCAGCCGCTGCCCGTTGCGCTCGAGTGCAAGGGTCTCCGGAAGCTCGCCGAAATCCCAGCGCGTCAGCCCCTTGCGCTCGAACGTCGGTCCTTCGGCCACGAACGACAGCCGCGCAGCGTCGGCGAGCCGCAGCTTCAGCGCGGAGAGCTCGCGATCCATGCCGAGCTCGTGATTTCCGGCGTCGACGACCTGCACGTTCATCCGCAGGTGGGTCGGCAGCGCCGCCGGGTCGAAGGCCTCGAACGGCGGCGCGTCGCCGAGCTTGTCGCGCAGGAAGTCGCGCAGCGCGTCGACGAGCGGACGACTTCGGTCGGATTCCCGCGACAGGAACGCGGTGACGGTCTCCGGCAGCGGGATCAGCCGGTTGCGCCAGGCCTTGGGCAGCGATTTCAGGTGATGCGCGACCTTGTCGCGGATCATCCCGGGGACGAGCCAGTCGAGCGCTGCCCCGTCGATCTGATTGAGGCGCGCGAGCGGCACCGTGAGCGTCAGACCATCGAGCGGGTGCCCGGGCGAGAACCGGTACTCGAGCGGCAGGTCGGCGCCCGCCACGTGCAGCGCACGCGGAAACAGCTCCTCGGTGACCTGCGACGCGGCATGTCGCATCAGCTCGTCGCGCGTGAAACGCAGGTGCCCGGGCTCGCGTCTCTCGATGTCCCTGCGCCAGGCTTCGAAACCCGCGCGGGTGTGGATCCCGTCGGGGATGCGCGCCGCGTACAGTGCGGCCAGCGAGTCCTCGTCGACCAGCACGTCCTGCCGGCGCGCCTTGTGCTCGAGCTCGGAGACTTCGGCGACGAGCCGCCGGTTGTGCACGAGAAACGGCGCATCGACGCCCAGCTCGCCTTCGACCAGCGCCTCGCGGATGAACACCTCGCGGGCCGCGGCGGGCGCGATCCGACCATACGAGACCGGTCGGCGCGGGACGAGCGTGAGGCCATAGAGCTTGATGCGCTCGCTCGCGACGACCTCGCCGCGCACCCGATCCCAGCGCGGCTCGAAATGCTCGCGGTCGACGCGATCCCCGGCGACCGATTCGATCCATTCCGGCTCGATGCGCGCGGCACAGCGCGCGAACAGGCGGGTCGTCTCGGTCAGCTCGGCGGCCAGCACCCATTTCGGCGCCTTCTTCACGATGCCCGAGCCCGGATGCAGGAAGAAGCTCACGCCGCGCCCGCCGTCGTACTGCCCGGGACCCGCACCCGGCGCGGTCGCCTTGGTCCCGATGTTGCCGAGCAGGCCGGCGAGCAGCGACCGGTGGATCGCCTCGTAACGCGCGGCATCCTGCATCGCCGGCAGCGTGGCGGCGACGGTCCAGCCCGCCTCGGTCAGCGCCGCGCAGAGCTGGGCATGCACGTCGCGCCATTCGGTGAGACGCAGGAACGACACGAAGTGCGCGCGGCATTCCTGCACTCGCTTGCGGTGCGACAGCGCGCGCTGCGCCTTGCTGTCGAAGAATTCCCACAGCGCGATCAGCGACAGGAAATCCGATTGGGCATCGCGAAACTGCAGATGGGCCTGATCGGCCGCCTGCGCACGCTCGAGAGGCCGCTCGCGGGGATCGGGCACCGCCAGGGCACTGGCAATGACCAGCGCCTCGGCCAGGCAACCGTTGTCGCGCGCGGCGAGGACGATCCGCCCGATACGGGGGTCCAGCGGCAGCTTCGCGAGCTCGCGGCCCCGCTTCGTCAGCTGATGCTGCGCATCGAGCGCATCGAGCTCCTGCAGCAGCTGGTAACCGTCGGCGATCGCGCGCGGCGACGGCCGTTCGACGAACGGGAATGCCGCAACGTCGCCCAGCGACAGCGCGGCCATGCGCAGGATGACCGATGCAAGCGAGCTTCTCAGGATCTCGGGATCGGTGTGTGCCGGCCGGGCCGCGAAATCGTCCTCGCCGTAGAGCCGGATGCAAACGCCATCCTGGACGCGCCCGCAACGCCCGGCGCGCTGGTTGGCCGAAGCCTGCGAGATCTTCTCGATCTGCAGCAGCGTCGTCTTGTTGCGCAGCGAATAGCGCTTGATCCGCGCCAGCCCCGCGTCGATCACGTAGCGGATCCCCGGGACCGTCAGCGAAGTCTCGGCGACGTTGGTCGCGAGCACGATCCGCCGGCCGCCCGAGGGCGCGAACACCCGCTGTTGCGCTTCGACGGTGAGCCGCGCGTACAGCGGCAGGATCTCGACCGCGGACGCGTACGGCCGCTTCGCGAGCGATCGACGGAGCACCTCGCCGGTTTCCCGGATCTCGCGCTCGCCCGGCAGGAACACCAGGATGTCGCCGGGGCCTTCGCGCCACAGGTCCTCCGCTGCCAACGCCACCGCCTCCTCGAGCTCCTCCTCGTCGTCGGCCTCCTCGCCGGCGGTGCCCAGCGGTCGATAGCGGATCTCGATCGGCCAGGTCCGCCCGGACACGGCGATCACCGGCGCGGGACCCGCCGGTCCGGCGAAGTGCCGCGCGAAACGCTCGGCGTCGATCGTCGCCGACGTGATGATCAGCCGCAGATCGGGGCGCCGGGGAAGGAGCTGCCGCAGGTACCCGAGCAGGAAATCGATGTTGAGGCTGCGCTCGTGCGCCTCGTCGACGATGATCGTGTCGTAGCGCAGCAGGTCGCGGTCCCCCTGCGTCTCCGCGAGCAGGATGCCATCGGTCATCAGCTTGACGTAGGCATCGCGATGCGTACGGTCGGTGAAACGGACCTTGTAGCCGACTGCTTCGCCCAGCGGCGTTGCGAGCTCCTGCGCGATGCGCGCCGCCACCGAGCGCGCAGCGATTCGCCGCGGCTGCGTGTGCGCGATCTGGCCGCGCTCGCCCCGGCCGATCGCAAGGCAGATCTTGGGAAGCTGCGTCGTCTTGCCCGAGCCGGTCTCGCCCGACACGACGACCACCTGATGCTCGCGGATCGCCGCGGCGATCTCCTCGGCGCGCTGGGCAACCGGCAATTCCGGCGGATAGTCGATCCGCGGCTTGCGCGCGGCACGTGCGGCACGCAGGGCCGACGAGCGCTCGACGTCGGCCGCGATCTTCGCCCAGCCCGCCTCCGTGTCGCGCATGCGCTGCGCGCGATCGATCCTCGCGGCGAGCCTGGGCTCGTCGCAGGCCATCGTCAGGGGCAGCGACGCACGCAGCGCCGCAATCGCGCTCGTCACCCGGCGACCGGCGCCGCCAGGGGCGGGGGCGCGCGCCGAAGGTAGCGCGTCATCGCCCAGGCGACGACGATCGTCGCCACCGCGGTCGCCGCGAACGGCCCGAGCGTTCCCGACTGCGCCGCCTTGGTCGCCGCGTGCAGGATCGCGACCGTCGCGGCGAAGGCAGGCACCATCCGGAGGTCGTAGCGAAGCAGCAGCAGCAGCACCGCCGACGCGACCGCGCCGGCGATGAGGCCGCTGAACAGCGCGCCTGCCGGATCGGCGCGCCCCAGCGCCAGCGCCGTCGCGGACTCGAGCACGACGACGACGGCGACTGCGAGCCATACGCGCCGCGTGAACGACCGCGTGAGCAGCGAGACCGCGTACACGACGAACAGCTCCGCGCTCGCGAGCAGCACGAAATCGAGGCCCGACAGCATCGCGCCGGCCCCTGGCGAATAGAGCGACGTCCAGGTCGCGGCGGGCCACAGCGGCGCTTCGCGGACCCCGAGCGCACCCAGCGCCGACTGCAGACCGACGACGCATGCGCCGGCGGACACCGCCGCCAGCGTCGCCGGCCAGCGCCCGACCCTGGCGCGCACCGGCACCGCGCGCGCGCCGTACGCCCCGACGCCCGCGCACAGTCCGGCGAGGAGCGCGACGGCGAGCGCCGAGGCGATGCCCGCGACGAGCTTCACCGCCAGCTGCGAGGCAACCGGATCGGTGGTGCTCAATTGCATCGCGACCACCGGCCATCCGTTCACTGCGCCCAGCACGGTGAGCGCGAAGCTCGC
>DATIQL010000177.1:0-12547 GCA_035470905.1 Casimicrobiaceae bacterium
GCCGCTTCCTCGAGGCGCCGCAGGATCTCGCCGCGTGAAGCGACTGCCGGGGGACGCATCGGCGATCGATCACCTCCGGACGCGGCGCCCGTGACCACGCGCGAGGGCACGATCCAGGCAGCGCTCGCCTGGTTCGACGCCGGCCACTTCCTCGCCGAGCTCTCGCGCCGCGTCGCGCTGCGCACCGAAAGCCAGCGCAGCGACGCCCGCGCCGATCTGCTCGCCTACCTGGAGGGGGAGATCGGCCCGACGCTGGCGGCGATGGGATTCACCTGGCGTTTGCTCGACAACCCCGCGGGGGCCATCCCCTTCCTGTACGCCGAGCGCCTCGAGGACGGCAACCGCCCGACGGTCCTCACCTACGGGCACGGGGACGTCGTGCTGGGCTACGACGCGCAATGGCGCAGCGGCCTGTCGCTATGGACGATCGTGGTCGAAGGCGATCGCTGGTATGGCCGCGGCACCGCCGACAACAAGGGGCAGCACAGCCTGAACTTCGCCGCGCTGTCGCAGGTGCTGGCGGCCCGGGGCTCACTGGGCTTCAACGTCAAGGTCCTGCTCGAAATGGGCGAGGAGACCGGCTCGCCGGGCCTGCGCGCGCTGTGCGAGCGCGAGCATCGCACGCTCGCTGCCGACGTGCTGATCGCCTCGGACGGTCCGCGACTCGCGGCCGACCGGCCGACGCTGTTCCTGGGCTCGCGCGGGGCGTTCAACTTCGACCTGACCGTCGACCTGCGCGAAGGCGCGCATCATTCGGGCAACTGGGGCGGCCTGCTCGCCAATCCCGGAACGATCCTCGCGAACGCGATTGCCTGCCTGGTCGACGGCCGCGGCCGCATCCTCGTCGACGGATTGCGTCCGCCACCGATTCCCGCTGCGGTGCGCGAGGCGCTGGCGGGGATCGAGCCCGGAGAGCCCGGCGGTCCCGCGATCGACCGCGACTGGGGCGAGCCGGGCCTCTCGCCCGCCGAGCGCGTGTTCGGCTGGAACGCCCTCGAGGTGCTGGCGTTCCGCACCGGCAATCCCGACCATCCGGTCAACGCGATTCCGCCACGGGCGATCGCGCATCTGCAGCTCCGCTTCGTCGCGGGCTGCGACCACACGACCTTCATCCCGGCGATCCGCGCGCACCTGGACGCCCAGGGCCATCGCTCGGTGGGCGTCGCGGCCGCGCGATCCGAAGTGATGCGGGCGACAAGGCTCGATCCCGGGCACCCGTGGGTGCGCCGCGTCGCCGCATCGATCGAGCGAACGACGGGAGAGCGCCCGGTCATCCTTCCCAATCTCGGCGGATCACTGCCCAACGACTGCTTCGCCGAGGTGCTGTCCCTGCCGACCGTGTGGATCCCGCATTCGTATCCGGCCTGCTCGCAGCATGCGCCCGACGAGCACCTGCTCGGTCCGGTCGCCCGGCAGGGTCTCGCGATCATGACCGGGCTGTTCTTCGACCTCGGCGACGCCGCCGCGGAGTAGACTCGAATCCCCCGAAACCGGCAATACCCCGACCGCGGCCCACGAGGCGGCGGCGTGGGACCGCAACGCGCCGACAAGGCGCCGCGTGAGGAGGATGGATGAACGACATCGCACAGGACGCCCGCGGCGGGCGCGTGGACGAAGTGGCCAGACTGGTCGCGACCCGGATCGCGCCCGATCTGCGCGCCACCCTGCAGGACTTCGCCGTGCGCTACTACGCCCAGGTCGACACCGAGGACCTGGAGGAGCGGCAGCCGGCCGACCTCTATGGCGCCGCGCTCTCGCACTGGAATTTCGCGCGCAGGCGCGAGCCGGGACACGCCCGCGTTCGCGTCTTCAACCCGACGCTCGAGGAGCACGGGTGGCAGTCGCGGCACACGGTCGTCGAGATCGTCAACGACGACATGCCTTTCCTCGTCGATTCCGTGGTGATGGAGATCAACCGTCACGGGCTGACGCTGCACCTGATCATCCACCCGATCGTCGGCGTCGTCCGCGCGGCCGATGGCGCGCTGACGGCGCTCGCGCCCGACGACGATCCCGCACGCCAGCTCGAGTCGTTCATCCACCTCGAAATCGACAGGACGGTCGAGGCGGAAGCGCTCGACGGCCTCTCCGCGGACATCGCGCGCGTGCTGGAGGACGTGCGCGCCGCGGTGGCCGACTGGAAGCCGATGCAGCAACGCGCCCGCGCGATCGCGACCGCCATTGCACGCGATCCACCGCCGCTGTCTCCCGATCAGCTCGCCGACGGCGCGGCGTTCCTCGAATGGCTCGCCGAGGACCACTTCACTTTCCTGGGCTATCGCTGCCACGACCTCGTTCGCATCGACGGCCAGGATGCGTTGCACATCGTCGCCGGAACGGGGCTCGGCATCCTGCGCGAGACCCCCGGCAAGGACATCGCGGGAAGCTTCGCTGCCCTGCCGCCGGAGGTGCGGGCGTACGCGCGGCGGCCCGAGCTGCTGGTCATCACCAAGTCGACGTCGCGCTCTACCGTGCACCGACCCGGCTACCTCGACTACGTCGCCGTCAAGCGTTTCGACGCGGCGGGCCGCGTATGCGGCGAGCATCGCTTCCTGGGCCTGTTCACCCACCTCGCCTACAGCGCGAACCCGTCGGCGATCCCGCTGCTGCGGCACAAGACGGCGAACGTCATCCGCCGCGCCGACTTTCCGCCCGGGGGACACGCCGAAAAGAACCTGATCAACATCCTGGACAGCTATCCGCGCGACGAGCTGTTCGAGACGCCGGAGGACGAGCTGCTGCAGACCGCCATCGGCATCCTGCACCTGGGCGATCGCCAGCGCTTCCGCCTGTTCGTCCGCCGCGACCCTTTCGAGCGGTTCGTCACTTGCCTGATCTTCGCGCCGCGCGAGAACTACGCGACGGACGTGCGCCAGAAATGGCAGGCGCTGCTGCTGCAGGCCTTCAACGGCCAGAGGTCCGATTTCAACGTCAACCTGTCTGAATCGGCGCTGGCGCGCGTGCTGATCACCGTGCGCACGACTCCAGGCCGCGTTCCGCAGGTGGACGTCCGCTCCCTCGAGGCCCGGCTCGCGAGCGCGGCACGGCGATGGGCCGACGACCTGCGTGACGCCCTGATCGACGCGCTGGGCGAGGGGCGCGGCAGCGCGCTGTCCCATCGCTACGCCGGCGCCTTCCCCGCCGGGTACCGCGAGGATACGGCGGCCCGCGCGGCCGTCCCCGACATCGCGACGATGGAGCGGCTCTCGCCGTCCGAGCCGCTGGCGATGTCGCTGTACCGCCCGCTGGAGGCCGCGCCGAACGTGCTGCGGTTCAAGCTCTTTCGCATCGGCGCCCCGGTGGTGCTCTCGGACAGCCTGCCGATGCTGGAGCGGATGGGCATGAAGGTCCTCGACGAGCGACCCTATCGCGTGACGCCATCGGGAGGCACGCCGATCTGGATCCACGACCTCGGCATGACTTCCGCGATCGGCGACGGCGAGATCGATGTCGACGCCCTGCACCTGGTCTTCGAGGACGCGTTCGCCCGCGTGTTCCGTGGCGAGGTCGAGAACGACGATTTCAATCGCCTGGTCGTCGCCGCGAAGCTGCCCGCCACCGAGGTGACGGTCCTGCGCGCATACGCGAAATACCTGCGCCAGATCGGATTTGCGCTTTCGCAGCCTTTCATCGAAGCGAGCCTCGCCGCGCATCCGCGGATCGCGGCGCAGCTCGTCGAGCTGTTCAAGCTTCGCTTCGATCCCGACGCGGGCGCCGCTGCCGACGCACTGGCGAGCGGGCAGGTCCGCGCGATCGAGCAGTCCCTGGACGGCGTGGACAACCTGTCCGAAGACCGGGTGCTGCGCGAGTACCTGGCGCTGATCCTTGCCACGACGCGCACCAACTGCTGGTGCGTCGATGCCGCCGGCGCGCGGAAGGGTTTCCTGTCGTTCAAGTTCGACCCCGCGAAGGTGCCCGGCCTTCCCCCGCCCGCGCCGATGTTCGAGATCTTCGTCTACTCGACCCGCTTCGAGGGCGTGCACCTGCGCGGGGGCAGGGTCGCGCGCGGCGGGCTGCGCTGGTCGGACCGGCCGGAGGACTTCCGCACCGAGGTGCTGGGACTGGTCAAGGCGCAGATGGTCAAGAACAGCGTCATCGTCCCGGTCGGATCGAAGGGCGGTTTCGTGCTCAAGCGGGCGCCCGCGCCCGCCGACCGCGATGCGTACCTGAAGGAAGGGATCGCCTGCTACCAGGATTACCTGCGCGGGCTGCTCGACGTCACCGACAACCGGGCCGGCGACGCGATCGTGCCCCCGGCCCGCGTGCGGCGCCACGACGGCGACGACCCGTACCTGGTCGTCGCGGCCGACAAGGGCACGGCGACATTCTCCGATTACGCCAACGCCATCAGCCGCGAATACGGCTTCTGGCTGGGCGACGCGTTCGCCTCGGGCGGATCGGCAGGCTACGACCACAAGGCGATGGGCATCACCGCACGCGGCGCCTGGGAATCGGCCGGCAGGCACTTCCGCGAGATGGGCGTCGACACGCAAGCCACCGATTTCACCGTCGTGGGCATCGGCGACATGTCGGGCGACGTGTTCGGCAACGGGATGCTGCTGTCGCGCCATATCCGGCTGATCGCAGCCTTCGACCACCGGCACATCTTTCTCGATCCCGACCCGGATCCGGCAAGGTCGTTCGCCGAACGCGAGCGGCTGTCCCGGCTGCCGCGTTCGTCCTGGGCCGACTACGACGCGAAGCTGATCTCGCCCGGCGGCGGCGTGCACCCGCGCAGCGCGAAATCGATCGCGATCGCGCCCGAGGTCGCAAAGGCGCTTGCGATCGACGCGAAAGCGATGGCGCCGACCGAGCTGGTGAACGCGATCCTCAAGGCGCCGGTCGACCTGCTCTACAACGGCGGCATCGGCACCTACGTCAAGGCCTCGAGCGAGACCCACGCGCAGGTCGGCGATCGCGCCAACGACGCGCTGCGCGTCGACGGTCGCGAGCTGCGCTGCAAGGTCGTCGTCGAAGGCGGCAACCTCGGCTGCACGCAGCTCGGCCGTGTCGAATATGCGCTGGGTGGCGGCCGGATCTACACCGATGCGATCGACAACTCCGCGGGAGTTGACACCTCGGACCACGAGGTCAACATCAAGATCCTCCTCGGACTGGCCGTGTCCGATGGCGAGCTGACCGAGAAGCAGCGCGACGGCCTGCTCGCGGACATGACCGACGAGGTCGCGGCGCTGGTTCTGCGCGACAACTACTTCCAGACCCAGGCGCTGTCGGTGATGAACCGCATCGCGCCGCAGCTGCTCGATGCGCAGCAGCGCTTCATTGCATTCCTGGAGAAGGACGGAAGGCTGAACCGCAGCATCGAATACCTGCCGGACGACGACGAGATCGCGGCGCGACGGGCGAACGGGCGCGGCCTCGCGACACCCGAGGTCGCGGTGCTGCTCGCCTACAGCAAGATGTGGCTGTACGACGAGCTCGTCGCGTCGGAGCTCCCGGACGACCCGTGGGTTGCGACCGCGCTGACCCGCTATTTCCCGGCCGCGCTCCGGCAGCGCCACGCCGCATACATGCCGCGGCACCCGCTGAAGCGGGAGATCATCGCCACCCACGTCGTCAACAGCATGCTGAACCGCGTCGGCAGCACGTTCGTGCACCGCCTGATGGAGACGACGGGCGCGCGCCCGCATGAGATCGTGCGCGGATATCTGCTGACCCGCGAGATCTTCGGCTTTCCCGCACTCTGGCAGGAGATCGAAGCCCTGGACAACGCAGTCGACGACGCCGTCCAGGCGGAAATGCTCATCGGCTCGGGCCTTCCGCTGGAGCGTGGAACGATGTGGTTCCTCCGCTCGCGCCGTCTGGCGGACGACATGGCGGCGACCATCGCGCGCTTCACGCCGCGGGTCGAGGCCATTGCCCAGCGCCTGCCCGAGCTCACCGACGCAGCCGACCTCGCACGCGTCGGAGCGGCAGTCGGATCGCTTGCGTCACGCGGCGTGCCACCGACCCTCGCGGCGCGGGTCGTCGCGCTCGACGCGCTGTACTCGACGCTCGACATCGTCGAGGTCGGGGACGCCACGGGCCGGCCGGTCGAGCGCGTCGCGCAGGTCTACTTCGACGTGTCGGCGCGCCTCGGCATTGCCTGGCTGCGGGCGAGGATTGCGGCGTTGCCCGGCGAAGAGCACTGGCGGATGCTCGCCCGGGCTGCGATGCAGGACGACCTGTCGGGGTTGCAGCGTAGCGTCACCGGCGAGGTGCTGGCGGGCGGCGGGGAAGACACGGATGCCGCGGCGCTGATCGGCGCATGGCAGGAGCGCAACCGGCGCGCGATCGTGCGTCAGGAGCAGTTGCTCGCGGAGCTGCGCGCGGTGTCCGAGATCGATACGGCGATGCTCTCCGTCGCGCTGCGGGAGCTGCGCAGCCTCGGGTAGCAGGCACCAATCCGGGACGGACCACGTCTTCCGGATCGGACTGCGTTCGGATCTGCATCCGTGCCACGGGCGGCGGGGACGGCGCGTCTGTGCGCTCGTAGTGCGCAACCGCCGGCTTACGGGTCCCGGCGCGGCTGCGCTCGAGTACATCGCCGCCTTGACGTCGCCGACGGGCTCGCTTGCCGCGCTACCCGTCACAGCCGTCGCGCACGCTCGCGCTCGAAGCGCCATCCCCGTCGCCCCGGACCCGACCGTGCCTGACCGATCTGTGGCAACTCGATGGCTGCCGGATCGACGCGCGACCGGCGCTGCCGCTTCGGCGGGCGCGCGGTGACGGGTACTCGCGAAGAACGCCTGCGGGGCAGTCGTCGGAAGCGGGTGGGGCGGCAAGCGAGCCCGTCTGTCGCGCCCGGTTCCGGATGTCCTCGAGCGAAGCCGCACCGGGACCCGCTCGACGACGCGTCTTGCGCCGCCGAAGTTCGGAGCGAGTACCCGTCGCCGCGGGCCTGACGCCGACATGTGCAGGGCGGCGTGCGCATAGGCGCGCGCAGGCCGGCATGCGCGCGCCGGAGTGCGACCGCGCGATCTTCAGCCCGGATCGGGATGGATGTTGTCGACCCAGGGAACGTTCTCGGGATTGGGCTCGATGTTGGGCAGGTCGAGGTTCACGACGACCGGCTCCTGCCCGCTGCGACACAAGACGCAGGACAGGGGCTCGGTATCGCTCGCGTTGATCTCCTGGTGGGGGACGTACGGGGGGACGTAGATGAAATCGCCGGGACCGGCCTCCGCCGTGAATTAGAGACGGTCTCCCCAGCGCATCCGAGCCCTGCCGCTGACGACGTAGATGACGCTCTCGACCGGCCCGTGATGATGCGCACCGGTCTTCGCCTTGGGATGGATGACCACCGTCCCCGCCCACAGCTTCTCGGCGCCCATGCGGGCGAAATTGATCGCGGCCGCCCGGTTCATGCCCGGGGTCTGCGCGGTATTGGGGTCCAGCTGATTCGATGCAACGACGCGCACGCCGTGGTGGCGCCATCGGGTTTCTGCTGCCATGTCATCTCCTCGCCGTCGCGCGGCAATCGCGTATCGTCGGCTGCGCCGCACCGGTGAGCGTAGGATAATCCAACTTTGGAGAGGAGACAGTCATGGCCAACGGACGGGAAGTCGTCATTCTCGGCGGCGTGCGCACCGCAATCGGTGATTACGGCGGGGCGCTGAAGGACATCGCGCCGACGGAGCTCGGCGCCCGCGTCGTGCGCGAGGCCGTGGCGCGGTCGAAGATCGACCCGGAGCAGGTCGGGCAGTGCGTCTTCGGCAACGTCATCCACACCGAAGCGAAGGACATGTACATCTCGCGCGTCGTCGCGGTCAACGGCGGCCTGTCGCATGCGAGCGGCGCGATGACCGTCAACCGGCTGTGCGGCAGCGGCATGCAGGCGATCGTCAGCGCGTCGCAGTACATCATGCTGGGCGACGTCGACGCGGCGATCGGCGGGGGCGCGGAGAGCATGAGCCGCGCCGCCTATGCGAACCTCAGCCAGCGCTGGGGCGCAAGGATGGGCGATGCGAAGACCGTCGACATGATGGTCGGCGCGCTGACCGATCCCTTCGATACCGTGCACATGGGCATCACCGCGGAGAACGTCGCGGCGCGCTGCGGCATCACGCGCGAGCAGCAGGATGCGTTCGCCGTCGAGAGCCACCGCCGCGCTGCCGCGGCGATCGCCGACGGGCGCTTCAAGTCGCAGATCCTGCCGATCGAGCTCAAGAGCAGGAAAGGACCCGTGCAGTTCGACACCGACGAGCACGTGCGCGCCGACGCCACGCTCGAAGGCATGGCGAAGCTCAAGGCGGTGTTCGCCAAGGAGAACGGTACGGTCACCGCCGGCAACGCGTCGGGTATCAACGATGCGGCGGCGGCCGTGGTCCTGATGGAAATGCAGGCTGCGAAGCGCGCGAACCTGCAGCCGATGGCACGGCTGGTCTCGTACGGCCACGCGGGCATCGACCCGAAGATCATGGGCCTCGTTCCGGTGAGCGCCGTCCGCAGCGCGCTCTCCAAGGCCGGCCTCGCGATCGCCGACATCGACGTCGTCGAGTCCAACGAGGCGTTCGCAGCGCAGGCGCTGGGCGTCAGCAAGGACCTCGGGCTCGACCCCGCGAAGGTCAATCCGAACGGCGGCGCCGTCGCCCTGGGCCACCCGATCGGGGCCACCGGTTGCATCCTGACGATCAAGGCGATGTACGAGCTGCATCGCACCGGCAAGCGCTACGGTCTCATCACGATGTGCATCGGCGGCGGCCAGGGGATCGCCGCGATCATCGAACGCATGTGACGCCCGGATGCCCGACGTTCCACTGCTCGTCGTATCGCTGACGGTTTCCGCATACTGGCTGCGCGTGGGGGCGATGGCATTGCGCATACGCCGCCGCAAGCATCACGACGTCGGACTCGTTCCGGAGCGCAAAGGCGAGCGCCTGATGTGGCTGCTGTTCGTGCCGATGGTTGCGGCGTGGAATGTCCTGCCCTGGGTCGCGCTGACCCATGCGGGCGGCCCGTTCTCCCTGCCCGCGTTCGCGACCTCAGGCGGCTACGCGGTCGCCCGCTGGATCGCGGCGCTCGCGGCCGTCGCGGGCCTCCTGATGACCATCGATTGCTGGCGCAGGATGGGCGACGACTGGAGGATGGACATCAGCGATGACAACACGACGCTGATCACCGACGGAGCGTTCCGCCGGATCCGTCACCCGATCTACGCGTTCAGCATCCTGATCATGATCGCGACTGCCGTGGTCCTCCCGACGCCGTCGATGATCGCGCTCGCCGCCCTTCATCTGTCGCTGATGAACATCAAGGCCCGCAACGAAGAGGCGCACCTCCTGCGCATGCACGGCGATGCCTATCTGCGCTATCTCGAACGGACTGGCCGCTTCCTGCCGCGGCTCACCGGTCGCGATTCCTGACCGGTACGCGCGGTCGTCGCGTCGATCGCCCCGCGCTGCCTGCGCGCGCGTGCTCGAAGCGGTCCGCCGCTGCCTCGACCTGGAAGCTGCGCCATGAGCCGCCTGCCGGGTCGGCTCAACCTGTTCCAGGCAACGATGCTCGACTGGCGCGACCAGCATCCGTACGTCGCCGTGCACGCGCTGCGCATCGGAGGGCCGCTCGACCGGCGGGGGCTGGTCAGCGCGATCGAGGCGGAGCTCGTGCACTCCGGCCTCACCGGGCTCGAGCTCGATCGCGTCCATCGCCGGTATGGCTGGCACGGCGGACCCGCCGGCGTCGCGCTGCAGGTGGTCGACGCCGGAGCCGACTGGCGCGGGCAGCTCGAGCAGGAGATCGAGCGGCTCATGAACACCCCGTTCGAGAGCCACGGCCGCTTCGATCCATTCCGCTTCTTCGCGCTGACCACCGCGGATGCGTTCTTTCTCGGCCTCGCCTACGACCATTTCATCGCGGGCGGCGATTCGATCGTCGCCCTCCTCAATGCGGTCGTCGCCCGCTATGCGGGCCATCCGGCCGATTGCGCGCCGCCCGAGCGGTATCCGCGCACCCACCGGCCGCTGTTCGCGCGGCATCCGCTGCAGCTTGCGCGCGCGATGACGCGCATGCCGGCGATGGCGCAGAGCTGCCGCAGGACGATGCGCCCGCGCTACCGGGCGATCGAAGAGGGCCACAACGGCTTCGCGCTGTTCGTGCTGGAACCCTCCGAACTCGCGACGCTCCTCGCCGCCGCCAAGCGCTGGGGCGTGACCTTCAACGACGTACTGCTCGCGCTGCTGCTGCTCGCGCAGGCCGAGCGCTCGCCCGAGCGTCTGCAGGCGGCCCGCCGGCGCGAGCTCGCGGTCGCTTCGATCGTGAACCTGCGGGACGCCCACGGCAGCGCCGCCAAGGGCGCGTTCGGACAGTTTCTGAGCTCGTTCCGGGTCTCGCATCCGGTCCCGCCGGGGACGACACTCGAGGCGCTGGCGACGGACGTGCACGGCGAGACGTCGCGGATCAAGCGCGACCGGCTCTATCTGGCGACGCTGCTGGCGATGCGCATCGACCGCGTGATCGGCCATTTCCAGACACCGCGCCAGCGCGCCGGCATCTATGCGAAGAGCTACCCCGTCGGCGCCGGCACCTCCACGCTGAACATCGACGCACTGTGGCGACCCGCACCCGGCGTGCCGGTGCCGCTGTACGTTCGCGGCGTCCCGACCGGACCGCTCGCACCGATCGTGCTGGCGGCCACGACGTCGAACGACACGATGCATGCCGGCGTGTCATACCGGACGGCCGCCGTCGAGCGCGACGAGATCGATAGAATGTGGGGAGAGATCGTCGAGCGGATCCGTACCCTGAAATGACGAAATCCCGGCTGGCCACCGCTTCAGCAGTTCTCGTTGCCATGCTCGCCGCCGGCTGCGCGACGCAGCCGCCGGCTCCCGGCGCGGACGCAGCGCTCGCCGTGCCGGTCGCTTCCACCTCCATGGCGCAGGCAGTTGCCGATCCGTTCGCGTCGATGCCGCCCGCCGATGTCCAGGAGCGGCTGCTCGCCCTCGATCCCGATCACATCGACGACCGCGACGTCCGGGAGGTCCTCGCCAGGGGTCCGGCGCCGCGGATCATCCTGGTGCACGGCGGCATCTATCCGGTGTACCTGCTGATGAAGTCGTTCGGACTCTTCCTCGCCGGCATGGGGTATCCCGAGTCGCGCATCCGCGATCCGCGCACGGGCGACTGGTCGTACAGCCCCTACGAGGACAGCGCCGACATCGCGGGAATGATTGCGTGGCAATACGAACACGACGGGATGCGGCCGATGCTGATCGGTCACAGCCTGGGCGCCATGCAGGTGGTAAGGATCCTGCACCAGATGGCGGGCGACTATGCGACCTCGCTGCGGGTGTTCGATCCGCTGACGGGCAGTCTCGAGGCGCGCACGTCGATCGTCGACCCCTACACGGGGCGCGGGCGCCCGGTCGTCGGTGTGTCGGTGGCGTACGCATCGGCCGTCGGCACTGCGTTCCTCAAGGCGCGGGAATGGTCGATCATCGACCAGTTGTTGACGATCCCGGACAACACCGAGGAGTTCACCGGCTTCACGCTCGAGCTCGACCCGGCGCGCTGGACGTTCACCGCCAGCGCCGCCGAACTCGGGCGCAACGGCCGACCGCGAGTGCGCAACGTGATGCTGCCTTCGAACTACAGCCACGTCTTCGTCCCGGCGGCCGCACCGCTTGCGGAAGATCCGGCGGTGCGCGACTGGATCAATGCCTACGTCCCGAACGCCCCGCACGACGTCTCGTCGCTGCCCGAATACGCGCAGGATCACGTGCTGTGGGCGGCCGACGTCTGGTACAGCATCAAGCGTCACTGGTGCCTCGAAGCCCAGCGGCTGGTACGCGCGTACCGGGAGCGCACGGCGGCTCCGGGAAAGCCCCGGGCGATGACATCCACCCAAGGCGGGTAAAATGCCGCTCTTTCGCGCCGCTGCGCGATTGCCGCTGAACGCCGTCCCGCGCGACCCGCGGCACGGGCCTGCGGCGCGAACGGCGCATCAGCGCGCACCCAACCCTCGTCCCCGACCGTCCCATTCATGACAGGCGTCCTGCAAGGCCAAGTTGCGCTGGTGACCGGCGGTGCCCGCGGCATCGGCCGCGCGATCGCGAAAAAGCTCGCCGCATCCGGCGCCGACGTCGCCGTCAACTACTACAACAGCCACGAGGAAGCCGAGGCGCTCTGCGCCGAGTTGCGCGCGCTGGGCAGGCGCGCGGTCGCCATCCAGGGCAGCGTCGGCGTGCCCGACAGCGTCGACGAGATGTTCGACGCGCTGCGGTCGCATTTCGACCGCCTCGACATCGTCGTCAGCAATGCCGCGTCGGGCGTGCTGAAGCCGGTGATGGAGATGGGGCTCAAGCACTGGCGCTGGTGCGTCGAGACCAATGCGTTGGCGGTGAACCTGCTCGCGCAGCACGCCGTCCCGATGATGAAGGGCGGCGGACGCATCATCGCGATGTCGAGCCTGGGCGCGCAGCGCGCGATGCCCGGCTACGGATTCATCGGCGCGTCCAAGGCGGCCCTCGAGGCGCTGGTCCGCGCGCTGGCGCAGGAGCTCGGCCCCCGCGGCATCCGCGTCAACACCGTGAGCGCCGGCGTGGTC
>DATIQL010000178.1:0-46935 GCA_035470905.1 Casimicrobiaceae bacterium
GAACGCTGTGACCGAGCTTCCCGCTCTCGCCAATACCAACAATCTCCGCCAGATCGAGGTCGATTACGATCAGGAAACCTCGACGATGTATTGGTGGATGAAGCCGGCGCCTCGTCCGTGCTTCAACGGCGCGTTTTTGGAGGAGGTTGCGGCATTCGAGCAGAAGCTGGAGCAGCATCAGGGGTGGATGGTCCATCAAGGGCTCCAATGCAAAGTCGAGACTGCGGTCTTCGGCAGCCGTATACCCGGCGTGTTCAACCTCGGCGGTGACCTGTCGATGTTCATTCAGGCCATCCTTCGCAAGGATCATGAATCCCTGGCCTATTACGGAAATCTCTGCGTCGACAACATGCATCGACGGATGAATGGTTTTTCGACTGATGTCGCGACTATTTCGCTTGTCCAGGGAAAGGCGTTCGGTGGCGGCTTCGAATGCGCACTCGCGAGCGAGGTCTTCGTGGCGGAGCGCTCCGCAACGATGTCGTTCCCTGAGGTGCTGTTCAACATGTTTCCCGGTATGGGGGCACTTTCGTTGCTGGGACGGAAGATTGGCCTACGCAAGGCCGAAGACATCATCATGAGCGGTCAGGTCTTTACCGCCAAAGAGATGTACGACCTGGGTGTCGTTGACCATCTTGCAGAAGACGGGGCAGGACTGGAGACCGTGCGAGCGCTGATCAAGTCGCGCCAGCGCAAGCGCAACACCTATCGTGCAATGTCGCTCGCGAAGAGGGAGTTCCAGCCGGCCACACACGCGGAAATGCGCGCGATCGTGGGTGTATGGGTGGATGCTGCGATGCGACTGGAGAATCGTGACCTGAGGATGATGGCGCGACTCGTCCGTGCCCAGGAGAAGCTGCAGACGACTACGCCGGAAGAGGAGTTCGTCGAGGAACTCTATCCGTCGTCGGGGCGGGCAATCAACGCATAGGTCGACCGCGACCGGCGGCCTACGTCGGTACTTGGTAGTTCGACTGGAGGTAGCTCTTCAGCGACGCCGAGGTGGCGTCGAAACACCTGAGGATGGATTCGAGCTTCGATTCGAGTCCCGCGGTCGACAGAGTCCCACCCGACGACTCGAGATCGACTGCCAGAGCCGCGAGGCGGATGGCGCCAACGCCGACTGCGGCTCCTTTGAGCGAGTGCATCAAATCCGGAATGTCCGAGATCTTGGCCGTCGAGATGCACTGACGCGTCCCTGCAAGGATCGTGTTCACGTCGCCGATGAATCCGTGGATCAGTTCGGTCAGGAACGAGGGGTCGCGCGCGATGTCCTCGAGCTGGGCAAGCCGCGCAGGATCGAGCAACTCCTTTTCGGAGTCGGTTATCGCAACTCCGGCGCGGTTCGACGCTCGCGTGCGTGAGCCCGAAAAGATATGTGAGTTGCCAGCGTTCGCTCGGGAAACCCGCGCTGTCTCGGTGTTTGCGGTGTCCGGATTCGCAGCTGCGTCGCGCGTTGCGCGGTGGGTTCGCTTGCCAAGCCGGTCCACCTCGCTGATCAGTGACGCTGCGTCGAACGGCTTACCCACAAACTGGTCCGCGCCCGCCCGTTTTGCGCGATCTCGTGCTTCCGTGGTGACCGACGCCGACAGAATCAGCGTTGGCATCCTCGTGCCAGGAGCCTCCATCATTCGGATTGCCTGGACCACTTCGATTCCCGAGCGCTGTGGCATGTTGAAATCCAGGATGGCCAGGTCGGGCTCTTCCAGTTCATAGAGGTCCAGGGCCTCCTCGCCATCGGCCGCCAGGACGACCTCATGACCTGCGCTCTCGAGCAGCTGGCAGATGATCCGCTGATTCGTTGGATTGTCCTCCGCAACGAGCACCTTCAGCGAAGTGCGATCGCGCTTGAGTTGGAAAGCGAGGTCGCCTGCAGCCGAACGGCTCTCCTCGTTCCCTGCAGTGGCAGCGTGAATCGCGTTGGAGATCAGCCTTGGAGTCGCATGCTGGATTGCGAAGGCGCCCTTGATGCTGTTCACCCGCGCCTTGTCGACGACTGAAAGGTCGCCGGTAGCGACGTAGATGTACGCGACGTTCTTGTCGGGAAGACGCTGCGCTGCAGCCGCGAACGCCGAACAGGCTTGGTCGATGTCGCACGCAGCGACGATCGCGCGAATCGTGACGTTGGAGCGGATCAACTCGTCGAGTCGGATACCGAGGGGACTCAACGGCGTGACAATTTCGTAAGGTTCCCCAAGTTCCCGCAACGTCGCAGTAACTTGGGCGAGTGCCGCACTGGCAAGAACGACCGTGACCCCAGCGTCGCGAGAGCCGGGGACAGGCTGGCCGCGTTCCAATCTGGGGGACGGCGGGATGGTCGCTTCGACGACCGATGTGTCCTTCAGAAAGGGAAGCTCTACCCAGAAAGTACTTCCTTGCCCCAAGGTACTCTCCACGCCTATCGTTCCACCCATGAGCTCGGCCAGCTGTTTGGCGATTGTCGTGCCGAGCCCGGTGCCTCCGTACTTGCGGGTCGTAGATTGGTCGGCTTGAACGAAGCGTTCGAAGATCTTTGAA
Organism: Casimicrobiaceae bacterium; assembly: GCA_035470905.1. Lineage (GTDB taxonomy): Bacteria > Pseudomonadota > Gammaproteobacteria > Burkholderiales > Casimicrobiaceae > VBCG01. Next base: position 2,518 of record DATIQL010000178.1, read on the forward strand.
AGAGCCTCCGGGGCAATGCCGATTCCGCTGTCCTTGACTTCAAATCGAACTGTCGTGCCCTCTCCAGTCTCCCGAACCTGACTCACCGCCAAGGTCACTTCGCCGCGCTCAGTGAACTTGATGGCATTGCCCAGCAGATTGAGGAGAATCTGACGGAGATGGTGCGAGTCGCCCTTGAGGCGGTATTCAAGAGCGGGATCGACCACTGCGTGAAGCGCAAGCCCCTTCGCATTGGCATGCGGGTTGAGCAGTTGCATCAGTCCATTGATGGACACATGAAGGTCGAACGGGGCCACCTCGAGGGTCAGGCGGCCGGCCTCGATCTTGCTGATGTCGAGGACATCATCGACCAGCGATCTCAGTACGGTTATCGAGTGCCGCAGCAGCGAAACCATCTCACCCTGCTGGGTTGAGAGCGGGGTCATCCGGAGCAGATCGACAACCCCAACCACGCCATTCAAAGGCGTACGCATCTCGTGGCTCATGTTTGCGAGAAACGACGTCTTCGCAAGGTTTGCTTCTTCCGCCTTTGCCAGGGCGTCCTGGATTCGCTCCAGCAGCGTTGCGACGTAGTAAGGCAGTACAACGAGCGCAATGAGCAGCCCGATCCCGGCGGTGCGGTGTGCCTGCCAGAACGGGACGAAGGCGATGACGCCGATATATCCAGCCAGGCAGAGTGCCTGGCTGCCAAAAAGATATCGGCGTCCGTAGCGGAAGCCGTTTCCAAAGGTCACGAAGAGGAACACGCCCAGCATCGAGTAGCCGTACTCTCCGGCCATCGCCATGTACCAGGTGGCGCCAGCGTTGTCCGCAATCATCCCGAGCAGCCGTCGCGGGACGTTCGATGCCGGCCAAATGCAGATTGCGACAAAGATTCCAACCGCCACCGTGAAGAAACCGGTCAGGGTCAGGACGATCGTCAGGTCGGTCGTCGACCACCGGTTCGGCGCTCCATGGAACAGCGCCATGTACGCCAGAATGAGGCCGACGATGGCAATACGCAGGCCAGCCTGCTCGTGCTCGCTGTCCGGCCGCGCATGGAGCCGCGCCTTAAGCCTGCGCAGTAGAGGGATCGGATGCATTGGGCGTCGCATTTTGTGGTACTTCGCAGCAAGGTCCGTACCAAAGGCGGGTCAAATTGCGCCATCTGGTACGGGCTTGGAATAGAATAGCCGGGAGTGCAGCAAAAGATTGTCGTCCGCCCCACAGTGTTGGCTCGAAAGTCGAATAGTGTTTTAGAAACAGTCGGTTACAAATTGCCTTTTCCATTCGCTCCGGTCTTTGCGGATATTGCTGCGATGCATCAATCCGAGGCTGCCTTGGGCGTCGGCAGGCGCGGAACTTACGGACTTGCAGACGACCGGTCCCCCGCGCTCAAAAGAGCGACAAAAACTGACATTTCCTCGTGGGCACCAGGGCAGCCGGCGGCGGGATGCATTAACCATTTTTCCGCGGGGCGTTCCACTGATGCATAGTCGAATCGTTGGTACCGGCAGCTACTTGCCGACGCGCATCCTGACGAACGCCGAGCTTGCCCGGTCAGTCGACACCAGCGACGAATGGATTCGATCGATGACCGGAATCGCTCAGCGGCATATCGCGGGTGATCACGAATCGACGACCGATATGGCGGCAGCGGCGGCAAACCGGGCCCTCGACGCGGCCGGCATGCGCGCTGATTCAATCGATTTGATCATCGTCGCTACGATAAGCCCGGATCTCGTGTTCCCGACGACCGCGGCCATGGTCCAAAGCCGCATCGGTGCTCGTACCGTTGGTTGCTTCGATCTGTCCGCGGCATGTTCCGGCTTCCTGTTCGGGCTCGCCATGGCGGACGGCATGATCGCCTCCGGAAAGTGCCGGTCGGCATTGGTCGTGGGCGCAGAGCGGATGTCGAAGCTTCTAGACTGGAGTGAGCGCAGCACCTGTGTACTGTTCGGTGATGGAGCGGGTGCCGCCGTATTGGTCTCGAGCGATGCTCCCGGAATCCGAACCACGAGCCTTCACACCGACGGTTCAACGCCCGATGTCCTGCGCACGCCCGCAAAGCACAGCCCTTATCTGCACATGGACGGAGGGGCAGTCTTCAAGTTTGCGGTTCGTTCACTGGCGGACGGCGGTTTGGAGGCGTTGCGCACCAACGACATGACATCAGCCGACGTGGACTGGTTGATACCACATCAGGCGAATCTGAGAATAATCGAGGCCTCTGCGAGGAAACTTCAGATCGGCGCCGAGCGCGTGGTGGTCAGCGTGGATCGCCATGCGAACACGTCGGCAGCGTCGATTCCCCTTGCACTGGACGAGGCGGTTCGCGATAACAGGATCAAGGTCGGAGACACCGTTCTCCTGCTCAGCGTTGGCGGCGGCTTTACTTGGGCATCATGTATGCTCCAATGGTGATCCGCTACTGGCAGATTTCGCGGTTCGTCGTTCGCGTGTCTGGTCTCAAGATGTCAGAATGGGCAATGTGCATATTCACCTTTTGCTCGACGCAACTCAGGGCTCGATTGAGCTGATGGCCGAGTGCCCATCATGTGGCGCGATCACGACGGACGGTCTGTCATCGGCATGGACCAAGGGAAGCATCGTATGCGAATGTGGGTTATCCGTCGAAATTGATGGCGAGCACCTCCGGCATTTGCGAGCGATGGCGACCGAGGTTCAGTATCACATCGACGAATTGATCGGCCGAAACTGAAGATTCTTGCATTCGCATCTGCTTCTCGACCATGAAGATCCTTGTTCCCATCAAGCGCGTCATCGACTTCAACGTGAAGGTCCGGGTCAAGCCCGACGGGACGGGTGTCGAGACCGCGAACGTCAAGATGTCGATGAATCCCTTCGACGAGATCGCGGTGGAAGAGGCGGTCCGGCTGAAGGAGAAGGGCATCGCCACCGAGGTCGTCGCAGTGTCCTGTGGCGCTGCGTCGTGCCAGGAAACGCTGCGCACCGCGCTGGCCCTCGGTGCCGACCGCGCAGTCCTCGTGCAGACCGACGCCGAGCTGCAGCCGCTGGCGGTGGCCAAGCTCCTGCGCGCGATCGTGCAGAAGGAGTCGTCGCAGCTTGTCATCCTCGGCAAGCAGGCGATCGACGACGATGCGAGCCAGACGGGCCAGATGCTGGCTGCGCTGCTCGACTGGCCTCAGGCGACCTTCGCTTCCAAGGTCGACATCGCCGGAACGGCCGCGACGGTGATGCGCGAAGTCGACGGGGGCCTGGAAACCGTCGAGGTCACGCTGCCGGCGGTCGTCACGACCGACCTGCGCCTGAACGAGCCGCGCTACGCAACGCTGCCGAACATCATGAAGGCGAAGAAGAAGACCCTCGACACCGTGACGCCGGAGGCGCTGGGTGTCGATATCGCGCCGCGGCTCGTCACCGTCAAGGTGACCGAGCCTGCGAAGCGCAAGGGCGGCGGGCGCGTCGCCGATGTCAAGGAGCTGGTCGCCAAGCTGCGCAACGAGGCCAAGGTCCTGCCCTGACGCAGGCGCCCGGCCGCTGCATAGAGGTCCCCGATGTCCATTCTCGTCATCGCCGAACACGACAATGCGTCGCTCAAGTCGGCGACCCTGCACACCATCGCGGCAGCCCGCAGCCTGGGTGACGATATCCACGTCCTCGTCGCAGGCGACGATGCCATGGCCGCGGTCGCGGCGGCCGCCGCGGTCGTGGGCGTGCGCAAGGTTCTGTCCGTCGACGCCGGCTACCTGCGGCAGCCGACTGCGGAGAACGTCGCTGCGGCGGCGCTGACAGTGGTCGTGCGCGGTGGCTACACCCATGTGCTGGCGCCGGCGACGAGCTTCGGCAAGAACGTGGCGCCGCGGGTCGCGGCCCGGCTCGATGTCGCGCAGATATCGGACATCACCGGGATCGAGGCGCCGGACACCTTCGTGCGACCGATTTATGCGGGCAATGCGTTCGCGACGGTGCGCTCATCCGACCCGCTGAAGGTGATCACGGTGCGCACGACGGCATTCGATGCCGCGCCTGCGCAGGGCGGCAGCGCGGCGATCGAGGAGGTCCCGGCCGCAGCCGAAGTCGCAACGTCGAAGGTCGTGGGCCAGGAGCTCACGCGGTCCGAGCGGCCGGAGCTCACCAGCGCGCGCATCGTGGTGTCGGGCGGGCGCGGCATGGGCAGCGGCGAGAACTTCCGCCTGCTCGAGGCCCTTGCCGACAAGCTCAACGCGGCCATCGGCGCGTCGCGCGCGGCAGTCGATGCCGGTTACGTTCCCAACGACTATCAGGTCGGACAGACGGGCAAGATCGTCGCCCCCGACCTGTACGTCGCGGTCGGCATCTCGGGCGCGATCCAGCACCTCGCTGGGATGAATGACAGCAAGGTGATCGTGGCGATCAACAAGGACGCCGAGGCGCCGATCTTCCAGATTGCCGATTACGGCCTGGTCGGCGACCTCTTCGAGATCATTCCGGCACTAACGCGCGAACTGTCGGCCTGAGCCCGCGGGGCGCCCGCCGCCCGCCGCCGCATGGTTCCGGCACGATCGAGCCGCACGGCGATTGCGGGGATGCGCTACGCTATCGTGATCATCACCTCCCGCCGATCGCCATGAGCACCTATCACGCCCCCATCGCCGACATGCAGTTCGTGCTGAACGAGCTCGCGGGCCTGGCGCAGGTCGCGACGCTGCCGGGGTTCGAGGATGCCACGCCCGACACCGTCGCTGCGATCCTCGAGGAAGCGAGCAAGTTCGCTACCGAGGTCCTGGACCCGCTCAACGCGAGCGGCGACCGCGAGGGCGCGGTGTTGCTTCCCGACGGTACGGTGAAGACCCCGGCCGGATTCAAGGACGCCTACGCGCAGTACGCCGAGTACGGCTGGAACGGGCTCACCAAGCCTGTCGAGTACGGAGGGCAGGGCCTGCCGCAGCTCGTGGCCACGGCCGTCGAGGAGATGTGGCATGCGTCGAACATGGCGTTCGACCTGTGCCCGTTGCTGACGCAGGGCGCGATCGAGGCCATCGAGCTTTGCGGCACGCCCGAGCAGAAGGCCCGCTACCTGCCGCCGATGGTTTCCGGCAAGTGGACGGGAACGATGAACCTGACCGAGCCTCAGGCCGGCTCCGATCTCGCTGCGGTTCGCACGCGCGCGGTGCCGCAGGCGGACGGCAGCTTCCGCCTGCACGGACAGAAGATCTTCATCACCTTCGGCGAGCATGACTACACCGAGAACATCATCCACCTCGTGCTGGCACGGACGCCGGACGCGCCCGAGGGAGTGAAGGGCATATCGCTGTTCATCGTCCCCAAGGTGCTGGTCAATCCTGATGGTTCGTTGGGCGCGCGCAACGACGTGCGTTGCGTCTCGCTCGAGCACAAGCTGGGCATCCACGCGAGTCCGACTGCGGTCCTCGCCTACGGCGATCAAGGCGGCGCGATCGGCTACCTGGTGGGACAGGAGAACCGGGGTCTGGAGTACATGTTCGTCATGATGAATCTCGCGAGATTCTCGGTGGGCATGGAAGGCGTGGGGCTCTCGGATCGTGCCTATCAGCGCGCGGTCGCGTATGCGCGGGAGCGCGTCCAGGGCAGGCCGGTAGGTGCCGACCTTGCCGCCAAGGGCGCTCCGATCATCGAGCATCCGGACATTCGCCGCATGCTGATGACGATGCGTGCGTACACCGAAGCGATGCGCGCAGTCGGTTACGTGGCCGCTGCCGCGATGGACAATGCGCGACACGCGGCGAGCGCGGACCTGCGCAAGCCGCAGCAGGCGTTCCTGGATTTCATGATCCCGATCGTGAAGGGCTGGTGCACGGAGACCGCGCAGGAGGTCACTTACCTGGGCGTCCAGGTCCACGGCGGCATGGGCTTCATCGAGGAGACCGGCGCCGCGCAGCATTACCGCGATGCGCGGATCATCACGATCTACGAGGGCACCACCGGCATCCAGGCCAACGACCTGATCGGACGCAAGACGGCTCGCGACGGCGGTGCCGTAGCACGCGCCGTGGCGAAGGAGATCGCGCGTGTCGCATCCGATTGCGCATCGAGCGCGGACCCCGCGTTGCAGGCGATCGGGCAGCGGCTGGCCACGGCCGTCCGCTCCCTGGAGGGCGCCATCGACTGGATGGTGACGACGTACGGCACGGACGCGCGCGCGGCTCATGCCGGTTCGGTCCCATACCTGAAGCTGTGGGGGCTTGCCAGCGGTGGCTGGCAGATGGCGCGTGCTGCGCTGATCGCCGCTGCGCGGCTGCGCGAGGGCAGCGGCGACGCGGGCTTCTGGAGCGCCAAGCTCGCGACCGCGCGCTACTACGCGGAGGCGCTGCTGCCGCAGGCCGACGCCTGCGCGCGCGCAATGGCCGACGGCAGCGCCGGCGCCCTGGCATTGGCGAACGAGCAGTTCTAGCGTCGCTTCGTGCGGGCATGACGATGCCTGCAGATGGGTGAACGAGCGTCTTCGGCCCCGCAATTCTCGCCCGTCGATGCGCGGGCGCCGCGAGGCAGGGGCGATCGACGGAGGGTCCCGCAATGCCGGCCAGCGACCGTACCGCTTTCTACACCGACCTTGGGAGGCGGCTCGATCGGACGCGTGCAGAAGGCTTGTACAAGACCGAGCGCATCCTGGTGTCGCGCCAGGGGCCCGAGGTGACCGGCGACGATGGTGTCACCAGGATCAATCTCTGCTCGAACAATTATCTCGGGCTGTCGGGTGACGACGCCCTGGTCGCGCAGGGAATCGAGACGCTCAAGCGATTCGGCTACGGGCTCTCGTCGGTGCGTTTCATCTGCGGGACCCAGAGCATCCACAAGGAGCTCGAAGCGCGCCTGGCGGGCTTCGTCGGGACCGAGGACGCGATTCTCTATGCCGCCGCATTCGACGCCAACGGCGGCCTGTTCGAGTGCCTGCTCGACGAATCCGATGCGGTGATCTCCGACGCGCTCAATCACGCGTCGATCATCGACGGCATCCGGCTCTGTCGCGCCCAGCGGTTCCGCTATGCGCATGACGACATGGCGGATCTCGAGGCGAAGCTCGCGGCGGCCGCTTCGTGCCGATACAGGATCATTGCGACCGATGGCGTGTTCTCGATGGATGGAACGATCGCGCGGCTGGACGAGATCTGCGACCTCGCTGATCGCCATGGCGCGCTGGTGATGGTCGATGACAGCCATGCGACCGGATTCATGGGCAGGACGGGCCGCGGCACGCACGAACATCACGGGGTGATGGGGCGCGTCGACATCGTCACTGGCACACTGGGCAAGGCGCTCGGCGGGGCAATGGGCGGCTTCACGGCGGGTCGCAAGGAGATGGTCGAATTGCTTCGGCAGCGATCGCGGCCCTACCTGTTCTCGAACAGCCTCGCGCCCGTCATCGTCGGGACGTCGCTGTACGTCCTCGATCGGCTCACGGCGTCGACCGCGCTGCGCGACCGCCTGTTCGAAAATGCCGCCCATGTGCGAAGCGCGCTCGCGGACATGGGATACGCCCTCAAGCCCGGCACGCATCCGATCATTCCGGTCATGGTGTTCGACGCGCCGCTTGCCCAGAGGCTCGCGGAGACGCTCTATCGATCGGGGGTGCTCGTCACCGGCTTCTTCTACCCGGTCGTCGCGCTCGGCCAGGCGCGGGTGCGCGTCCAGGTTTCGGCCGCGCACACGCGCGCGCAGCTCGATCGCGCGATGGAGGCGTTCGCCGCTGCGGGCCGCGAGCTCGGCATCCTGCGCCCGGGCCGCTCGGGATGAGTCGCATCCTGGTGATCGGCGCCCGCGGCCAGATCGGAAGTGAGCTGGTCGAGGCCCTCGCCGGCGTTCACGGCGAATCCAGCGTCATCGCCGCGGATCTGCGTCCCCCCGCGAAGTCGTCGCGAGTCGGCTTCGTGACGCTGGACACGCTCGACGGCGCAATGTTGCGCGACGTGGTTGCGCGCTACCGCATCGAGCAGGTCTATCAGCTGGCAGCGCTGCTCTCGGCGAGGGGCGAGGCGGTGCCCATTGCGACCTGGACGATCAATGTCAACGGCCTGCTCAACGTCCTCGAGCTCGCGCGCGAAGGGAGCGTAGGGCGGGTGTTCTGGCCGTCGTCGATTGCAGCGTTCGGGCCGCACAGCCCGCGCGACGATACGCCGCAGTCGACGGTGATGGACCCCGGAACGATGTACGGCATCACCAAGGTCGCGGGCGAGCGCCTGTGCGAGTACTATTTTTCGAGGTTCGGCGTGGATGTCAGGAGCGTTCGCTACCCCGGTGTGATTGGGGGTGCGGCACCCCCGGGAGGCGGCACGACCGATTATGCGATCGAGATGTTCCAGGCGGCGAAGCGCGGCGAATCCTACCGCTGCTTCCTCGCGCCCGATACGCGCCTGCCGATGATCTACATGCCCGATGCGCTGCGCGCGATGCTGGAGCTGATGGACGCCGATGCGGCGAGGCTGACCGTGCGCTCGTCGTACAACATCGCGGGGTGCAGCTTCACGCCTGCCGAGCTGCAGGCGGCGATCGCGCGGCATGCGCCCGGGTTCGACGTCGTCTATGCGCCGGATTTCCGGCAGGCCATCGCCGATTCATGGCCGCGCACGATCGACGATGGGCAGGCGCGCGGCGACTGGGGCTGGAAGCCCGAATTCGATTTCGATCACCTCGTGCAGCACATGTGGGAGACGGTTTCACGCGACGGGTAGGCCCGGAGCCCGCTGTGCGGCTACGCCGACCGGTTGCGTTGCCGGGGGCATCGCGCCCGGAGTATCCTCGGTCCGTCGCACCCGCATCCCCGGGCCCCCCGAGGGGCCGCGGTCGCGGTGCAGCGTCGTGGAGAAAGCCATGTCGATCTATGGTGGACGCCGGGGCTTGAAGATATTCAACGACGTCTTCGAGGAGACGCCGATCGCCGACGACTCCGACGACCTGCCACCCGCTGTCGACGCCGGATTTCAGCGGTGGCAGGCGGTTCGCAGGGCCGCGCCCGCGGGCTATCTGTTGGCGTCGACGCGCAAATGGGTCGAGAGCCTTCCCGCCGACGTGTATCCGAAGGTCCTGGCAAGGCGCTATCCACGGATCGTGAACCTGATCGCGGCGCAGTGGACCGACCGCGACGGGTGCCCCAAGCTGTTCGAAGACCTGCTCGGCGATCGCCGGGGCGGGCGCGCCGGATTTCCGCCCGGCGCCTACCGCGACATCGTGTGCCTGCAGGAGTACTGGTACAACGGCCACGGCCTGCGCTGAGCGCGACACGGCCCAGGGGGCGGCCCCGACGGCGCCCGACGCCGGAGGCCTCGCCCGAACGAGGTCAGTACCGCGCGCTGCCGGGTGTCCTCGGAAACGGAATGACGTCGCGCACGTTGGCGAGGCCTGTCACGTAGGCGATAGTGCGCTCGAACCCGAGACCGAAACCGGCGTGCGGCACGCTGCCGTAACGGCGCAGGTCGCGATACCAGCCGTAATGCGCAGGGTCGAGCCCGGCTTCGGCCAGCCGCGCGTCGAAGACGTCGAGCCGCTCCTCGCGCTGGCTGCCGCCGATGATCTCGCCGATGCCTGGCGCGAGCACGTCCATTGCCGCGACCGTCCTGCCGTCGTCGTTGACGCGCATGTAGAACGCCTTGATCTCCTTGGGGTAGTTCATCACGATCACCGGCTTGCCGACGTGGGTCTCGGCAAGATAGCGCTCGTGTTCCGATTGCAGGTCGATCCCCCAGCGAACGGGAAATTCGAACTTCTGCCTGGCGCGCTCGAGGATGCCGATGGCCTCGGTATAGTCGATGCGCACGAATTCCGAATCGACGATCCCCTGAAGCTTGGCGATCAGGCCTTTCTCGATGCGCTCGTCGAAGAATGCCATGTCGTCGGCGCGCTCGGTCAGCACGGAACTGAACGTGTGCTTGAGCAGCGCCTCTGCAAGGGTCGCGTCGTCGGCGAGGTCGGCAAAGGCGATTTCGGGCTCGATCATCCAGAACTCGGCGAGGTGGCGGCTGGTATTCGAGTTCTCGGCGCGAAACGTCGGGCCGAACGTGTAGACCTTGGACATCGCCATGCAATAGGTCTCGACGTTCAGCTGACCGGACACCGTGAGGAAGGCCTCGCGGCCGAAGAAGTCCGCCCCGAAATCGATGCCGCCGTCGGGCCGGCGCGGCGGGTTCATCAGGTCGAGCGTCGACACCCGGAACAGCTCGCCCGCGCCTTCGGCGTCGGAGGCGGTGATGATCGGCGTATTGACCCAGAAGAAGCCGTTGTCGCTGAAGAAGCGATGGATTGCCTGGGCGACCGTGTGCCGCACGCGCGTCACCGCGCCGATGACGTTGGTCCGGGGCCGCAGATGCGCGACCTCGCGCAGGAATTCCAGCGTGTGCGGCTTGGGCTGGATCGGATACGAATCGGGGTCCTCGACCCAGCCGATGACGCGGATTTCCGCAGCCTGCATCTCGAACGGCTGGCCCTTTGCGGGAGACGGCACGACGTTGCCCGTCGCCTCGACTGCGCAACCCGCCGTGAGGTGGAGCACCTCGGTCGCGTAGTTCGGTACCGTGCTGGGCACGACGACCTGCACCGGATGGAAACCCGATCCGTCCGAAACGTGCACGAACGATATGCCTGCCTTCGAATCGCGGCGCGTCCGCACCCAGCCCTTCAGGGTGACGGCGCTCCCGGCGGGCGTGCGACCCGCCAGGATATCCGCACAAGCCATCGTGGTCATCGAAACCTCCGGCGAAAACCCGAGACTTTACCGCGGATGGCGCTGCCGGGGGATCACGTCCATCGCTGCGCGAACCTCGCGCCGGCATCGGGACCGCGACCGTCGATCGTGGCGGTAACATTCAGCATGGTCGCCGCAACGTCAACCTGACCGGCATCGGCGCGGTCTCCGGATCATGGTCGTCCAGTCCCATTCCCGCTCCCTGCGTGGTGCCGAGGTGTTCGATCTTGCCACCGGCGCGCGCCGCGCGGGCACCGGAGCCCTGCGGATCGGCGTCGACCTCGGCGGCACCAAGACCGAGGTCATCGCGCTCGATGCCGACGGCCACGAGCGCCTGCGTCGCCGCGAGGCGACGCCGAAATCCGATTACTCCGCGATGCTCGATCTGGTCGCAGCGCTGGTCGCGGAAGCCGAGCGGGCCTGCGGCGTCGCGGAAGGCAGCGCGCGCGTGGGCGTCGGCACGCCCGGCTCGATCTCGCGGGCCACGGGGCTGCTGCGGGGCTCCAACTCCGTGTGCCTGAACGGCATGCCGGTCAAGCGCGACCTCGAGGCGCGACTTTCGCGGCCGATCGCGATGGCCAACGACGCAAACTGCTTTGCGCTTTCCGAAGCGACCGACGGGGCGGGTTGCGACGCCGATGTCGTGTTCGGGGTGATCCTGGGCACCGGGGTCGGGGGTGGCGTGGTGGTCCGCGGGGAACTCGTCGACGGACCCAACGGCATTGCGGGCGAATGGGGCCATAACCCGCTACCGTGGCCGGACGACGCGGAGCGACCGGGCCCCGAATGCTTTTGCGGCCGGCGCGGCTGCATCGAGACCTGGCTGTCGGGACCCGGGCTCGTCCGCGATCATCTGGACGGGACGCCGGGCGCAGGCCTGACCGCGGAGGATATCGTCGCGCAGGCCGCGGCAGGCGACGACCGCAGCCAGGCAACGCTGGTGCGCTACGAGGAGCGGCTCGCCCGGTCGCTGGCGCACCTGATCAACATTCTCGATCCCGGCATCATCGTGCTTGGCGGTGGCCTGTCCAACGTCGATCGTTGGTACGAGACAGTCCCGCGGCTGTGGGGCCGCTGGGTGTTCTCGGATCGTGTCGACACCCGGCTCCTGCGCAATGCGCATGGCGATTCCAGCGGCGTGCGCGGCGCGGCGTGGATCGCCGTCTAGGGCACGTACGCGCCGAGTACAGCGCCGGCATCGGGTTGACCGCTGACGGCGGCGTGCCGGCGGTTTGTCACATGCCGCCGTAGTTCGGTCCGCCGCCACCTTCCGGCGTGATCCAGTGGATGTTCTGCCGCGGGTCCTTGATGTCGCAGGTCTTGCAGTGGACGCAGTTCTGCGCGTTGATCTGCAGCCTGCGAGGCGGCGCGGATTGCGGACCGTGCGCCGCGCCTTGTCCGGCGCCCGCGACGTCGGCATCGACGAATTCGTAGACCCCCGCGGGGCAGTAGCGGGCCTCCGGACCGTCGTAGATGCGCAGGTTCACGTCGACGGGGATCGCCGGATCGCGCAACTGCAGGTGCACCGGCTGATCCTCCTCGTGGTTGGTGTTCGACAGGTAGACCGACGACAGCCGGTCGAAGGTGACCACACCGTCGTATTTCGGGTAGGCGATCGGCGGCATCTCCGCGGCCGGGCGCAGCGACTCGTTGTCGGGCTTGTCGTGGCGCAGCGTCCAGGGCACGAGCTTCCCGAGGCCGAGGTCGTTCAGCCACATGTGGACGCCGCCGTGCAGCGTCCCCGCCCACAGCCCGTAGCGCAGCCCGGGCTTGACGTTTCGCACCTTGTAGAGGTCCTCGTAGACCCAAGACGAGCGCCACGACGACACGTAGTCGGCGAGCTCGTCGTGCGAGCGCCCGGCGCCGAGCGCGGCGAACGCGGACTCGGCGGCGAGCATGCCGGTCTTCATTGCGTTGTGCGAGCCCTTGATGCGCGGAAGGTTGACGAAACCCGCGGCGCAGCCCACGAGCGCCCCGCCCGCAAAGCAGAGCCTGGGCACCGACTGCAGCCCGCCTTCGTTGATCGCGCGTGCGCCGTAGCCGATGCGCTTGCCCCCCTCGAGCACCGGCCGGATCTCCGGATGCAGCTTGAAGCGCTGGAATTCATCGTAGGGCGACAGATGCGGATTCGCGTAGTTCAGATGGACGACGAATCCGATCGCGACCAGGTTGTCGTCGAAGTGGTAGACGAACGACCCGCCGCCGGTCGCGCTGTCGAGGGGCCAGCCCTGGCTGTGCACCACCAGGCCACGCCGATGGCGTTCGGGCGCAACCTGCCACAGCTCCTTGATCCCGATGCCGTACTTCTGCGGGTCGACGCCGTCGCGCAGGTTGAACCGCCGCATCAGCTCCTGCGACAGCGATCCCCGGCATCCTTCGGCGAACAGCGTGTAGCGCGCCCGCAGCTCCATCCCCGGCTGGTAGTCGGCCTTGTGCGTCCCGTCTTTGGCGACCCCCATGTCGCCGGTTGCCACCCCCGCGACCGCGCCGCGCTCGTCGTAGAGGACTTCGGCTGCCGCGAATCCGGGATAGATCTCGACGCCCAGCTGCTCGGCTTCGGTGGCGAGCCAGCGACAGACGTTGCCGAGGCTCACGATGTAGTTGCCGCGATTGCTCATCAGCGGCGGCAGGGTCCAGTCGGGAATGCGCAGGGCCTTCCGCTCGGTCAGGACCAGGAAGCGGTCCTCGGTGACGGCCGTATTCAGCGGCGCGCCACGGGATTTCCAGTCCGGAAGGAGCTCGTCGAGCGCGCGTGGGTCGATGACCGCGCCGGACAGGATGTGGGCGCCGATCTCGGAGCCCTTCTCGAGGATGCACACCGACACCTCGCGCGCGGCCTGCGCGGCGAGCTGCTTGAGGCGAATCGCCGCGGCGAGGCCTGCGGGCCCGCCACCGACGATCACCACGTCGTACTCCATCGCTTCACGTGTCATCGCGGACCTCGGGCGCCGGCGCGCAACAGTCGGGAGAGGGTGTCAATTATAATGACGCACCCCCGAGAAAGCCCGCAGGCTTGCCAGATCAACGCGTCCTCGTCCACAGGTCGCTGCAGCCGGTTCGCCGGGGCGACACCGACATGCTCGGCCACGTCAACAATACCGCCCACTTCCGCCACATGGAGCAGGCACGCATCGAATGGGTCCATGCGCTGGTGCGGAGGCGGGCATCGTGACGGCCGTCCCGTCGGACATGCGGTCGCGATGAAGCTGCTCGCGATCCTCGTCGCGCTGGGAATCGAACAGTGGCGGGCCTTCGAGTGGCGCGCAGCGATAGAACGCGGATTTCGCGAGTACGCACGCGCCATCGAGCATCGGTTCAATGGCGGGACGCGGGGCCAGGGCCTCGTGGCCACGGCCATGGCGATAGTCCCGCCGGTGGCGCTCGTTGCACTGGTCTGGGCGCTGATCGCGCGCCTGCATCCGATACTGGGCCTGCTGCTCGACGTGGTGGTTCTCTACCTGTTGATGGGCTTCCGGCATTTCAGCCATGCGATATCGCTGATCATCGTCGCCCTGAAGGGCGGCGACCTTGCGAGTGCGCGCCGCGCGCTCTCCGCCTGGCGCGGTGCGTCGTCCTCCGAGCTGTCGAGCCAGGACGTGGCAAAGCTTGCGATCGAGCGCGGTTTCACCGATGCCTATCGCCAGGTGTTCGCGGTGCTGTTCTGGTTCGTCGTGCTGCCGGGACCTGCGGGAGCGGTGCTCTACCGCATGGCTGCGCTGCTGGCGGCGCAGTGGAAAGGGGCGATCCCTGGTGACGACGCCAGCGCAATCACCCGCTCGCTCGAGGTCTTCGGTCAGCCGGCGCGGCGCCTGCTGTGGCTGCTCGACTGGCTCCCTGCGCGTCTCACCGCGCTGTCGTTCGCGGCGATGGGCGATTTCGAGGATGCCGTGTACTGCTGGCGCACCCAGGCACGTCACTGGCCCGCGGCACTCGGCGGCGAGACGATGGGCATCGTGCTGGCAACCGGTGGCGGGGCGCTGGGCGTGCAGCTGGGTGGGCCCCTGCCGGGAATCGGTGGCGAGCCGGAGCTGCGCCCGGACATCGGCACCGGGGAACAGGTCGAGGTCGAGGTGCTGCCTTCGGCCGTCGGTCTCGTTTGGCGCGCGCTGCTGCTGTGGCTGCTGCTCGTCTTCCTGCTGTCGCTCGCGAACTGGGCGCCTTAGCGGGATCCGGATCAGCGGGCAGGGTCGCGCGCCGCCTGCACTTCACGCAGCAGGGTCCGCAGCAGCTCGACGCGCTGGGGCGCAATGCGCCCGGCGCGGACGGCAGCCTGCACCACGCAGCCCGGCTCGGTATCGTGCCGGCAGTCGCGGAAGCGGCACTCGCCGGCCAGCTCGCGCAGCTCGACGAATGCGTGCTCGATGGCGGACGGCGTGCAATGGGCGAGCCCGAACACGGTCATCCCCGGGGAGTCGACGATCCATCCATCGTCGCCGGCAAGCCGGTAAAGGGCCGTCGACGACGTCGTGTGTCGGCCGCTGCGCAGTGCCTGCGAGATCTCGCCCACGCGCGCCCGGGTTTCCGGGAGCAGCGCATTGATCAGCGTCGACTTGCCCATGCCCGATTGTCCGATCACGACGCTATGCTGCCGCGCAATCCATGGGCGCAGCGCCGCTACGTCCTGCGTGGCCGATACGCGAAGCACTGGATAGCCGAGCGTCGCGTACGGCGCAAATCGGGCGGCGAAGGCGTCCGAGTCGGGCAGGTCGGCCTTGTTGACCACGAGCACGAACCGGCACTGCGCAGTCTCGGCTGCGATGATCCAGCGATTGAGCAGGTGTTCGTCGACCGGGACGTCCGGCGCCACGACGCCCAGCACCTGCGTCACGTTGGCTGCGATCAGCTTCTCCCTGAACGCGTCGGAGCGATAGAAGACGTTGCCACGTGGCAGGACCTCGACGATGGCGCTGCCGGTCACCGCGCGCTCGACGTCGACGCGATCGCCGCAGGCCAGGGTCATCTTGCGTCCCTTGAGTACGCACTCGACCAGTTCGCCGCCGTCGACCTCGACCAGGTAATGCCGACGGTGGGCGGCGACGACGAGTCCGGACACGCGGTCCGCCATCGCGTGGCGGTGTCCATGGCCCGGCTTGTCGGGGTCGACGCTCACCCGGCGAGGAGGCGCTCGACCTTGGCGGCGCAGATCAGGTCGTTTCGCGTCACCCCGCCTGCATCGTGCGTCGACCACGCGACGATGCAGCGGTTGTACGAGACCTGGAGGTCAGGGTGATGGTTCTCCCCATTGGCGATGAACGCAAGTGCGTTCACGAAGCCGATCGTCTGGTGATAGTCGCCGAAAGCGAGCGTTTTCTCGATGGCATCGCCGTGCAGGGCCCAGCCCGGGAGTGCCGCGAGCCCGCTCGCAAGCTCGGCCGCTGGCAACCGCGCGGCGCCCGGCGCGCAGTGCATCGTGGCGAGCTCGGCCAAGCCCGGATTCGGCGTCACGGCTCGAAGTGGTAGTAGCGTTGGTTCAGGTAGGCGGCGACGTCCTTCTCGTCGTCGGGGAAGAATCCGGAGTTCAGCTGGGTATTGCACATGGTGACCTGCGAAAGCAGTTGCGACGCGCTCTTCACGCGGCGGTCCTTGCGCAGGTAGATCGCATTGGCGTCCCCGCCGAACTTGCTTGCATGGCAGGACTCGCAATCCTTGGTGACGAGCTTCTCGCCTTTGTGCGGGTCGCCCTGGGCGAAAGGCGCCGGCTGCTGCGCCATGGCGCTGACTGCGGTGGCGGCGAGGAGCGCGGCAAGACAGGTGCGGATGATCTTCATGGGTCCTCAGGCTGTGCCAGGAGTGGGTGCCAGCGACAGGAGCCGCGCGACGCGCTGGCTTGCCGGCGGATGCGAGTCGTAGAAGGCCGAATAGATCGGGTCGGGAGTCAGCGTCGATGCATTGTCTTCGTAGAGTTTGATCAGCGCGGCCACCAACGCGGTCGCCGACGCGTTGCGTGCGGCGAAGGCGTCGGCCTCGAACTCGTGGCGCCGGGAGTAGGCGGTGGCGACCGGTGCGAGGACGAATGTGAACACCGGCAGCGCAAGCATGAACAGCGCAAGCGCGACGCCCGGCCGCGCCATGGCCACCGCAACCTCGGAAGCGGGGATGCCGAGGCCCGCGTAAAACCAGCCGGCGCCGATCAGCCAGGCCAGCAGCCCGAGCAGGACGAGGGAAAGCGCTGCCGACCAGACGATGCGCTTGACGATGTGCCGAAGCCGGAAATGTCCAAGCTCGTGGGCGAGCACGGCCTCGATCTCCTCCGGCGCGAGTCGGGCGAGCAGGGTATCGAAGAAGACGACGCGCTTCGCGGGCCCGAAGCCCGCGAAATACGCATTGCCGTGTCCCGAGCGCTTCGATCCGTCGATGACGAACAGGCCCGCCGCACGGAAATCGCAGCGCGCGAGCAGCCGCTCGATGCGCTCGCGGGCGTCGCCCGGCGGCAGCGGCGAGAACCGGTTGAAGAGCGGGGCGATGACCGTCGGATACAACACCAGCAGCAGCAGCTGGAACGCCATCCACGCGATCCAGACGCAGAGCCACCAGAGCTCGCCTGCACCACGCATCATCCACAGGACGAGCAGGGCGAGCGGGAGGCCGAGCACCATGCCGATCGCCACGCCCTTTGCGATGTCCGCGACCCAGAGTCGCAGCGTCGTGTGATTGAAGCCGAAGCGCTCTTCGATCCGGAACGTGCGCCACCAGGAGAACGGCAGACCGGCGATGCCGCCGATCGCCGCAACGGCGGCCAGCAGCAATGCGTCGCGCAGCAGCGGGGAAAGCGCAAGGGCTTCAGTGGCGCCGACCAGCCAGCCCAGCCCCCCACCCAGCGTCAGCGCGAGCAGGACCGCGACATCGGCAGCCGTTTCGATCACGCCGAAGCGTTGCCTGGCGACCGTATAGTCGGCGGCCCTGCGATGCGACGCGACGTCGATCCGATCCGCGAATGCGGCAGGCGTTGCCTCGCGATGCGCAAGCACATGCGCCACCTGGCGGCGGGCGAGCCACAGTCGCAGCGCAACGGACGAGGCGAGAGCGCTGACGAAAACGAGGGTGAACAGCGATGCAGTCACGGGCCGTGGATCCTGCTCCGGTGCCGGGAGGCATCGGGCCATATGCTAAATTGACCGATTCATTCTACCCCGATGCCACATGCCGCAAGACGCCAATCGCCTGATCTGGATCGACCTCGAAATGACGGGATTGAAGCCCGATACCGACCGCATCATCGAAATGGCGCTGGTCGTCACCGACCATCAGCTCGAGACCGTGGCCCAGTCCCCGGTTTACGTCGTCCACCAGGACAACGCGGTGCTCGACGCGATGGACTCCTGGAACCGGGGAACCCACGGACGCTCCGGCCTGATCGACAGGGTCAAGGCGTCGACAGCGACCGAAGCCGAAGTGGAGGCGGCTGCCCTGGCATTCCTGGCCGAGCATGTCCCCGCCAAGGCGTCGCCGATGTGCGGCAATTCGATCTGCCAGGACCGCCGTTTCCTCGCCCGCCATATGCCGGCGCTGGAAGACTGGTTCCATTACCGGAATCTCGACGTATCCACGCTGAAAGAGCTCGCACGGCGCTGGAAGCCCGAGTTGATGAAAGGCGTGCCGAAGGAAGGGAAGCACGAAGCGCTCGCCGATGTCCATGAGTCGATCATGGAGCTGCGCTACTACCGCGAGAACCTGCTGAAGATCTGACGCACGGTCGCGTTCGTCGCGCCCGGGATCCTTCCATTGGGCGGCGGGACAGGCCGGGAACTTTCCATTGGGCGGCGGAACAGGCCGGGTCGCCGCGCCCGGAGTCCGTGAACGCCAGCCTGCGGGTCCCGGTGCGCCATCGCTCGAGGACATCCTGCCGTATGGGTTCCTGTCCGGCTCGCTCGCCGCACCACCCGCGACGGCCGGCACTCCCACGGGCGCTTCGCCCGCCCTGCCCCGCCGCCCCCACACGGTCGGTGCCGACTCGATCCGCGCCGACTCGATCCGTGCCGACTCGAAACGGTGGTCCGTCCCGGGTTTCACGTTCGACCGGTACCGCCGCTGCGCCTGGCGCGCGGTGACGGGTGCGCACCCGAGGCGCCTGCGGCGCAGTCGTCGCGAAGCGGGTGGCTCGTGCGCGGCCAGTCGTGGGCTGACTGGCCGCCGCGAGCCGGGACCCGCGCGACGACGCGGGTGCGACGCCGAAGCCTCGGGTGCGTGCCCGTCTCCGCGCGCCCCACGCCGAAGTCGACACGCCGAAGCCGGTGCATCGAAGCCTGTGCATCGAAGCAGGCACGCCGATGCAGGCACGCCGATGCAGGCACGCCGATGTGGGCATGCCGAAGCGGGCGCTATGCAACCAGCGCCGCTGGATCGTGCCAGGCGTAGCCGAGAGCGTCGGCGACGGGTCGACAGGTCACCTTGCCCTCGGCGACATTGAGTCCCTGCAACAGGTGCCGGTCGTCGGCCAGCGCGCGCTTCCACCCCTTGTCCGCGAGCGCGATGACGAAGGGAAGCGTCGCGTTGTTCAGCGCATACGCCGAGGTGCGCGGCACGGCACCGGGCATGTTCGCGACGCAGTAGTGGACGACGCCATCGACGACGAACGTCGGATCGGCGTGCGTCGTCGCGTGCGAGGTCTCGATGCAGCCCCCCTGGTCGATCGCGACGTCGACGACCACCGATCCTGCCTGCATCGCCGCGATCATCGCGCGCGACACGAGCCTGGGCGCTGCCGCACCGGGCACCAGCACGCCGCCGATCACGAGGTCGGCGCCGGCGACGTGATGCTCGATCGCCTCGGCCGTCGAGTACACGGTCTGCAATGCGGGACCGTAATGCGCCCACAGCCGCGTCAGGGCATCGGCCCTGCGATCGAGCACGGTGACACGCGCCCCCATGCCGAGCGCGATCTCGATCGCGTGGGTCCCGACGACGCCCCCGCCGAGAACGACCACCTGCGCCGGCGCGACGCCCGGGACGCCGCCCAGGAGCACGCCTTTCCCGCCGTGGGGCTCTTCCAGGTAATGCGCGCCCACCTGGACCGCCAGTCGACCCGCGACCTCGGACATCGGCCCGAGCAGCGGCAGGCTGCCCGAGGCCGACGTAACGGTCTCGTAGCCGATGCAGATCGCGCCGCTGTCGACGAGATCGCGCGCCTGCTCGGGATCGGGCGCGAGGTGCAGATAGGTAAAGAGCACCTGTCCTGGCCGAAGCTGCCGACGCTCTCCGGACTGCGGCTCCTTGACCTTCACCACCATGTCGTCGAGCGCATATACGTCGGCGCCCGTCGCGACGACGGTGGCACCCTCGCGCCGGTAGTCCTCGTCGCCTGCACCGATGCCGACGCCCGCATCGCGCTCGACGACGACCTGGTGCCCGCGGTGCGTCAGCTCGCGCACCGAACCCGGGGTCAGGCCGACCCTGTTCTCGAAGACCTTGACTTCCTTCGGCACACCGATGCGCATCTGCGCGTCCCCCCGTCCGGACTGTCAGCGGATCTCGCTGCGCCGCGCGCGCACCTGCTCGTGCGCGATCGCCAGCGCTGCGATGCCTGGTTCGATGGCTGCCACGTCGATTGACGCGAAACCGAGCCGCGCGTAATTCGCGGGCACGGCGGCGCCGGCGGCCCCGGCGAAGAACACGTCGCCCGGCTCGAGCAGCACGCCCTGCCGTGCCGCGGCAGCCGCGACGACACGCGTGTCGACATCCGGCTCGAAACGCAGCCAGAACGACGACGCACCGGCGATGGTCGTGAACTCGACGTCGGGAAGGTGCCGCTCGAGTGCGGCGGCGACCACGCGCGAGCGCTCTGCGTGGGCCCGGCGCAGGCGCCGCAGCAGCGCATCGTGGTAGCCCATCGCGAGGAACAGACCGACCGAACGCTCGTTGTTGGCCGCCGGATGGCGCAGCATCAGCCGCCGCAGCGCGCGCAGCTCGGCCACCAGGTCGCGGTTGCCGACGATGAAGCCGATGCGTATGCCCGGCGCCAGGGTCTTGGACAGGCTGCTCACGTAGACGACGCGGCCGCTGCGATCGAGGCTCTGCAGCGCAGGCTGCGCTCCGCCCTCGTATCCGAGCTCGATCTCGTAATCGTCCTCGATCAGGATCCGGTCGTTCGCCTGCGCCCAGGCGAGCAATGCCTGCCGCCGCGCGAGCGGCATCGTGACGTTGGTCGGGCACTGATGCGACGGCGTCAGGTAGACGTACTCGCAGGCGTCGAGGGCGGGGGTCAGCGCAAGCCCGGCGGTGTCGAGCGGCAGCGCAACGATGCGCGAGGTCCGTGCGGAAAAGATGTTGCGCGCATCGGGATAGCCGGGGTCCTCGATGCCGACGATCGTCTGTGCGTCGACGAGCAGCGTCGCGATCAGGAACAGCGCGTGCTGTGCCCCGACGGTCACCAGGATCTCCTCGGGGGACGCGAACACCCCGCGCCGCGTCAGCAGCCGCGTCTGGATCTGCTCGATCAGCAGCGGATCATCGCCGTCGATCAGGTCGCCGGCCCAGCCGCGGATCTCGGCCGCCGACGCCGCCTGGATACTGCATTCCCGCCAGCCGGGAATGGGCAATTGCGACGGATCGCTCTGGCCGTAGAGGAACGGATACGGATAGCGCTGCCAGTCCCGAGGCTTGGCGATGTTGCGCTGCGACGAAACCGCACCGCGCATGCGCGGCGCCCACGCTGCGGCGGGCGGCTCTGCACCGCGACGGGGCAGCTGCGGCCGGCCGACGCGCCCGGCGAGGATCTCGGGGTTGACGAAATGCCCGCTGCGGCTTCGCGTCAGCAGGTAGCCTTCGTCGACCAGCAGCTCGTAGGCCAGCGCGACGGTGTTGCGCGCGACGCCGAGCTCGCCCGCCAGAACGCGCGTCGACGGCAGCGCGACGCCGACCGGGATATTGCCGTCGAGGATTGCCGCGACGAGCATCTCCCGGATCTGCGCCTGCAGCGACACCTTGCTGCGGAACGTGAGATGGATCAGCTGATTCCACATGCTGGCCTACCGCAGAGGGTGCTTCTGGCCCATTGAACTGACGCCGCGCGGGCGCTACAAAGGCATATTATCGAATCTTTGCGCGGGCTGCGGCATTCGCAGGTCGCGCTACCGGAGAACACGATGGGTCACGCCGAATTCACGCTGCGCAACCAGCCGTCGCCGACGACGATCTCGCTGGACGAGCTCTGGATGCCTTTCACGCCCAACCGCGACTTCAAGGCGGATCCGCGGATCGTCGTGCGAGCCGAGGGCATGTACTACTGGAACGACCGCGGCGAGAAGATCATCGACGCCTCGTCCGGCCTGTTCTGCGTGGCGGCCGGGCATGGCCGCCGGGAGATCGCCGAGGCCGTGCACCGCCAGCTGTCCGAGCTCGATTTCGTCGCGCCGTTCCTGCGCGCGCACCCGAAGAGCTTCGAGCTCGCGTCGCGCGTCGCGGAGCTGACGCCGGGCGATCTCAACCGGATCTTCTTCGTGAACTCGGGATCGGAATCGGTCGACACGGCGATGAAGGTCGCGCTCGCCTACCACCAGGCGCGCGGACAGGCCGGGCGCACGATGTTCATTTCCCGCGAGCGCGCCTATCACGGCGTCAATTTCGGCGGGGTCGCGCTGTCGGGCATCGTCAACAACCGCCGCAGGTTCGGGCTGGGTGTGCCGGGTGTGGCCCACATGCGCCACACCCACCTGAAGGAGAACCTGTTCACGCCAGGCGAGGGCGCCCATGGCGCGGACCTCGGCGACGATCTCCTGCGGTTCGTCAATCTATACGGCGCCGAGAACATCGCGGCCTGCGTCGTCGAGCCGATCGCCGGCTCGACCGGTTGCCTGGTGCCGCCCAAGGGCTACCTCGCGCGCCTGCGCGAGATCTGCGACACCCACGGCATCCTGCTCGTCTTCGACGAGGTGATCACCGGCTTCGGGCGCACCGGCGCACCGTTCGCAGGCCAGGCGTTCGGCGTCGTCCCCGACATCATGACGATGGCCAAGGCGCTTACCAACGCCGCGCAGCCGATGGGGGCCGTCGCCGTCTCCGAGCGCGTCCACGACACGGTGATGGGCGCTGCACAGGAAGGCGCGATCGAGTTCTTCCATGGCTACACGTATTCGGGACATCCGGCAGCCTGCGCCGCGGGGCTTGCGACGCTCGACATCTATCGCGGCGAGGGGCTGTTCGAACGTGCCCGGGCTCTGGCGCCCTATTTCCAGGAGGCGATGTTCTCGCTGCGCGACGCGCCGCACGTGACCGACATCCGCGGCTACGGCATGTTGGCCGCGCTCGATGTCGCCTCCGACGGCGTGCCCGGCCACCGCGGCCACGTCCTGCAGAAGAAACTCTTCGACAACGGGCTCAATCTCAAGACCACCGGCGACTGCGCGCTGCTTGCACCGCCGCTGATCGCCGAGCGCTCGCACATCGACGTCATCGCCGACATCCTGCGCAAGACCATTTCGTCACTCTGATCCGGTGGGCGGTTCCGCCCGGGTTGTCACGCATCATCACTTCGAGAGGAGCAGCATGAAGCGCAATTGGGCAATTTGGACGTCGGTGGCGGCACTCGCGCTCTGCGCGGCGGCGCCCGCGTGGGCGCAGAAGACCGTGACCTTCGCTTACCAGGACATGATGAATCCCTGGCGCTGGGTGCAGCAGACCGGCGAGATCGAGAAGGAAACCGGCTACAAGATCGATTTCCGCCAGATTCCCGGCGGCGGCGACGTGGTTCGCGCGATGGCTTCCGGCGACGTCCAGCTGGGCGAGCTCGGCTCCACGGGCGTCGCCACGGCGATCAGCCAGGGCATGGACATCGACCTGTTCTGGATCCTGGAGGACATCGCATCGGCCGAGGCGCTGGTCGTGCGCGACGGCAGCGGCGTCACCTCGATCGCCGGGCTCAAGGGCAAGAAGGTCGGCACGCCGTTCGTCTCCACCTCGCATTTCCAGCTGCTCTACGCGCTGGACAAGGCGGGGCTGAAGCCGGGCGACGTGCAGGTGCTGAACATGCGGCCGCCGGAGATCGCCGCCGCGTGGACCCGCGGCGACATCGATGCGACGTTCATCTGGGACCCGGCGCTGTCGGCGGTCAAGAAGAGCGGCAAGGTGCTGATGACCTCGGGTGACGTCTGCAAGGAAGGCGCCTGCACGTTCGACGGACTGGTCGTCGAGCACAAGTGGGCGCAGGCGAATCCGGCCTTCATGGTCGCGCTGGTGAAGGCGATCGCCAAGGCAGACGCCGACTACCGCGCGCATCCCGAGGGCTGGGGCGTGAATTCAGACAAGGCGAAGGCCGTCGCCAAGTGGTCGAAAGGCAAGCTCGAGGACGTTCCGGCGGCGATGAAGCTCTACGGCTTCCCCGACCTCAAGGAGCAGGATTCGCCCAAGTGGCTGGGCGGCGGGGCGAACGGCGCGGCGGCCAAGGCGCTGCTGCAGCAGGCCAACTTCCTGAAGGCGCAGGGACGCCTGCAATCGGTGCTCACCGACTATTCGAAGCACGTGACCACCGAATGGGTGACCAAGGCGATGAAGTGACCCGGCGGGCGGCGGCCGGCAGCCGGCCGCCGCCACGCGCCGCCGTTTCCCCGCAACGGCTGATCGCCTCGTTGCCCTTTTCGCCCTCTTCACCTCTTCACCGCCTCGCCCGATGACCAAGCTCGACATACGCCACCTCGGTGTGCGCTACGCGTCCAAGGGCGGCACCGTCGACGCCCTTTCCGACGTCAACCTGACGATCGGGGACGGCGAGTTCGTCGTCGCGATCGGCGCATCGGGCTGCGGCAAGACGACGCTGCTGAGCTGCATTGCGGGGTTCCTTCCCGCGACCGAGGGCAGCATCGAGCTCGACGGCAGCCCGGTCACCGGCCCTGGCGCCGACCGGGGTGTCGTGTTCCAGAAGCACGCGCTGATGCCGTGGCTCAACGTGGTCGCCAACGTCGAATTCGGCCTGCGGATGCGCGGCATGCCGGCGGCGGAGCGTCGCAGCATCGCACTCGAGAAGCTGCGCCTCGTCGGCATCGGCGATTTCGCCGGCCGCGCGATCTACGAGCTGTCGGGCGGCATGCAGCAGCGCGTCGGCATTGCCCGTGCGCTGGCCTCCGATCCCCGGCTGATGCTGATGGACGAGCCGCTGGGCGCGCTCGATGCGCTGACGCGCGAATCGATCCAGGAGCTGATCCTCGATGTCTGGCATCGCACCGGCAAGATGATGTTCTTCATCACGCACTCGGTCGAGGAGGCGCTGTTCCTCGCGACCCACCTGATCGTCATGACGCCGCGGCCCGGGCGCATCTCGCACGAATACCGCCTCGATTTCGGCCGCCGCTTCATCGCGTCCCGCGACGCACGTGCGGTCAAGTCCTCGCCTGAATTCATTCGCGTGCGCGAGGAGGTCCTCGCGGTCATCCAGCGCCGCGACGCCGCGCCGGACACCGCAGTGCCTGCGGCCGCTGCATGAGCCCCGACGCTGCGCCCCAAGCCATCGAGCGGTCGCCGGCGGCGGCCATGGCACCGGCCGCCGCCTCCGCCCCGGTCGCCGCGAAGACCTCGCGCTTCACCACGCCCGGCGAAGGTCCGTCGACCCTGATCAGCGTGGTCACGGTCGTCGGCCTCGTTGCGATGTGGTGGCTGGCGAGCCACCTGCGCTGGGTGCCCCCGCTGTTCCTGCCGACCCCCGAGACCGTCCTGCGCGTGCTGTACCAGTCGGCGACCGGCAGGCTGACCGATGCGCCGCTCGCCGTCCATTTCGGCTGGTCGATGTTCCGCGTCTTCACCGCATTCTTCGCCGCCTGCCTGACGGCGATTCCGATCGGTGTCGCGATGGGGGTCTCGCGGGTCGCCCGCGGCATCTTCGATCCGCCGATCGAGTTCTACCGTCCGCTGCCGCCGCTCGCCTACCTGCCGCTGATCGTCATCTGGTTCGGCATCGACGAGCTGTCGAAGATCATCCTGATCTATCTCGCGTGCTTCGCCCCGCTGGCGATGAGCGCCCGCGCCGGCGTGCGCTCGGTATCCCAGGAGCAGATCCATGCCGCCTACTCGATGGGCGCGACCAAGCGGCAGGTCATCTGGCACGTGATCGTCCCCGCGGCGATGCCCGAGATCCTGACGGCGATGCGGATCGCGATCGGCTTCGGCTGGACGACGCTGGTCGCCGCCGAGATGGTCGCCGCCAACACCGGGCTGGGCCAGATGGTGCTGAACGCATCGAACTTCCTGCGCACCGACATCGTGATCATGGGCATCATCGTCATCGGGGTCGTGGCCTACGCCTTCGATCTGCTTATGCGCTACGTCGAGCACGTCGTCGTCCCCTGGAAGGGCAGGCTCTAGGCGCAGCCTGACGCCGCGCACGATCTGCTAAGCTGCTGCGCGCCCCGAATTTTCTGGAGCGGCCGCCGCAGCGCGCAATGGCGCGCATGCCGACGCGGACGGTCGCCGAGGTCATGCCCACGTGTCCCCGCTTGCGCTGAAGTTCTTTCCGTTCCTGTCCTGGCGTCATCGCGTCGACCGCCGGACGCTGCGCGCCGACCTGCTCGCGGGACTCGTCTCGGCGGTGATGGTGCTGCCGCAGGGGGTCGCGTTCGCGACACTGGCCGGCATGCCGCCCGAATACGGCCTCTACGGCGCGATGCTTCCCGCGATCATCGGCGCGCTGTGGGGATCGTCGTGGCACCTCGTCTCCGGCCCGACGAACGCGACATCGCTGATGGTGTTCGCGACCGTCGGCGAGCTCGCGGCGCCGTTCACGCCGACCTACGTGTCGCTGGTGCTGACGCTGAACCTGATGGTCGGGCTGACCAAGCTCGGCCTGGGCGTCGCCCGGCTCGGATCGCTGGTCAATTTCATCTCGACCGCGGTGGTCATCGGGTTCACCGCCGGCGCCGGGTTCCTGATCATCGGTGCGCAGCTGCGCAACTTCTTCGGCATCGACGTCCCCCAGGAGCCCAGCTTCTTCGTCGGCATCGCGGCGTTCCTCGGTCACCTGCGCGACACCGATCCTGCGGCGCTGGCCGTCGGCGTGTTCACCCTGATCGCCGCGCTGGCCGGCAAGCGCTGGTTCCCGCGCGTGCCGTACATGATGACGGGCATCGTCGCCGGGGCGCTGTTCGCGCTGCTGCTCACGCGCATGGGATGGGCGAAGGTCGCGACCATCGGCGCGCTGCCCTCGGCGATCCCTCCCGGTTCGATGCCCGACTTCACCTGGGAGACGTGGCAGACGCTGGCACCGCTGGCGCTCGGGCTGACGGTCATCGGGCTGTCCGAGGCGATCTCCAGCGCCCGCGCCGTGGCGCTGCGCTCCGGTCAGCGCATCGACGGCAACCAGGAATTCATCGGCCAGGGGCTGGCCAACATCGCGGGCGCATTCACGTCGAGCTATCCGACCTCAGGCTCGTTCAACCGCACCGGATCGAACTACGAGGCAGGCGCGCGCACCCCGCTCGCCTGCGTGTTCTCGGCCGGCATGCTTCTCGTGATCCTGCTGGCGGTGAAGCCGCTCGCCGCCTACCTGCCGGTCGCGTCGATGGCGGCGGTGCTGTTCGTCGTCGCCCGCGGATTGATCGACACCGATGCGATGCGCCGCGTCTGGAAGACGAGCCGGGCCGACACGCTGACGCTCATCGTCACGTTCGTCGCGACGCTCACCATCCGCCTCGAAGTCGCGATCCTGGTCGGCGTCCTCGTCTCCCTGCTGGTCTACCTCAATCGCACGACACATCCGCAACTGGCGCGGGTGCTCCCCGACCGCGAGACGGCGGCACGACGCTTCATGCGCGTGGCGCCCGCGGCGCCGCTGTGCCCGCAGCTCGACGTGCTGCGCGTCGACGGCTCGCTGTTCTTCGGTGCCGTCGAGCACCTGCGCGACGAGCTCGAGGCCGCGCGCCGGGAGCGCTCGGGCATCCGTCACCTGCTGCTCGTCGGCAGCGGCATCAACTTCATCGACGCTGCCGGCGCCGACCTGCTCGTTCACGAGGCGCGAACGATGCGTGATGCCGGCATCACGCTGCACCTGTGCAGCCTGAAGCCGCAGGTGCGCGACGTGCTGGAGCAAGGCGGGCAACTGGACGAGATCGGCCACGACAACGTTCACCGGGCCAAGGCCGATGCGCTGCAGGCGATCTATGCGCGGCTCGACTCCGCCATCTGCGCGAACTGCACCGCCCGCGTGTTCGAGGAGTGCCAGACGACGCTGCCCGACGGCAGCCCGCGCGACAAGCCGCGGCCCGAGTTCGCGCTGCAGGGGCGCTGACTTCCCGCCGGCCACGGGACGCCGGCGCGGAGACTACAGGATGCCGCGCTCGGCATAGGGCTCCTGCGCGGCGATCCGCGCATAGCCCAGCCGGGTCAGGTCCAGCGTCGCATAGCGGCCGTGCACGATGAGCTCGGCAATGGCACGACCTGCCGCCGGCGCGTGCATCATGCCGTGGCCCGAGAACCCGGCGACGACATGGAAGTTGTCCAGGCGACCCGCCCAGTTGCCGATGACGGGATTGCCGTCGAGCTCGTTCTGCTCGTAGAGCCCCGACCAGCTGCGCCTGCAGCGGCAGGCTTCGAACGCCGGGAACCGATGCGCGAGCGCCGGCCACACGACGCGCTCGAAGTAGCCGTGGTCGACGTCGAAGTCGTAGCCGCGCGGCTCGCCGGAATCGACGAGCCCGCCCGAGTAGCCGCGCCCCTCGGGCCGGAATGCGAGCCGCGCCGTGTCCTTGACGTAGGGCAGCGGCTCGATCGCGTTGGGCGTCTCGAAATAGTGCTCGAAGCGGCGCAGCGGCTCGATCGGCAACGGCATTCCCACCATCGCCGCGATCTCCTTTGCCCAGGCGCCGGCGGCGTCGACCACGGCATCGGCCGCGATCCGCGCGCCCGAAGCGAGGCGCACGGCGCGCACGACGCCGCCGTCGTGATCGATCCCGACGACCCTATCCTCGACGTACTCGACGCCCTGCGAGCGCGCTTTCCTGCGCAGGGCCTGCAGCAGCCCCGCGGGATCGCACCAACCGTCGTCGGGCGTGTGGACGCCGGCCGCGATGCCCTCGAGATTCATCGACGGGAACCTCGCGTGCAGGCCGTCGCGGTCGAGCAGCTCGGCGCGTACGCCGTGGGCGCGCTGGACGGCGTGGTTTTCGCGAAGGACGGCGAGATCGGCCTGGCCGACGATGAAGAGGTACCCGCCGGCGCGCCAGCCGACATGCGCCGCCTCCCCGTCGACGGCGAGCGCCGCGTCGGCACCCTCGATGAACGGGATGCTGAAGTTCGACATCGCGATGTTCTCGGGACACGAGAACTGCCTGCGTGCCCCACCCGACGCGCGCGTCGTCGACGCGAACTCGTAGGTCCGGTCGGGTTCGATGACCGCGACGTCGGCCGCGGGAGCGAGGCACTTGACGAAGTGCGCAACGGCCGAGCCGATGATCGCACCGCCGACGATCGCGACGTCGCAGCGGTCCATCGCGCAGGATCCGCGAACGCGACGCCCGAGCGGGGCGGCCCGGGCCGCGGTCCGCTCAGCCGCCTTTCTTGACGCTGCGCACGCGCAGCGACGGCATCGCGGCGATCACCTTCGCGCCGGCGACGCAATCCACGAAATAGCGCTTGCGGCCGCCGATCTCCTCCTCGACCAGGCCGTGGATGTCGGTGTCGAAACCGGGGAAGCGCTCGTTGAAGTCGCGCGCGAACTGCAGGTATTTGACGATCTGCCGGTTGAAGCGCTCACCCGGGATCAGCAGCGGGATTCCCGGCGGATAGGGCGTCAGCAGCACGCTGGTGACGCGGCCTTCGAGCTCATCGATCTCGACGCGCTCGATCTCGCGGTGGGCCATCCGCGCGAACGCGTCGGCGGGTTTCATTGCGGGCTCGAGGTTCGACAGGTACATCTCGGTCGTGAGCCGCCCGATGTCGTTCGCCTTGTAGATGCCATGGATGCTGTCGCAGAGATCGCGCAGGCCGATCTTCTCGTAGCGCGGGTGCGCCTGCACGAACTCGGGCAGCACCTTCCACAGCGGATGGTTGCCGTCGTAATCCGACTTGAACTGCTGCAGGGCGGTAACGAGGGTGTTCCAGCGCCCCTTGGTGATGCCGATCGTGAACATGATGAAGAACGAGTACAGCCCGGTCTTCTCGACGATGACGCCGTGCTCGGCCAGATACTTGGTCACGATCGCCGCGGGAATCCCCTGGTCGGCGAAATCGCCCGCCACATCGAGGCCCGGGGTCAGCACCGTGGCCTTGATCGGGTCGAGCATGTTGAAGCCGGGGGCGAGGTTGCCGAAGCCGTGCCACTTGTCGCCGGCGCGGATCATCCAGTCCTCGCGATCGCCGGTCCCCTCCTCGGCGAGCTTGTCCGGTCCCCACACCTTGAACCACCACGAATCGCCGTACTCGTCGTCGACCTTGCGCATCGCGCGCCGGAAGTCGAGGGCCTCCAGGATCGATTCCTCGACCAGCGCGGTCCCTCCCGGAGGCTCCATCATCGCCGCGGCCACGTCGCAGGACGCGATGATCGCGTACTGCGGCGACGTCGACGTGTGCATCAGGTAGGCCTCGTTGAACCGGTAGCGATCGAGATGGCGCGTCTCGCTGTGCTGGACGAGGATCTGCGAGGCCTGCGAAAGTCCGGCCAGAAGCTTGTGCGTCGACTGCGTCGAGAACACCAGCGCGTCCCGCGAGCGCGGCCGGTCCTTGCCGATCGCGTGCATGCCGCGGTAGAAATCGTGGAAAGCCGCGTGCGGCAGCCACGCCTCGTCGAAGTGCAGGGTGTCGATGTTCGTCGACAGCAGGTCCTTGATGGTGTCGACGTTGTAGAGCACGCCGTCGTAGGTGCTCTGCGTCATCGTCAGGATGCGAGGCTTGGTCTTGACGTGGCGCGCGAACGGATGCTCGCGGATCTTCTTCTCGATGTTCTCCCAGCGGAACTCCTCGATCGGGATCGGTCCGATCAGGCCCATGTTGTTGCGCGTGGGCGTCAGGAACACGGGGATCGCGCCCGTCATCGTGATCGCGTGCAGCACCGACTTGTGGCAGTTGCGGTCGACGACGACGATGTCGCCCGGCGCGACCGTCGCGTGCCAGACGATCTTGTTCGACGTCGACGTTCCGTTGGTCACGAAGAACAGCTCGTCGGTGTTGAAGATCCGCGCGGCATTGCGCTCGGAGGCAGCGACAGGCCCCGAGTGGTCGAGCAGCTGACCCAGCTCGTCGACCGAGTTGCAGACGTCGGCACGCAGCAGGTTCTCGCCGAAGAACTGGTGGAACATCTGCCCGACGGGACTCTTCAGGAACGCGACGCCGCCCGAATGGCCGGGGCAGTGCCAGGAATACGAACCATCGCTCGCGTAATGGACGAGCGCGCGGAAGAACGGCGGCGCGAGGCTGTCGAGGTAGGTCCGCGCCTCGCGCAGGATGTAGCGCGCGACGAACTCCGGCGTGTCCTCGTTCATGTGGATGAAGCCGTTGAGGTGCCGCAGGATGTCGTTGGGGATATGCCGCGACGTCCGCGTCTCGCCGAACAGGAACACCGGAATCTCGGCATTGCGGAAGCGGATCTCGTCGACGAACTCCCGCAGCTTGGCCAGTGCGTCGTGGGTGTGCTCGGTCGCGCCGGCGAACTCCTCGTCGTCGATCGACAGGATGAAAGCCGAGGCGCGGCTCTGCTGCTGGGCCAGGCGGGAGACGTCGCTGTAGCTGGTGACGCCCAGCACGTCGGCACCCTCGTCCTCCATCGCCTTGCCCAGCGCCCGGATGCCCAGGCCGCTCGCGTTCTCGGAACGATAGTCCTCGTCGATGATGACCACCGGAAAGCGAAATTTCATCCCTGTCTCCGTCGGCACCGGCATCGCGGTGCGAAAGTAACGTCAGACTGGCGCGCCCGCCAAAGTTCCGCCGCATGCGCGCCGGCGACCCGCCGCGCGCCCGGCGCGAATTGTGCGCCAAGTTTGCCGGCGCGCGCGAATTTTTGGCCGTCACCGATTGGCGACAGCGATTCCGGCGCCCCAGGCGAGCAGCGCGACGCCGAGCGGCACGCGCAGCCGCGCTCCCCACGGCAGGTTCTTCTCCGCCGCCATCGCCGCCGCCAGCGCCAGCATCCAGCCCAGGCTGCCCATCCCGACGACGAAGGTCACCAGCATCAGCGCCCAGCAGCAGCCGACGCAGAACAGCCCGTGGTCGAGGCCCAGGCGAAGGCTCTCGACGAGCGGCCGGCGGCCGCGCCAATGCGCGTTGACGAAGCCGAACGGCGAGCGGCAGCGCTCGAGGCAGCGGTATTTGAGCGCACTGAACTGGAACGCACCGGCGCCGGCGATGACGACACTGCCGACGACCCAGGCGTGGGCGATCAGCCAGCCCGACGACAGCGCGGCCCGGCGCACCGCGCTGTCGATGCCATAGGCGACGGCGCCGAATGCGAGCCAGGCGAGCGCGTAGCCGGCGACCACCGCTGCCAGGAGCGCACCGGCGTGGCGCCGGCCCTCGACGATCCGGCGGAAGGCCGCGAGCAGCGGCAGCACCGTCGGCAGCATCATCGCAGCGATCATCAACTGCCAGGCGGCGGCGTAGGCCAGTGCAGGAACCAGATGCTCGCCCTCCGGCACCGCCCTGCACAGCGCTGCGAGCCAGCCGACATCGCCCCAGCTGCCGTGATCGAGGTATCGGCGCCAGGGGCTGGCGCCCCATGCGGCCAGCGTGATCCATGCCACCGCGACCAGCGCGACGACCAGGGTCAGCGCGGCGCTGGCGTGCGGCGCAGCCGCGGCGCGGGTCATTGGCGGTGGATCAGGGAGGGAAGCCACCGACGTCCCGCCGCACTTTCGGGCATGGCCGGCCGGGTGCGGCGGGGGACCCTCGCGCCTCGCGCGGATCGGATCAGGCGTCGAACCTGAACACGCTTTGCAGCGCGTTGTGATTCTTCAGGTCGACGTCGATGCCCAGCTTCGCGTTCTTCGAGCGGTAGACCGGTGCCTTGCCGACGAACACCGGAGCACCGGGAACCGTCGAGAAGACCGTATCGGTGAGCGTAGTCGCCTTGCCGCCCGGACCGACGTAGGGCTCGAGCTCCGCGTAGCCGACGTCGCCGATCATCAGCGTGCCTTTCCCGCCCGTGACTTCGAAGCGGATCGGGACCTTCTCCACCGACACCACCTCGCCGATGAGCTTCACCAGATCGGCGACCGGACCACCCTTCTTGCCGGTGTAGACGCCGAGGATCGCCTGTTCCTGGTCCGGCGTGACGGCCTGATCCAGGTATACGGCGACCCGCCAGTTGCCGGCGAGAATGTTCCCGGGCAGGAACGCGACCACCGCGACCGTATGCCCGGAGACGTCGACGCCATCGATGCTGCCCTTGTCGAAATGCCAGGCGATGATGGTCTTGCAGGTCCCGCCATCGGGATCCTCGCCGATCCAGCACGGGCACAGCACGCGGCAATCGCAGACTTCGAGCAAACGCCCTTCGAGTTGGTAACCCATCGTGGCCCCCTACTGTTCTGGAATGTCAGGCAGTGGTCCGGTCGGACTCCGCCCGCCCAGGGGGAATCCTGAGGCGTAAGGCCATCCTACGCCCCCGGTCGCCATACGCAATACTCCGGACCCGCGGCGCCCTCGCTTCCGGGGCGCGAGCCGCTGCCCTCCCGATCGCCAGCTCAGCGGCGACCGCCGGCGAGGCGGACCGCTTCCGGGCGCGCGCGAAGCCGCGCCATCGCCCACACCCCGACCGCAGGGCCGAACGCGAGAGGGAGGAACGCATGCTGCCAGCCCACGGCTGCGACGAGGCGTGGCATCAGGTGGATCGTCGCGAGGGTCAGCGTGAATCCCAGAGCTGTCTGCACCGTCAGCATGGTTCCCACCCGCTCGCGGTCGGCGAGCTCGGCGATCGATGCGGAGAACTGCGCCGAGTCGGCGACGATGCTGATTCCCCAGACGATGCAGACCAGGACGAGCAGCGCCGGCGGGCTGCCGTAGAGCATCCCCACCGTCGCCGCGCAGGTGCCGGAGATCGCCATCGCAGCGATGGTGAGCGTGGTGCGACCGAGCCGGTCGGCCAGCAACCCGGCACCGATCGCCCCGATCGCCCCGGAGCCGATGGTCGCGAACGCGGCGAGCTTGGCGTCGAACGCCGCGGCTGCCGCCGGCATCGTCAGCGCGAAGCTCGCGTTCAGGAACACGCCGATCCACGCCCACATTGCGTAGAGCTCCCACATGTGACCGAGATAGCCGAGGTTGGCGAGTCGCAGCGGCACGTCGCGCCAGGCCGACAGCACTGCGCGGGGGTCGATGCGCGGCGACGGCGCACGATTGGGGCCGATGCGCGCAACCCCGATGGCTATCGCCGCGACGAACGCGGCGACCGACGTGCTCGCGACCGGAACACGCCAGGTGGCGCCCCACAGGGCGTTTAACAGGTGGGGCGACGCCGATCCGAGCGTCAGCGCGCCGACCAGAATGCCCACCATCAGGCCCATGTCGCCACGGGCCCAGGTCGACGCGAGCTTCATGCCGACCGGGTAGATGCCGGCCATGCAGATGCCGGTGACCGCGCGCAGTGCAAGCCCGAGCCAGGACGCCGGGTGGACGACGAGGAGCAGTGCGTTCGCTCCGGCGGCGACGCCTGCCGAAAGCGCGAAAAAGCGGCGGGGATCGACGCGGTCGGCGAGCCCCAGGATCGCGCTTGCAATGCAGCCGACGACGAAACCCAGTTGCACGGCGCTGGTCAGCGCCGCCTGGTCGAAGCTCGAAAGGGCGAATTCGACGCTAAGGGCGGGCAGCACCGCCGACGCCGAGAACCACAGCGACATCGCGGCGACCTGGCAGCCGGCGATGACGGCAAGGGAGGCGACCCTCCCGTGGAATGCCTCGGAACGCGCGTCCATCGCCTCCCCAGCCTCCCCCTGCGGTACCCGGAGCGCCACGAGCCGCCCGCCCCTGCGCCCGATCGCGCCGGTCGCGGCGCCGGTGGTGGCGCGATTATGACGCCGGTTGCGGCGCTGCCGGCTACGCCCCTGCCGCCGACTGGATCTGCATCAGCAGGTCGGTCTTGGAGACGGTACCGATCAGGCGCGGCTGCTCGATGCTCTCGACCACCGGCAGGCGCTCGCCGCGGTGGGTGAAGAATCGCTGCAGCGCCTCACCGAGCTTCATCTGCGGCGTCAGGAGCTGCAGGTCGGTGCGCAGCAGCTCGGTGGCGCCGGGCTCGCCCGGGGTTCCGCCGCCGAGCAGCCGCTGGTTCACGTCGTGGAGCGAGATCACGCCGCGATACATCCCCCCGGCGTCGAGCACGTACAGATAACGCACCGGGTGCTCGACGAACGCGCGCCGGATGTCGGCGAATCGCGCGTCGATGCCGACGCAGGGCTGGGCGGGCTTGATCAGCTGTGCGATTTCGAGCGACTGCCACGCGCTCTGCGTGCCGGCACCCTGCTCGCGATGGGACACCGCCGCGTACATCGGCATGCCGCCGGAGGTCCGCGCGACGAAATAGGCGACGACGCAGGCAAGCATCAGCGGCAGCACGACCTCGTAGGAGAGCGTCATCTCGAAGATCATCAGGATCGCCATCAACGGTGCCCGCGTCCCTGCAGCGAGCAGCGCGCCCATGCCGACGATCGCATAGGCGAAAGGCTGCGAGGTGATCGCGGGCCACGCTGCATGCACGGCCTGCCCGAACAGCAGCCCGAGCGCGGCGCCGAAGAACAGCGTCGGCGTGAAGATGCCGCCGACGGCCCCCGAGCCCATCGTCGCCGCGGTGGCGACGACCTTGGCCAGCAGCAGGATCAGCACGGCCGGCCACAGCCACTCGTGGTGCAGCAGCGAATTGACGACGCTGTAGCCGTTGCCCCAGACCTCGGGAACGTACACCGAGATGGCGCCGACGATCAGCCCGCCGATCCCCATCCGCAGGGCCAGCGGCAGGGGGATGCGCCCGAACGCGCGCTTGGCGCTGTCGAGCAGACCCAGGAAGAGCGGCGCGGCTGCACCGGCGACCACGCCCAGGCCGACGAACAGCCAGATCTCGCGCCCGGCGATCACCGGAAACGGCGGCATCTGGTAGGGCGCGCCGTAATTGGTCAGGGCGCGCATCGTGACGTTGGCGACGACGGCCGAGACGAGCAGCGGCCCGAAGGTGTCCATCGCGATCGATCCCAGCACGATCTCGGAGATGAACAGCGCGCCGGCGATCGGCGCGCTGTACGCCGCCGTGATGCCGGCTGCGGCGCCGCAGGCGACGAGGAGGCGCAGCTGCGGGGCGCTTTGCGCCCAGGGGCGCCCGAGCACCGACGCCGTCACCGCCGCGAGCTGCACCATCGAGCCTTCGCGGCCGATCGACCCGCCGGAAGCGACCGAGGCGAGCGAAGAGAGGCTGCGCGCGATGCTCTCGCGCACCGGGATGCGGCCATCGCCGATGATGATCGCTTCCATGTAGTCGGACGCGGCGTGGGCTCCGATGAAGCGCCGCGCCACCTGCAGGATCAGGCCGGCAACGACGCCGCCGCCCGCGGGCAGCAGCAGGCGCTGCCACGGCTCGAGCGAGCGCGCGGTCTCGACCAGGCTCGAGCTGTGCTCGGACAACAGCAACTGGACGAGATGGATCCCCTCGCGAAAGGCGATGGTCGCGAGCGCTCCGGTGAAACCGAGGACGGCGGCCCACACCAGGTTGACGTGCGACCCTTCAGCGCCGAACCGCTCGATGCCCAGCAGCCACCATCGCTGCAGCCGCGCGCGCAGCCCCGGCTTGTCGGGTCGCGCGTCGTTCGGTCGGGGCATCGTGGGGCTTGGGGGCGTCGGTGCGGCGGCGGGTATGCGACGCCGGTCAGATCTTCGGCAGCGTGACGCCCTGCTGCCCCTGGTACTTGCCGCCGCGATCCTTGTACGAGGTCTCGCAGACCTCGTCCGACTCGAAGAAGATCACCTGCGCGACGCCCTCGTTCGCGTAGATCTTCGCGGGCAGCGGCGTCGTATTCGAGAACTCGAGCGTGACGTGTCCTTCCCACTCGGGCTCGAGCGGCGTCACGTTGACGATGATGCCGCAGCGCGCGTAGGTCGACTTGCCGAGGCAGACGACCAGCACGTTGCGGGGGATCCTGAAATATTCGACGGTGCGCGCCAGGGCGAACGAATTGGGCGGAATGATGCAGACGTCGCCCTTGAAATCGACGAACGACCCGGCGTCGAAGGCCTTCGGATCGACGATCGTCGAGTTGATGTTGGTGAAGATCTTGAATTCGTCCGAGCAGCGGATGTCGTAGCCGTAGCTCGACGTGCCGTAGGAGACGATCCGGCGGCCGTCCACCTCCCGGACCTGGCCGGGCTCGAAAGGCTCGATCATGCGCGTCGATTCCGCCATGCGGCGGATCCAGCGGTCGGATCGGATGGACACGGGCTTCACTCCGGAGCTGGGGGCCGGGGCGGCGCTGCGGCACGCCTGCCGGTCATGTGTTCTGGACGACGATGCTGGGGAACTTCGCCGAGAAGTCCTCGGCCTTCTGGGCGACGGCGACGGCGACCTTGCGCGCGATCGCCTTGTAGGCGTTGGCCACCGGACCATCGGGGTCGGAGACCACCGACGGACGACCCGAGTCGGCCTGCTCGCGAATGTGGATGTCGAGCGGCAGCGAGCCCAGGAAGGTCGCGTTGTAGTCGGCGCACATCTTCTGCGCACCGCCCTCGCCGAAGATGTGCTCGGCGTGCCCGCACTTCGAGCAGATGTGGATCGACATGTTCTCGACGATGCCGACGATCGGCACGCCGACCTTCTCGAACATCTTGAGGCCCTTGCGCGCGTCGATCAGCGCGATGTCCTGCGGCGTCGTCACGATCACCGCGCCGGTGACCGGCACCTTCTGCGCGAGCGTCAGCTGGATGTCGCCGGTGCCGGGCGGCATGTCGACGATCAGGTAATCGACCTCGCGCCAGTTCGTGTCCTTGAGGAGCTGCTCGAGGGCCTGGGTCACCATCGGCCCGCGCCAGACCATCGGCGTGTCGGTGTCGATCAGGAAGCCGATCGACATCGCCTGCACGCCGTAGGCTTCGAGAGGCTCGAGGGTCTTGCCGTCGCGCGACTCGGGCCGACCGGCGATGCCCAGCATCATCGGTTGCGACGGCCCGTAGATGTCGGCGTCGAGGATGCCGACCGACGCACCCTCGGCGGCCAGCGCGAGCGCGAGGTTGACCGCGGTGGTCGACTTGCCCACGCCACCCTTGCCGCTCGCCACCGCGACGATGTTCTTGACGCCGGGAACGAGCTTGACGCCGCGCTGCACCGCGTGGGACGTCGTCTTCTGCGTCAGGTTGACTGTGACCCGGGCCACGCCCGGCAGCGCCGCAACCGCGTCGTGCACCAGCCTGCGCAGCACGTCGTGCTGGCTCTTCGCCGGATAGCCGATCTGCATGTCGACGACGACGTCGCCGCCCTGGACCTGGATCTTCCGGATCGACTTGCCGGCGACGAAGTCCCGGCCGGTATTTGGATCGACGACGGCGCGCAGGCACGTCTCGACGTCCGCTTGGTTCACTGCCATCTGGCATGCACTCCGGGGAAATGGGGGCGGAAACGGCATCCGACCCAGCCCGTCATTCTAGCCGATCCGTCCCGGCGCGCCCGGAGGCGCGCGAGGCCGTTTGCTAGAATCCGGTGCCTCTCCTCCTTCTCCGCCCACCGACCGACCCCCCGATGTCCGCCCCGGCCCGCACCCTGTTCGTGACCACCGCGCTCCCCTACGCGAACGGTCCGTTCCACATCGGCCACATCATGGAGTACATCCAGGCCGACATCTGGGTGCGCTTCCAGAGGATGCAGGGCAACGCCGTCCATTTCGTCTGCGCCGACGACACGCACGGCGCGCCGATCATGCTGAAGGCCGAGGACGAGGGCATCACGCCCGAGGCCCTGATCGCGCGCGTCGGTGAATCGCACCGCGAGGACTGGAAGCGCTACCTGATCAGCTTCGACACCACGCACACGACGCACTCGCCCGAGAATGTCGAGCTCGCGCAGTCGATCTACCGGGCGCTTGCCGCACGCGGGCTGATCGCGACGCGGACGATCTCGCAGTTCTACGACCCGATCAAGGGCATGTTCCTGCCCGACCGCTACATCAAGGGCGCCTGCCCGAAATGCGGCGCAAAGGACCAGTTCGGCGACGCCTGCGAGGTCTGCGGGTCGACCTACGCCCCGACCGACCTGATCGAACCCTACTCGACGCTGACCGGCGCCCGGCCGGAAATGCGCGAGTCGGAACACCTGTTCTTCCGCCTGTCCGCCCCCGAGGTCGCCGACTGGCTGCAGCACTGGACGGCTGCCCCGGCGCCCGGGCAGTCGCTGCAGCCCGAGGTGTTCAACAAGGTGCAGGAATGGCTTGGCGACGGCGGCAGGAAGCTCGCCGACTGGGACATCTCGCGCGACGCGCCGTATTTCGGCATCGAGATTCCCGACCAGCCGGCCGGCAGCGCGCCCAGGTATTTCTACGTCTGGCTCGACGCACCGATCGGCTACCTGGCCGCGCTGAAGAAGCATTTCGACTCCGGGGCCGCGCGGGGACTGGGCGAGGGCCGCGACTTCGACTCGTTCCTGGCGGACCCGGCGGTCGAGCAGTATCACTTCATCGGCAAGGACATCGTCTATTTCCACACGCTGTTCTGGCCGGCGATGCTGCATTTCGCCGGGCGCAAGACGCCGAACAACATCTTCGTGCACGGCTTCATCACCGCTTCCGGCGAGAAGATGTCCAAGTCGCGCGGCACCGGCATCTCGCCGCAGCGCTACATCGAGCTCGGGCTCGACCCCGAGTGGCTGCGATACTACATCGCCGCCAAGCTCAACTCGCACGTCGAGGACATCGATTTCGGGCCCGACGATTTCGTCGCCCGCGTCAACAGCGACCTCATAGGCAAGTACGTCAACATCGCGAGCCGCGCCGCCACCTTCATCTCGCGTCACTTCGACGGCATGCTGGCGACGCCGGACGAATCGGCGAACGACCGCGCCAACCGGCTGACGATCTCGCAGATGGATGCCGAGGCCGCAAGGGCGAGCTACGAGGCGCGCGAATTCAGCAAGGTGCTGCGCGACGCGATGAAGATCGCCGATCGCATCAACGAGGCTTTCGATTCCGCCCAGCCCTGGGTGCTGGCCAAGGATCCCGCGCAGCGCACCAGGCTGCAGACAGCGTGCTCGCAGGCGCTGCAGGGCTTCCAGCTGCTCTCGGTCATCCTGTCGCCGGTGCTGCCACAGGTCGCATCGCGCGTCGCGAGGGAGCTGTTCGGCCTCTCCCGCGATTTCGTCTGGAAAGACGCGTGGTCCGAGCCCGCGCGCATCGGCGCCTATCGCCACCTGATGACGCGCGTGGATCCTAGGCAGATCGATGCGCTGCTGGGGGCCGAGCCTCCCGCCCCGACCCTCACCACCACCCCCTCTCCCAAGGGGCGAGGGGAGTCGAAAGCCGCAAGCCCCGCCTCTCCCAAGGGGAAGGCGGAGTCGAAAGCCGCCACCCCCACCTCTCCCAAGGCGAGCGAGGAGTCGAAACCCGCCACTCCCCCCTCTCCCGCGAGCGGGAGAGGGGATGGGGGTGAGGGGATCGGCGGCCAGGCTCCGCCACCCATCAGCATCGACGACTTCACCAAGGTCGACCTGCGCATCGCGCGCATCGTCGCCGCGGAAGCGGTCGAGGGTGCCGACAAGCTCGTCCGCCTGACGCTGGATGTCGGCGAGGCGAAGGCGCGGACCGTGTTCGCCGGCATCAAGTCGGCGTACGCCCCCGAAACGCTGGTCGGGCGGCTCACGCCGATGGTCGCGAATCTCGCGCCGCGCAAGATGCGCTTCGGCGTCTCCGAAGGGATGGTGCTGGCCGCTTCCGGCGACGGCCCCGGCATCTACCTGCTTGCCCCCGATTCGGGCGCTGCACCCGGCATGCGCGTGAAGTGAACGACGGCGAGCCTGCCCGAATGCGGGCGACAGACATGCCCTCACCCCCGACCCCTCTCCCGCAAACGGGAGAGGGGAGCGTTGCCATGCCCGGAACCCCTCTCCCGCAAACGCGAGAGGGGAGCGTTGCCATGCCCGGAACCCCTCTCCCGCGAGCGGGAGAGGGGCAGGGGTGAGGGAACGCCCGTGCCCGCCTCCCCCCTTGCACTGATCGGCATCGCAGCCAGCGCATGGCTTGCGATCGGTGCGGCGGGGCTGGTCAGGCCGCGCAGCCTGCGCGCGGTGCGCACGCTGTTTCCGCTCGGCGCCGCCGTCGGCGTGGCGCTCGCGGTCGTCGCCTGCGCCGCGCTCACGCGCGATCCGGAGTCGACGGTGCTGCCCCTCGGGCTTCCCGATCTGCCGTTCCACCTGCGGGTCGACGCCCTGTCGGCGTTCTTCCTCCTGCTGCTCGGCAGCGCAGCCGCCGCGATTTCGCTGTTCTCCGCCGGCTATTTCCGCACCGGGGCCGGAACGGCGCCCGGGCTCATCTGCTTCCAGTACCACGTGTTCGTCGCCGCGATGGCGCTGGTGCTGATCGCGGACGACGCGTACGTTTTCATGGTCGCGTGGGAAACGATGGCGCTTGCGTCGTATTTCCTGGTCACCACCGACCACCGGATCCCCGAGATCCGCCGCGCAGGCTTCCTCTACCTGCTGATCGCCCACGTCGGCGCCATCGCGATCCTGCTCTGTTTCGGCGTGCTGCAGGGAGGCCAGGGTGACTACACGTTCGCGGCAATGCGCGCGATCTCGTTGCCCGGCTCGTGGGGGAGCGCCGCATTCTTCCTGGCGCTGATGGGCTTCGGGGCCAAGGCCGGGGTGCTGCCGCTGCACATCTGGCTTCCGGAAGCGCATCCGGCGGCGCCCTCGCCGGTGTCGGCACTGATGAGCGGCGTGATGCTGAAGACGGCGATCTACGGCTTGCTGCGCGTGACCTTCGACCTGCTCGGCGCCCAGCTGTGGTGGTGGGGCGCCATCGCGCTGGCGCTGGGCCTGGTCACTGCGCTGTTCGGCGTCATCTTCGCCGCAGCCCAGACCGACATGAAGCGGCTGCTCGCGTATTCATCGATCGAGAACATCGGCATCATCGTCGCCGCAATGGGACTGGTGATCCTGTTCAAGACCAACGGCAAGCCGCTGCTCGCCGCGATCGCGCTAGCGGCCCTGCTCTATCACGCGCTGAACCACGCGATGTTCAAGAGCCTGCTGTTCCTCGCCACCGGGTCGGTCCTGCACGCGACCAAGGAGCGCAGCCTCGGCAAGCTGGGCGGTCTGATCCACCGGATGCCCTGGGTCGCGTGGCTCGCGCTCGCCGGCACGCTTGCCAGCGCCGGGTTGCCGCCGTTGAACGGCTTCGTGTCCGAATGGCTGCTGCTGCAGGCGTTCCTGTTCACGCCGACGCTGCCGCAGTCGTTCATCAACATGCTGGTGCCGCTGGCAGCGGCGGCGCTGGTGCTGGCCGTCGCGCTTGCCGGCTACGTGATGGTCAAGTTCTACGGCGTGATCTTCCTCGGCCGGCCGCGCGAGCCGAGCCTCGCCTAC
The DNA here is from genome assembly GCA_035470905.1 of Casimicrobiaceae bacterium. Classification (GTDB taxonomy): domain Bacteria; phylum Pseudomonadota; class Gammaproteobacteria; order Burkholderiales; family Casimicrobiaceae; genus VBCG01. Next base: position 44,613 of record DATIQL010000178.1, read on the forward strand.
GCGCACGACGCCGGAGGTTTCGAGCGCGCAGCGCTCGTCGCGCTGGCGGCAGCCTGTGTGCTGCTGGGGATCTTTCCGGCGACGGTCCTCGGGGCGCTCGACCACGTCACCTCGCTGCTCGTCGGCTCGCCGGCCAGCGGCGGCGACACCAGCTGGCTGCTGCTGGCGCCGCTCGGGTCCGAGCGCTCGAGCTACAGCCCGCTGATCGTGCTGGTCGCGATCGTCGGCGCGGTGCTGATCACCATCCAGATCGTCCATCGGATGTGGCACGGCCGCGTCCGGCACGCGCCTGCCTGGGATTGCGGCTTCCCGTTGCAGACGCCGCGGATGCAGGACACGGCCGAAGGTTTCGGCCAGCCGATTCGCCAGGTATTCGAGCCCTTCTTCAGGATCGAGCGCCACCTGCCCTCGCCGTTCGATGCCCGTCCGCGCTATTCGGTGATCGCGAGCGACCACTGGTGGCACTGGCTGTACCTGCCGATCGCGCGCGCCGCCGACGCCGTCGCGCGGCTGTTCGGCCTGATCCAGCGCGGCCGCATCTCCGTGTACCTGACCTACAGCTTCGTGACCCTCATCGCACTGCTGCTCTTCGTCCTATGACGATCACCAGCCTCCTGTCGCAGCTGTTGCAGGTCGTCGTCGCATTGGGCCTCGCGCCGCTCCTGATCGGGTGGGTCAACCAGTGCCGCGCCTGGCTCTCGAACCGGCGCGCGCCGCCGATCACCCTTCCCTACCGGACGATCCGCAAGCTGTTCACCAAGGATGCCGTCGTCGCCGACAATGCGTCGCCGATCTTCCGCATCACGCCCTACATCGTCTTCGGCGCGATGTGCTGCGCCGCTGCGATCGTGCCCTCGCTCGCCACCGCGCTGCCGTTTGCGCGCGCGGCCGACGCGATCGCGCTGGTCGGCCTGTTCGCGCTGGCGCGGGTCTTCATCGCCCTGGCCGCGATGGACATCGGGACCTCGTTCGGCTCGCTGGGCGCGCGCCGCGAGATGTTCATCGGTTTCCTCGCCGAGCCGGCGCTCTTGATGGTGCTGTTCACGGCGTCGCTGATCTCGGGCTCGACGTCGCTGGCGACGATCGTCGACACCCTCGGGCACCGCCAGCTGGGAATCTATCCCAGCCTCGCGTTCGCCGGCGTCGCGTTCACCATGGTGTCGCTGGCCGAGAATGCCCGCATTCCGATCGACAACCCGGCGACGCACCTCGAGCTCACGATGATCCACGAGGCGATGGTGCTCGAATATTCGGCGCGGCACCTCGCGCTCCTCGAATGGGCCTCCTGGCTCAAGCTCTTCAACTATTCGTGCATCGGGCTTGCGCTGTTCGTCCCCTTCGGCATCGCGTCGGGCACCGGCTGGACCGAGCTGCTGGCGGCGGCCCTGGCGCTGGTCGGAAAACTCGCGATCGGCGGCGCGCTGCTCGCGCTGATCGAGACGCTGTCGGCGAAGCTGCGGGTGTTCCGCGCTCCCGAATTCCTGGGCACCGCGTTCATGCTCGCGGTGCTGGCGATGCTGGTCAACCTGCTGCTGGGAAGCTGAAGCAGCCCGCCGCCATGCCCGCCTGCGCCCAGTGACCGGAGGCCGCAACGATGCACGCGATGCCCCTTTCGTCCCAGCTGATCAACCTGTTCGCGTCGGTGCTGCTGCTGCTCGCCTTCGCGATGCTCGCGCAGCGCCGCGTCGTGTCGCTGATCGGGCTCTTCGCGACCCAGGGCCTGGTGCTGGCGCTGTCGACCGCGGTGGTCGCGTGGAGCACGTCGCAGCCCCACCTGTACGAATCGGCGGGGCTCACGCTGCTGCTGAAGGTGATCGTGCTGCCCTGGCTGCTGTACCGCCTCGTGAGGAAGCTCGACGTGCGCTGGGAGTTCGAAGGCCTGATCAACATCCCGACGACGATGCTGATCGGCATCGTCCTGGTGGTGTTTTCCTTCAACCTCGCGCTGCCGATCTCCCAGCTCGCCAGCACCGTCACCCGCTCGACGCTGGGCATCGCGATGGCGAGCGTCATGCTGTCGTTCCTGATGATGATCACCCGCCGCAAGGCGATTCCCCAGGTCATCGGCTTCCTCGCGATGGAGAACGGGCTGTTCTTCGCCGCGACCAGCGCCACCTACGGCATGCCGATGGTCGTCGAGCTGGGCATCGCGCTGGACGTCCTGGTCGGCATGCTGATCCTCGGCGTGTTCTTCTTCCAGATCCGCGAGCAGTTCGACAGCCTCGACCTCAAGCACCTCGAGAAGCTCAAGGAAGCCGAATGAGCGGGGAGACGATCGCGTGATCGAGGTCGCCTTGGTCCTCGCCCTGCCCGTCGCGGGTGC
>DATIQL010000179.1:0-39001 GCA_035470905.1 Casimicrobiaceae bacterium
AGGCCTCGTCGCAGGGCGAGAACCGCGCGACCGAGATCTCCGAGATCTCGCGTGGAATGAAATCTCTTGCGAAGGAATTGAGCGTTCCGGTCGTCGCGCTTTCTCAGCTCAACCGCTCGCTCGAGCAGCGCCCGAACAAGCGGCCGGTGATGTCGGACCTTCGTGAATCGGGCGCCATTGAACAGGATGCCGACGTGATCCTGTTCATCTATCGCGACGAGGTCTACAACCCCGAGACGCAGGACAAGGGCACCGCCGAGATCATCATCGGCAAGCAGCGCAACGGCCCGATCGGCACGGTGCGCCTCACCTTCCTCGGCGAATACACGCGCTTCGAGGGATTTGCGGCGCCCGGCAGCTACTGACCCGGATGGCTTGCCGCACCTGCCCGCTGTCGGAACCGGCAATCGTGGCGGCCTGAGAGCGTGCAGGCAGTCGCGCCCCCCGCATCCCGGAATGCCCGCTGCCCCTGCGGCAGCGGGAGGCGCTACAAGGAATGCCATGGGGCGCTGGCAGGCCACGGCGAGCCGCGGCTGGCGGAGGTTTCGCAGCGGCTTGCGGCAGGCGACTTCAGCGGCGCCGAGGAAATCTATCGGGACCTGCTCGCGCGCCAGCCCGCGAGCGCCGAAGCGCTGGGACTGCTCGGTCGCGCCCTCTTCGAGCAAGGTCGTTCCTCCGAGGCCCTGAACACGACGCTGAAGGCGGTCAAGGCGCTTCCTGCATCGGGACTCGGCCCGACATTGCAGCAGGCGCTCTGGAGTCAGCTCAACTCGACATTCGCCTCGGCACTGTCGGGCCTGGATGCAGCGTTTGCGGCACAGGTTCGACAGCGCTACGAGGAGCAGTTTCTCGGCGCTCCACAGTCCCCGCCCTTGGCCGACCCTCTGGTGTCGGTCGTGCTGCTTGCGCGGGACGCCGACGCCCTCAATCGCAGCGCGCTTGCCTCGATCCTGCGCCAGACGTATCGCAATATCGAGATCGTCGTTGCATGCACGGGCTCCGATGCGCGGTCGCTGGAGACGATCGAAGGCGACATCGCGGCCTCGGTTCCCCATCGATCGCTGCACTTGCGCGGCCTGAGCGATATCGATGCGCTGAACGCTGCCATCCGCGCTTCGTGCGGCGAATTCATCCAGCCACTTTCGGCGACGCACGCGCTCGCCGACACCAGGATCGGCACGATGCTGGAGGAGATCGCCGGGCGCACAGCGGCGTGGGGGTTCTCGGCGGCGGCGTTTGTGGAGGCTGACGGCGAACACGTCGATAGCGCAGTCGATGCCGATGCAAAGCGCCTTACCGAGCTGCAATCGGCGGTCGTCGAGGCGGACACCGTCGGATTTGCGCTGATGGCACAGGACGATGTGACGCTGGACATCGGAAACCTGTTCTTCAGCCGCGCCGTGTTCGACGAGGTCGGCGGCTTTCGCGACATCCCCTTTGCCGAGGCTTGGGATTTCGCGCTTCGTGCGCTCTGGCACGCGGAGCCGGTGTTCGTCCGCTCGAAGGAGTTCGTCTTTCGCAGGTGGCCGGAGGCGACCCGTCCGTCGCGGGAGGTCTGGGAAGCCGCGCAGCTGCGGATATTCGGCGAGTTCTACGGCAGGACCTGCGGAGAAGTCCCTCCGCCGAACCGCTACGCGCCTTCGCCGCATCATTGGGGGCTGCATTTCTACAAGCGGGTGTTCCAGACGGGTCACATCCTGGTCTTTTCCCTGTCCTACCTCGAGGGGCTTGCGGCCGACATCGCGGCCCGGCGGGTAAACCGCGCGGACAGTGCGCAGGCCCAGGGGGTCAACCTGGTCGGATTCGCCTTCGGCGAGTTTGGCCTCGCCGAGAACCTGCGGGCGTTCGCAGACGCGTGCCTGGAGGGCGGGATCCCGTTTGCGGTGCGCGACGTGGACATGAAGCTGAAGACACGGCAGGCCGACCGGCGGCTGGCGCCGTATCTGGTCGAGGGACTTCCGTACCGTTGCTCCCTCTATTGCCTGAATCCAGACATGCTGCAGCCGGTGCGGCAGCTGCTCGCGGAGACCTCGGCTGCCGGGGGCTACAACATCGGGTACTGGTTCTGGGAGCTCGATCGGATCCCGCGCGAATGGAACCGCGCACTCGACCTCGTCGACGAGATCTGGGTGGCGACCGAATTCGTCGCCGACGCAATGCGCCGCGCGACCTCGAAGCCGGTGGTCAAGATTCCGACGCCGATCGAGGTTGTCCAGGCGGGCACCCATGCGCGTGCCGATTTCGGCCTGCCCGAAGGGCGATTCCTCTTCCTCTTCGCATTCGACTTCAATTCGTTCAGCCGGCGCAAGAATCCAGAAGCCGCGGTGGCCGCATTCCGACTCGCGTTCAGGCCGGACCGACGGGATGTCGGCTTGGTGATCAAGTCGGTCAACGGTGCCAACCAGCCGGGTCTGCTGCGCGCCTTGACCGAGCGCATCGGGGCCGACGATCGCATCGTCATCCTCGATCGATTCATGACCCGGGAAGAAGTGACCGGATTGCAGGGCGTGGCCGATGCGTTCGTGTCGCTGCATCGTGCCGAAGGCCTTGGCTTGGGCATCGCCGAATCCATGTGGCTGGGCAAGCCGGTGATTGCGACCGGCTATTCGGGCAACATGGAGTTCACGACCGCCGGGAACAGCTGCCTCGTCGGATACGACCTCGTTCCGATCGCCAAGGGAGAGTACCTGTACGACGATCCGCAATTCCAGTGGGCAGAGCCGCGCGTCGACGAGGCAGCCGCACAGATGCGACGCTTGGTCGACGACGTCGAATTCAGGCAGAGGATCGCCGCGCAGGGGCAGCACGACATCCGTGCGCGATTCACACGTGCCAACGCCGCCGCACTGATGCGCGCGCGGCTCTCGGAACTTGGATTGATGTAGGGCAGCCGCGCGGCATCCTCGATCTGGCGCGTCTCAACACAAGCAGCGCGGCCGAGGGACCGGCATAGTCGGGGGAAGCGATGGACGTGGAAAGGATTCTGGCCGACATCGACGGCCGCCTGCGGCGGATCGAGGAGACCCTCAGCCGCCTGACGGCTGCGCAGGGACAGCTCGGTCGCGCGATGAACGCGACGCTCTTCTCGCAATCGGTCTACCTCGGGGATCACCGGGCGCTGACCTTCCTGCAGAACGGGCAGAAGATTTTCGTCGATACCCGCAGCATCGACGTCGGCACCCACTTGCTCCTCGACGGGTGGTGGGAGCCCGACTACATGGCGGCGTTCGGTCGTCTGCTGAAACCTGGCCAGTGCGTGCTCGACATCGGGGCGAACCACGGAATCTACGCGCTGGTCGCCGCCCAGCGGGTCGGGCCACGCGGGAAGGTCGTCGCGTTCGAGCCGAACGCGCAGCTGTGCGACCTGCTGCGGGCTTCGGTGAGCGTGAATGGCCTGGAGAATATCGTCGAGGTTGTCCAGTGCGCAGTGAGCAATGCCGATGGCGAGGCCGTGCTCGCATTCGACGAGCACTGGGCGGCCCGCGGGCAGGTCCGGTCCGGCGTCGATGCGCCTTCCACGACCTGCGGGACAAGCGCGCGATCGGAGCGGGTGCGCCGCGTCGCCATCGACAGTTTCTTCGCCAATGCGGATCGGCCGGTGGATCTGGTGAAGATGGACGTCGAGGGATCCGAAGGTCTGGTCCTCGACGGGATGAAGCACCTCGTCGAGCGCTCGCCTCACCTTCGGATCATGATGGAATTCTGCCCGTCGATGCTGTCGACGCATCCGCGCGATGCGGGTTTCGTGATCGAGTTCCTCGAGAGCCGAAAGTTCATGGCATGGGCGATCGAGAGCGACGGCACTGTGAAGCCGGTGCCCTGGAGCGGCATGTCGGGCGAACCCGACGTGGTCAGGAACATCATCGCCTCGCGCGAGGCGATCGCCTAGGCGGATACCCCTGCTCCCTGCGGACGCGCGCCCGCTACAGCGCCTCCGCCGCGTGGTCGGCCAGCCGCGAGCGCTCGCCGCGTTGCAGCGTGATGTGTCCGGAGTGCACCCAGCCCTTGAAACGGTCGACGACGTAGGTGAGCCCGGAGCTTCCCTCGGTCAGGTAGGGCGTGTCGATCTGCGCGATGTTGCCGAGGCACACGACCTTGGTGCCGGGGCCGGCGCGGGTGATCAGCGTCTTCATCTGCTTGGGCGTCAGGTTCTGCGCCTCGTCGATGATCAGGAACTTGTTGATGAACGTGCGCCCGCGCATGAAGTTGAGGCTTTTCACCTTGATCCTGGAGCGGATCAGGTCGCGGGTCGCGGCACGCCCCCAGTCGCCGCTCTCGTCGTCGGTCTTGTTCAGCACGTCGAGGTTGTCTTCGAGCGCCCCCATCCAGGGGTTCATCTTCTCCTCCTCGGTGCCCGGCAGGAAACCGATGTCCTCGCCGACCGGCACCGTGACGCGGGTCATGATGATCTCGGTGTAGACCTTGAACTCCAGCGTCAGCATCAGTCCCGCCGCGAGCGTCAGCAGCGTCTTGCCGGTGCCGGCCTGACCGAGCAGAGTCACGAAGTCGATGTCGGGGTTCATCAACAGGTTCAGCGCGAAGTTCTGCTCGCGGTTGCGCGCGACGATCCCCCACACGTTGTTCTTCTGGTGCGTGTAGTCCTTGAGCGTCGACAGAACGGCGCTCTTGCCCTGGATGTCCTTGACGATCCCGTGGAACGGGGCTTCGCCCGACCGCTCGAGGAAAAGGAACTCGTTGACGTGCAGCGAAGGCACCAGCGGCCCGTTCAGCCGGTAGTAGGTGTGGCCCCCCTGCTGCCAGGACTCCATGCCCTTGCCGTGCTTCTCCCAGAAATCGGCAGGCAGCTCGCGTATGCCGGAGTACAGGAGCTCGGTGTCCTCGAGCACCTTGTCGTTGAAGTAGTCCTCGGCGGCGATGCCCAGCGCGCGCGCCTTGATCCGCATGTTGATGTCCTTGGACACCAGGATCACGCTGCGCTTCGGGTGCTGGCGCGACAGGTGCATGACGACCGCGATGATCTGGTTGTCGGCCTTGCCGCTGGCGAGCGACGCCGGCAGCGCGGTCGCGATCCCCTCCGTCTGCAGGAACAGGCGTCCGGTCGCCGCCCCGCCCGACTTCTCGGTGAGCGGTATTCCGTGCGCGATGCCGGTGGTCCCCGGCTCGGCGTGCATCGTGACGAGCTCGTCCAGGAAGCGCGATGCCTGGCGGGCATTGCGCGAGACCTCGGTCATGCCTTTCTTGTGCGCATCGAGCTCCTCGAGCGTCAGGATCGGCAGGTAGATGTCGTGCTCCTCGAAACGGAACAGGCTGGTCGGATCGTGCATCAGCACGTTCGTGTCGAGGACGAAAAGCTTGGTCGACTGGGACGGCCCGATGCGGGCCGGCTTGCGGGAGGGCAGGAGATGCAGCGTGGAGGGAGCGGGGCGCAGCTTGCGTTCGACCATGGGCCTCCTGGAGGATCGGCGGGCGGGACCGGACACGGCCCCTGCGACCTTAATGTAGGCTCGATCAAGCTCCGCTACAAGGGGTAGCGGTCAGACGCCGGGCTGATGCAAGATTATGTGGTGGAAAGCGCACAGCACCGCGCGATGACCGCGGGCCGCCGCGCCGGCGGCATCAGAGGGTCTTGACGAAATCCAGCACGTCCTGGGCGTGCCCGGGCACTTTCACGCCGCGCCATTCGCGGGCGAGCCTGCCCGACGCGTCGATGACGAAGGTGCTGCGCTCGATGCCGCGCACTTTCTTGCCGTACATGTTCTTCATCTTGATCACGCCGAACTGCGTGCACAGCGCCTCGTCGGTGTCGGCGAGCAGCTGAAACGGAAACTCCATCTTCGCCTTGAAATTCGCGTGCGACTTCAGCGAATCGCGCGAGATCCCGGCGACGACCGCGCCGAACTTCGCGAATTTCGCGTGCAGATCGCGGAACTGCATGCCCTCGGTGGTGCAGCCCGGGGTGTTGTCCCTGGGGTAGAAATAGAGGACGACCGGATGGCCGGCGTGGTCGGACAGGCGGAAGGTCCCGTCGGTGGAGGCGATCTCGAAATCGGCGACTGGCGTGTCGGTCATGGCAGGCTCCTCGAAGGTCATGCCGCTTCGCGCAGCAGGGAATCGGCGAGGAATTCCTCGCCTTGGACGAGCAGCGTTCCGGTCCGCCCGTCCACGGTCCCCGGGCCGACCTCGCAGCGGGGCAGGGCCAGCGGATCGATCGCATCGCGCAGCGCCCGCACCGGCCCCAGCGCCCAACCCTGCGCTTTCCATCCGGTCAACAGCTGCTCGAACGCGCCGGCGAGCCGTCCGCCTTCGAGCTCGGCGTGCAGCGTGTACACGTGGCCCGAGGCGCGCGGCTCCCGCGTGCGCTCGAGGACGTGGGCGGCGACATTGTCCTCGGCGATCGCGTCGACGCCGATCAGTTCGTCCAGCGTCGGCAGCGTCGTCGGGAACTGCGGGCAACGGACGAGCTCGCCGCGCCAGACCGGCAGGTGCGGATGGGTTCCGCGGCCGTCGGAACAGTAGTCGAAGCCGAGCTGCTGGGTGAGCCGCAGCGCGTGAACATTCATCTGCCACCCGGCGGCCCCGTGGGTCGTCGGGGCTTCACCGAAGATCGCAGTGTAGCGCTCGCAGGCCATGTGCATTTCGCGGCGCGTCCACTCGGCGTCGGCAGTCGCCACGCCGTCCTGCCAGCGGATGTGATCCCAGCAATGGATGCCGGTCTCGTGTCCGGCGTCGCGGACGCCCTTCATGACGTCGGCCGCGCGGGCGCCGATGTCGGGTCCGGGAAGCAGCGTCCCGTAGAGCAGGGTGCGCAAGCCGTAGTGCTTCAGCACCGATGTGCGCCGCACCTTGCCGAAGAAACCTGCACGGAAGATCCGCCTGATCGCGCGCCCCGTATGGTCGGGACCGAGCGAGAACAGGAACGTCGCAGTGACGCCGTGGCGGCCGAGGATCTCGACGAGCCGGGGAACCCCTTCGCGCGTGCCGCGCAGCGTATCGACGTCGACCTTGAGACCCAGCCTCATTCGACCAGGGCGCGCGCGTCGGCGACGTGGCTCCGGTACGCGTCGAAGATGCGCCGCAGCGCATCTTCCATCGCCACGCGCGGCTGCCACTGCAGGTCGGTGCAGGTGTTGTCGATCTTGGGAACGCGGTTTTGCACGTCCTGGTAGCCGCTGCCGTAGTAGGCCGCGGCCGTCGTGTCGACGATCCGCACCGCGGCTGCGCTGTCGCGGTACTCGGGATACTGCGCGGCCATCGTGAGCATCATCTGCGCGAGATCGCGCACCGAATAGTTGTTCGCGGGATTGCCGATGTTGTAGATCTTGCCGCTTGCGATCCCGCCTGGATTGTCGATGATCTTCATCAGCGCGGCGATGCCGTCATCGATGTACGTGAAGGCGCGCTTCTGGGTGCCGCCGTCGACCAGCTTGATCGGCTCGCCGCGGACGATGTGGCCGAGGAACTGCGTGATCACCCGCGAGCTGCCTTCCTTCGGCGCGTTGATCGAATCGAGCCCGGCGCCGATCCAGTTGAACGGCCTGAACAGCGTGTAGTCGAGGCCTTCCTGCTGCCCGTAGCCGTGGATGACGCGGTCCATCAGCTGCTTGGCGCAGGAATAGATCCAGCGCGGCTTGTTGATCGGACCCAGCACGAGGTTCGATTGCTCGGGATCGAACTCGGCGTCGGCGCACATGCAGTAGACCTCGGAGGTCGACGGGAAGACGACGCGCTTCTTGTGCCTGACGGCTGCCCGGACGATCGGCAGGTTCGCCTCGAAGTCGAGCTCGAACACGCGCAGCGGCTCGCGGACGTAGGTCGCCGGCGTCGCGATCGCGACCAGCGGCAGCACCACGTCGCATTTCTTGACATGGTACTCGATCCACTCGCGGTTGATCGTGATGTCGCCTTCGAAGAAATGGAAGCGGGGTTCCCCGAGCAGATCCGCGATCCGGTCGGTCTGCATGTCCATGCCGAAGATTTCCCAGTCCGTGCCGGCGATGATCGCCTGCGACAGGTGGTGGCCGATGAACCCGTTGACGCCGAGGATGAGAATGCGCTTCATGGAAAGGGTGTGATCCGGCGACTGCCTGGGGGCCGCATTGTACCGTGCCGGGGTGTGCGGCCCCGTTTCACGGGCGGGACGGGGCGGGCTGGCCCGGACCTTCCGGGAGCGGCAATGGGGCAGCACCGAAGCGTGCGACGACCATCGCCGGTGGATGGACACGGCCGTCGATCTCCAGCGCATCGATGCGCAGGAGGCCCCCGCTTCCGCAGCGTGCGAGCAGCGCACCGCCCTCGACCGTCAGCGCCGGAGGGGCGGGAACCCCGTCGGCCGCGACGATCCGCGTGCGCAGCACGCGCGCCGGGTGTCCGGCGATGGTGGTGAATGCGCCGGGGTACGGCGGTGCGACCGCACGGACCAGGTTGTGGACGGCCCGCGCGGCCTGCGACCAGTCGATGCGGCCGTCCTCGGGCTTGCGCCCTCCGAAATACGAGCCTCGCGCGATGTCGTTGGACCGCCGTGGCGCAGTGCCCGCGAGCAGCGCGGGCAGCACGTCGTCGAGGCAGATCTCCGCCGCGACGGTCACCTTGTCGAAGACGTCCTTCGCCGTGTCGTCAGGCAGGATCGGCACCGCCTGCTGCGCGACGATGTCGCCGGCATCGGGCTTGTCCGCCATGTAGTGTAGGGTCGCGCCGGTGTGCCGCTCGCCGTGGAGCACCGCCCAGTTCACGGGCGCACGTCCGCGATAGTGCGGCAGCAGCGAGCCATGCATGTTGAGCGCGCCGCGCTGCGCCAGCGCGAGCAGCGGCGCCCTGAGCATGGCGCGGTAGTAGAAGCTGAAGATGAAGTCGGGGGCGAGTGCGGCGACCCTGGCGACGGTGTCCGGGGCGTTCGCATCGGCCGGCGTGATCCACGGCAATTCGAGATCCCCGGCGACGTCGGCGACGCGCGCGAACCAGTGCGCCTCGGCGGGGTCGTCCTCGTGCGTGACGACCAGCGCGACCTCGATCCCATGGGCGCGCAGCACGCGCAGGCAGCGGGCCCCGACGTTGTGGTAGGCGAAGACGACTGCGCGCGTCATTGCAGGGCGCTGTTCGCGCTCAACGATCGTCGCCGCGGGGGACCTGTTCGAGCTCGCGGATGGCGGCCGGCTCGAGTCGGCGCTCCCCTCGCCGTTCCCCGTCACCCCCGGCGTCGCGTTCGAGCACGGCGCGGATCACGTAGCTCGGGCGCGTGCGCACCTGCTGGTAGATCCGGCCGACGTATTCGCCGAGCAGGCCCACGCCGAACATGATCCAGCCGACCAGGAAGAACGCAAGGATGTCGCGGTCCCACAGCGTCTTGATGCCTTCCAGCAGTCCGCCGGCGATCGTGCGCTCGGTCATGACGACCGCGTAGAGGACGATCGATCCGAAAGCGACCAGCATTCCCAGCATCGAGAAGAGCTGCAGCGGCACCAGCGAGAAACCGGTCACGAGATCGAAGTTGAGACGGACCAGGCGGTAGAGCGAGTACTTGGACTCGCCGGCGGAGCGCTCCTCGTGCTCGACGTCGATCTCGGTCGGATGATGGGCGAACGTGTAGGCGAGGGCCGGGATGTAGACGCTGACCTCGCGCGCGGCCGCCACGGCATCGACGATGTCGCGGCTGTAGGCGCGCAGCATGCAGCCCTGGTCGGTCATCTTGATGCGGGTGATCCGTTCGCGCACGCGGTTCATCAGGCGCGACGCCGTGCGCCGCCACCACGCATCCTCGCGGTTGCGCCGCACGCCGCCGACGTAGTCGGCGCCCGCATCCATCGCGGCGAGCAGCTTGGCGATCTCCTCCGGGGGGTTCTGCAGGTCCGCGTCGAGGGTCACGATGCGCTCGCCGCGCACCCGCGCGAATCCGGCGAGGATCGCGAGGTGCTGGCCGAAATTCGCGTTGAACAGGATCACGCGCGTGACATCGGGCCGGGCCGCGAACTGGTCCTTCAGCATCGCCGCCGACCGGTCGCGACTGCCGTCGTTGATGAAGATCACCTCGTAGGGCACGTCCAGTGCATCGAGGGCCGGATAGAGTCGCGTGAAAAGTGCAGGCAGGCCCGCTTCCTCGTTGTAGACGGGAATGACGACGGAAAGCTGCGGTGCGCTCATCGACCGACCCCCACGCTTGGGGCATTCGCCGCTGCGCTGCCCCCGGAGGGGGCGGAATTCGCGCCTCGGGACGGCCCTTCGGCGCTCATGGTTGCCCGCCGCGGTGCGCGGCAATGATCTCGGCGCAGGCCTCGAAGACCCGGTCGACGTCGGCGACGGTCATGGCGGCATGCAGGGGCAGGGTGACGGTGGATTCCGCGATGCGTTCGGTGTTCGGAAGGTCACCCAGCCGGTAGCCGTAGCGGCGTCCCAGCGTCGACAGGTGCAGCGCCTCGTAGGACACGCCGGTCGCGATGCCGCGCGCGGCGAGCGCGTCGCGGAACGCCATGCGCGACAGCGTGAGCCGATCGAGCGGCAACAGGATGCAGAACATGTTCCACGACTGCCCGTCACCCTCGACGGGCCGCGGCGGCAGCACGCAGGCGGGGTCGGTCGCGAAGCACTCGAAGTAGCGCATCGCCAGCGCGCGGCGCTGCTCGAGGAACGCGGGCAGGCGCTCGAGCTGTGCGAGACCGATCCTCGCGTTGACATCGGGAAGGTTGAACTTGCCGCCGGGAAAGCCGACGTCGCGCGTGCCGTCCGGGAGGCGCTCGATGCCGTGGAAGCGCAGGATATCGACACGGCGGGCTTCGTCCGCGTCGTTGCAGACCAGCGCGCCCCCCTCGATCGACGTGATGTTCTTGTTCGGGTGGAAGCTGAAGGTCGCGAGGTCGCCGAATGCGCCGACGGGAGTGCCTTTCCACCGCGATCCGATCACCAGCGCTGCGTCCTCGATCACGCGCAGGCGGTGCTTGCGCGCCAGGGCGTAAAGCGCGTCCATGTCGACCAGGGAACCCGGCCAGTGGGTCGGGATGATCGCGCGCGTGCGCGGCCCGATGCGCACCTCGACCTGGGCGAGGTCGATGTTGCGCGTCACCGCGTCGCAGTCGACGAACACGGGCGTCGCCCCGACCTTGACGATCATGTTGAGGACCGTGAAGAAGCTCTGTGCGCAGGTGATCACCTCGTCGCCCGGTCCGATGCCGGCGAGCTGCAGCGCGATCTCGACCGCAGCGGTTGCCGACGTGACGACCCGCACCGGCCGGCCGCCGCAGAAATCGGACAGCGCGGCTTCGAAGCGCTCGACCCAGGGGCCGCTGGTGATGTGGCCGGAACGCAGCACGTCGCCCACGGCGGCAATCGTCGCTTCGTCGATCAGGGGGCTCGCGAACTTCAGGTTTGCGGCAGAGGTCATCGGGTACCCGGTTTCAACTCTTCGCAACCAGCCAGACGCCGGCGATGATGAATCCGATGCCCAGCCAGCGCTGCACGCTGACCGCCTCGCCGAACAGGTAGTGCGCTGCGATCGCGTTGACGACATAGCCCAGCGACAGCATCGGGTAGGCGACGGACACGGGGACGCGCGACAGGCCGAGGATCCACACGACCAGGCTCACGACGTAGAGGGCCGCGCCGCCGATGAAATGGCTCTCGGTCGCCATCCGGACGAACGTGCCGAACCAGCTGTCGGCGGTCAGCGTGATGACGCCGAGCCGGTTGGTTCCGACTTTCAGCATGAGATGCGCCGCAGCATTCAGCAGCACGCCGGTGATCAGGAACAGGAATGCGGAGACGTCCATCGATGCCCCGTCTTCAGCGCCGCTCGACCAGGACGCGCCGCGGGTCGCGGGCAACCACCCGCATCGGCACGCCGTCCCGAACGAGCATCGCCAGGGTCTCGGGCGACATCAGCGCGTAGCCCTGCGGCAGCGCGTTCCAGTGCGCAATCCAGTCCTCGACCTTCGGGATCGCGAGTTCGGGCTGGATGTCGAGCCCCGGACCCATCTCGTCGCGATACGCGACCAGGGTGGTCGTCCGACGAAGGTAGAACGGCAGTGTCTGATCGTACATTCGGACCTGATAGAAAGGCGCACTGCGATCGTACGGAGGATCGGAGGCATTTTCCAGCGCCGTGACGAGATCGGCTGCCGAGCGCGTCGCGCGGAAGACATCGGCACCCTCGAAGAAGGCCTGCATCGACAGCATCGTCGAGATCGCGATGACGGCGATCGCGGCGCTTCTCGCGGCCGTGGTGCCGCGCCGCATCAGGAGCCAGCCGACGGCATAGCCGGCGGCCATGATTCCCAGCCCCAGCTCGACCCAGGGGCCGAGCGCCACGTAGATCGCCAGCGGCGTATTTGCGTCGGCCAGCCTGATCGCGACGGTCGGGTATCCGAGCATCGCGGCGCCCCACAGCATGCCGGTGGTGGCGGCGAGCAGCGCGACGAGCGACGACAGGGGTCGTGCGCTCATCGCTTCGAGCTGCCACCCCAGCACCAGCGCCGCCGCCGGGAAGATCGGCAGGATGTAGGACGGAAGCTTCGATTGCGAGATGCTGAAGAAGACCAGGATGAACGCCGACCAGATCAGGCAGAAGCGCGCCCACGAGAAGCCGCCGGCATCGACCGCAGCGTCGCGCCAGCTCGCCTTGAGGCGCCAGAGGAAAACGCCGGTCCACGGCAGCAGTCCGGTCACCAGCATCGGCAGAAAATACCACCAGGGCCCGGGACGCTTGAGCTCCTTGGTCAGGAAGCGGTCGATGTGTTCGTGGATGAAGAAGAACCGCGCGAATTCGGGGTTGCGCACCGAGACCAGGACGAACCAGGGCACCGTCAGGACGAGCAGCAGCGGCAGCCCCTTGGCGATATGCAGGCGTTTCCAGGGCGCGAAGTCGCGCGTCGCGAGCGAATAGAGGATCAGCGTGGTTCCCGGAATCGCCAGGGCGACGATCCCCTTGGTCATGATCCCGCCCGCGGTCGCAACGTAGGCGACGAGCATCATCCGCTCGCGCGAGCGCGGCGTGGCATCGGCGCGCTGGGCGAGCAGGAACCCCACCAGCGCCAGCGCGAGCCAAAACGACAGCAGGGCGTCGAGGGTCAGGATGTGCGAGATGCCGAAGTGCCAGATGCAGCTCGCGAGCACGGCCGCCGAATAGACCCCGACCGCAGGCGAAGCGAGGACGGCACCCGCCCAGCCGATGGCGACGACGGTCAGGAAGCCGGCCAGCGCGGTCGGCAGGCGCGCCGCCCGTTCGTTGATGCCGAACGCCTCGAAGCTCGCTGCCGTAAGCCAGTACTGCAGCGCCGGCTTCTCGAAATACTTGATGCCATTGACCCGCGGCGTCACCCAGTTGCCGGTTGCCACCATCTCGCGCGCGATCTCGGCATATCGGCCTTCATCGGGATGCAGGAGCTTGCGGCCGTCGAGGTTCGCGAACCACACGATCGTCATGATCAGTGCGAGGGCGATCCAGGTGCGTCGGGACAGGGAGGCGATCAAGGGTTCGGTGACCAGGGAATCGGTCCGGCCATGCAGCGCGTGGGCCGGCGAGGCGGCGGGACGCATTCTACCGTGCCGCTGCGGCCAGGGCCGCATGCTAAATTCGGCGCGAGCCCTCTGCAGGCTCGTCCGATCCCCCATGCCAACGACCGATTCATCGATCACGATCTCGCCCGCAGGCGCCGACGACATCGGCCTCGTCCAGCGCCTTGCGCACGAAATCTGGCATCGCCATTACCCCGGAATCATCACCGTCGAGCAGATCGACTACATGCTCGAGCGGGGCTATTCGCGGGAAGCGCTGCTTCCGCTCGTCACCCCGGACGGGCGCGCTGCGGCGCCTGCCGACCGCGGCATCGCGCTGGCCCGGGTTGCCGGGGTTGCGGTCGGCTTCGTCGCCTGGTGCCCGGCCGGCGAGCATGCCGCGATGAAGCTCGAGAAGCTCTACGTCCTGCCCGAGCATCACGGCAAGGGCATCGGACGGGCCCTGATCGAGCACGTTGTCGAGCGCGCGTGCGATGCGGGGTGCAGGTCGCTGACCCTCAACGTGAATCGCAGCAACGCCGGCTCGATCCGCGCCTACGAGCATTGCGGCTTCACGATCGCCGCGCGCGGCGATTTCCCCATCGGCGGCGGCTTCGTCATGGAGGATTTCATCATGCTGCGCGAAATCTGATCGAAGATCCAACTCATGTCCGTGCCGCTGATCCTCTACGACAATTTCACGCGCAGCCTGCGCGAGTTCCAGCCGCTCCATCCCGAAGGCGAGGTCGGCATCTACACCTGCGGCCCGACCGTCTACGACTTCCAGCACATCGGCAACTTCCGAACCTTCATGTTCGAGGACCTGCTGAAGCGCGTGCTGCGCTGGAACGGTTATCGCGTCCGCCACGTGATGAACATCACCGACGTGGGCCACCTGACTTCCGACGCCGACACCGGCGAGGACAAGATGGAGAAGGGCGCCCGCCGCACGGGCAGGACGGCATGGGAGATCGCGGCGCTCTACACGCAGGCGTTCCTGGACGACCTCGACGTCCTCCACATCGAGCGTCCCGACGTGCTGCCGCGGGCGACGGATCACATTCCGTCGCAGATCGGATTCATCGCCGATCTCGAGCGCAAGGGCTACACCTACCGGACCGCCGATGGCATCTACTTCGACACCAGCCGGCAGGCAGATTACGGTTTTCTCGCGAGGCTCGACAAGGCCGGGCTCGAAGGCGGCCGGCGCGTCGATCTGGGCGACAAGCGCAGCGCGACCGATTTCGCGCTCTGGAAGTTCTCGCCCGAGGGCAGCACCAGGCAGATGGAGTGGGACAGTCCCTGGGGCCGGGGCTTCCCGGGCTGGCACATCGAGTGCTCTGCGATGGCGCAGGATTACCTCGGCGATTACTTCGACATCCACTGCGGCGGCGAGGACCACATCCCGGTGCACCACACCAACGAGATCGCGCAGACGGAAGCGCGGGTCGGCACCCGGCTCGCGAACTTCTGGATGCACGGCTACTTCCTGCTCGCGAACGACGCCAAGATGGCCAAGTCGGCCGGCGAGTTCCTGCGCGTCCAGGCACTCGTCGACCGCGGCTACGACCCGCTCGCCTTCCGCTATCTGTGCCTGACCGGGCACTACCGGAGCCAGCTGAACTTCACCTGGGACGCCCTCGATGCGGCAGCGACGGGGCTGTCGAGGATGCGCTCGGGCTTTCATGCGCTCCCGGGCGCGCCCGGCACCGCCGACGAGGGGCTGGTCGCGCGATTCGCGGCGCAGATCAACGACGACCTCAACCTGCCCCGGGCGCTCGCTGTCGCGTGGGAGACGCTGCGCGGCGGACTGCCCGGCCCGGTCAAGCGGGCCACGCTCGCACGCTTCGACCAGGTATTCGGCCTCGGCCTCGAAGCCTGGCGCCCGAAGGAGGAGGAAGTCCCGGCCGCCATCGATGCGCTGGCGCGCGAGCGCGTGGCGGCGCGCAAGGCAAAGAGCTGGGCCGAAGCCGACCGCCTGCGCGCTCTGCTGCGCGATGCAGGCTGGGACATGGAAGACCGCGCCGACGGCTACACGCTGAAGCGGAGATAGCAGCGCGGAACCACGGGCGCCGCGCCCGGCCGGGGGCGGTCATTGCGGCACCGGCAGGCCCGGCTCGCACCGCGCGCTGCGTCGTTCATCGAGCCGCCGGGCCCCGCGTGCGGCCTTTCTGCCAGAGGACGTCGGCAACCCCCGACGCGTGGTTGAGCCGGCGGGCGACGACGAACAGCAGGTCGGACAGGCGGTTCAGGTAGACTCGACCGTCGTGCGAAACCGGCTCATGCCGGGCCAGCGCGACGAGAGCGCGCTCGGCGCGGCGGCACACGGTGCGCGCGACATGCGCGAGCGCTGCGGGTCGCGTTCCGCCGGGGAGGATGAACTCCTTGAGCGGCGCGAGGCCCGCGTTTATCTCTTCCACCGCCTGCTCGAGGCGGGTCACGTGGCCGGCCGTCACCGCCGCATGGCCCGGGATCGAAAGCTCGCCGCCGAGGTCGAACAGGTCGTGCTGGATGTCGATCAACAGGGTCGCGATCGCGTCGGGCAGCGGCTCGGCGAGCAGCGCTCCCACGCTCGAGTTGAGCTCGTCGACGGCGCCGATGGCTGCGATCCGCAGGCTGTCCTTGTCCACGCGCGAGCCGTCGCCGAGACCCGTCGTCCCTGAATCTCCGGTGCGCGTGACAATGCGGGAAAGGCGGTGGCCCATCGTGCGTCGATCTGCGTTCGGGAGCGGCTGATCGTCGTCGATTTTGCTAGGATTGTCCACCGGAGGAGAATCGGGCAGGGGGCGCGCCATGGCGACCGTCGGCATCTACGACCAGCAACTCGACCGCAATGCGGCGAACTACGCGTCGCTGACGCCGATCTCGCTGATCGCGCGCAGCGCCTATACCTGGCCGCAGCGCATTGCCGTCGTGCACGGCGCAAGGCGCTATACGTGGAGCGACACCTACGCGCGCTCGCGCAGGCTCGCCTCGGCGCTCGCGCATCGCGGCATCGGCGTCGGCGACACGGTCGCGGTGATGCTCGCGAACACGCCCGAGATGGTCGAATGCCATTTCGGCGTCCCGATGACCGGCGGCGTGCTGAACACCCTGAACACGCGGCTCGATGCGGAAACCCTCGCGTTCATGCTCGAGCACGGCGAAGCGAAGGTCCTGATCACCGACACCGAGTTCTCGCCGGCGATCGCGGCCGCGCTGAACCGCCTGCCGAAGAAGCCGTTGGTGATCGACGTCGTCGATGTGCTAGGCCCCGGCGGCGACCTGCTGGGAGAATCCGACTACGAGACTTTCATCGCCAAGGGCGACCCCGATTTCGCGTGGCAGCCGCCGGCCGACGAGTGGCAGGCCATCTCGCTCAACTACACGTCGGGGACGACCGGCAATCCCAAGGGCGTCGTCTACCATCATCGCGGTGCCTACCTCAATGCGCTGTCGAACATCGTCGACTGGGGCATGCCGCGGCACTCGGTCTACCTGTGGACGCTGCCGATGTTCCACTGCAACGGATGGTGCTTCCCGTGGACGATGGCGGCGAACGCCGGTACCAACGTGTGCATGCGCAGGGTCGAAGCGAAGGCGATCCTCGACGCGATCCGCGAGCACCAGGTCACGCATTATTGCGGGGCGCCGATCGTGCACTCGATGCTGATCAATGCTCCCGACGAGCTGAAGGTCGGCATCGCACACAAGGTGAGCGCGCTGGTCGCCGCGGCCGCGCCGCCGGCGGCGGTGATCGAGGGCATGGAAAGGCTGGGTTTCGAGATCACCCACGTCTACGGCCTGACCGAGACCTACGGACCCGCCGCCGTCTGCGCCAAGCAGGCGGAGTGGGCGAGCCTCGACATCGGCGCGCGCACCGAGCGCAACGGGCGCCAGGGCGTGCGCTACACCTGCCAGGAAGGCATGACGGTGATGGACCCGGCAACGATGCTGCCGGTGCCCCGGGACGGCGAGACGATGGGCGAGATCATGTTCCGGGGCAACATCACGATGAAGGGTTACCTGAAGAACCCCAGCGCGACCGAGGAATCCTTTGCCGGCGGGTGGTTCCATACCGGCGATCTCGCGGTGATGCAACCCGACGGCTACGTGAAGATCCGCGACCGCTCCAAGGACGTGATCATTTCCGGCGGCGAGAACATCAGCTCGCTCGAGGTCGAGGACGTTCTCTACCGGCACCCCGCGATCCTCGCCGCGGCCGTGGTCGCGAAGCCCGATCCCAAGTGGGGGGAAACGCCCTGCGCGTTCGTCGAGCTGAAGCCGGGCGCCCACCTGACCGAAGCCGAGGTGATCGAGCATTGCCGCGCGCAGCTCGCGCGCTTCAAGGTGCCCAGGAGCGTGGTCTTCGTGGACCTCCCGAAGACTTCGACGGGGAAGATCCAGAAGTACATCCTGCGCAAGCACGCGCAATCGACGGCGGCTATCGAATGAACGCACCTATCGAACCGATGGTTTCCCCCTTCGTCCTCGCCGAGACCCGCGACGGCGTGCGCACGCTGACGCTGAACCGGGGCGAGCGCTTCAACCCGTTGTCGTACGACATGGTCGCCGCGCTGGAGGCGGCGCTCGACGAGGTCGCCGCCGATCCCGGGGTGCGCGCCGTGGTGCTCGCCGGTGCGGGACGCGGCTTCTGCGCGGGCCACGACCTGAAGGAGCTGCGCGCCCAGCGTTCGCCCGAATGGCGGCGCGGACTCTTCGATCTCTGCAACCGCGTCATGGTCAAGCTCACGCAGCTTCCGCAGCCGACGATCGCCCGCGTGCACGGCATGGCGACCGCGGCGGGCTGCCAGCTGGTGTCGATGTGCGATCTCGCCGTGGCGGCGGACACCGCGCGTTTCGCGCTGCCGGGTGTCAATGTCGGCATCTTCTGCTCGACGCCCGCAGTGGGCGTCGGGCGCAATGTCGCGCGCAAGCGCGTGATGGAAATGCTGCTGACCGGCGAGCCGATCGATGCCGCCACCGCATTGGCATGGGGACTGGTCAACCGCGTCGTCGCTGCGGACGCGATCGATGCCGCCGTCCGCCATTTCACCGAGCTGATCGCGGCGCGGAGCGCGTCGGTCATCGCCCTGGGCAAGCGCGCGTTCTACGCCCAGATCGACACGTCGCTGCACGATGCCTACGCGATGACCGGGGAGGTGATGTGCTGCAACCTGGATGACCCCGACGCCGACGAGGGGATCGACGCCTTCGTCGGCAAGCGTCCGGCGAACTGGCGCGCTCCCGGCTGAAACGCGGCTCGGCGGGGGCCGGTTCGTTGCCAAGCGCGGGCCCCGCCGTGATAATCGCCGGCTGGATGGGCGGAGGAGCGGGGAATTGCCGGGCGTGTGCGCTGCGCCCCCGGCGGCGGGGCAGCGTATGGGCGACGACATCATTCTCGAGACGCGCGGGCTCACCAAGGAGTTCAGGGGATTCGTCGCGGTCAAGGACGTGAATCTCGCGGTCGGGCGCGGGACGATCCATGCGCTGATCGGACCCAATGGCGCCGGCAAGACGACCTGCTTCAACCTCCTCACCCACTTCCTGACGCCGACGCGAGGCCGGATTCTCTACAACCGGCGCGACATCACCGGATCGCGGCCCGCGGCGATCGCGCGCATGGGTCTCGTCCGCTCGTTCCAGATCTCGGCGGTCTTCCCCCATCTGAGCGTGCTGGAGAACGTCCGCGTCGCGCTGCAGAGGAAGCGCGGGCGCTCCCTTGACTTCTGGCGATCGGAGCGGGTGTTGCGCGAACACGACGCGCGCGCTCGCGAGCTGCTCGACGCCGTCGGGCTCGGGCAGTTCGAGGCCACGGCGGCGGGCGAGCTGCCCTATGGTCGCAAGCGCGCGCTGGAGATCGCGACCACGCTTGCGCTCGACCCGGAAATGCTCCTGCTCGACGAGCCGACGGCAGGCATGACGCACGAAGACGTCGGACGGATCGCGGAGCTGATCAGGAAGGTGGCGGCCAACCGGACCGTGCTGATGGTCGAGCACAATCTGTCGGTCGTTTCGACGCTGTCGCATCGCATCACGGTGCTCGCACGCGGCGAAATTCTCGCGGACGGCGATTACGCGTCGGTATCGAAGGACCCCGCCGTCGTAGAGGCCTACCTCGGAGGCAGCCATGCCTGAGACAACCGCGCACCGGCGGGCGCCGGCGGCCGGCTACGGCGCGCCGCTGCTGGCCGTGCGCGACCTGCAGGCCTGGTATGGCGAATCGCACATCCTGCACGGCGTCTCGTTCGACGTCGCGCAGGGAGAGGTCGTGACGCTGCTCGGCCGCAACGGCGCCGGCAAGACGACGACGCTGAAGTCGATCATGGGCGTCGTGCCGCGACGCGCCGGATCGATCGTGTTCGAAGGCGTCGAGACGATCGCGCTCGCGTCCAACCGCATCGCGAGGCTGGGCCTCGCGTGGTGTCCGGAGGAGCGCGGGATCTTCTCGAGCCTCGACGTCGAGGAGAACCTGATGCTGCCGCCGAAGGTGCGCGACGGCGGGCTGTCGGTCGAGCAGATCTACGAGCTCTTTCCGAACCTCGCCGAGCGGCGCAGGAGCCAGGGCACCAAGCTCTCGGGCGGCGAGCAGCAGATGCTCGCGATCGGACGGATCCTGCGCACCGGTGCGCGGCTGCTGCTGCTCGACGAGCCGACGGAGGGCCTCGCCCCGGTCATCGTCCAGCAGATCGGCCGCACGATCGTCAAGCTCAAGGCGCAGGGGTTCACGATCCTGCTGGTCGAGCAGAATTTCCATTTCGCGGCGACAGTCGCCGACCGGCACTGCGTGATGGAGCATGGGCGCATCGTCGACGTGATCGACAATGCCGAGCTCGATGCGAACATGCAGAAGCTCCACGGTTATCTCGGTGTGTGAAGGACGCCGGGGCGTGGTCGTCATAACCCTTTGCACAGGAGGTTCGTCATGAATTCGGTGAAACGCGGTCTGCTCGCGCTGGCCGTCGCCGGCGCGTTGTCGGCCGGCAGCGCGTGGGCGCAGTACACGAACAACGAGATCAAGCTGGGCGTTCTGTCCGACATGTCGAGCCTGTACACCGACCTCGCCGGGCAGGGCTCGGTCGTCGCGGCGAAGATGGCAGTCGAGGATTCCGGCATCGAGAAGCGCGGCATCAAGGTCGAGATCGTTTCGGCCGACCACCAGAACAAGCCCGACGTCGGTTCGGCGATTGCGCGCCGCTGGTACGACGCCGAGGGCGTCGACGCGATCGTCGACGTGCCGAATTCGGGCGTTGCGCTCGCGGTCTCCCAGATCACCAAGGACAAGAACAAGGTGTTCCTCGCCTCCGGGCCGGGCACCTCCGACCTGACCGGCAAGGCCTGCTCCCCGAACACCGTGCATTTCACCTACGACACCTGGATGCTCGCGAACGGGACCGGCACGGCGATCACCAGGCACGGCGGCAACACCTGGTTCTTCATCGCAGCGGACTACGCATTCGGGCAGGCGCTCGAGCGCGACACGACGGCGGCAGTCGAGAAGGCCGGCGGCAAGGTGCTGGGTGACGTGAAGGCGCCGCTCAACAACCAGGACTTCTCGTCGTTCCTGCTGCAGGCGCAGGCGTCGAAGGCCAAGGTGATCGGCCTCGCGAACGCGGGCGGCGACACGACGAATGCGATCAAGCAGGCGGCCGAGTTCGGCATCGTGAAGGGCGGACAGCAGCTCGCCGGCCTGCTGGTGTTCCTCACCGACATCCACGCGCTGGGGCTGCAGACGGCGCAGGGCCTGACGCTCACGACCACGTTCTACTGGGACATGAACGACAAGACGCGCGCGTTCGCCAAGCGCTTCGCCGCCCAGGACAAGGGCATATATCCGACGATGGTGCACGCGGGCGTCTATGCGGCGGTCCTGCACTACCTGAAGGCGGTCGAGGCGCTGAAGAGCGATGCGGATGGCGCGAAGGTCGTCGCGAAGATGAAGGACATGCCGACCGACGATCCGCTGTTCGGCAAGGGCTCGATCCGGGTCGACGGGCGCGCGATCCATCCTGCCTATCTCGTCCAGGTCAAGTCGCCGGCCGAATCGAAGGCGCCGTGGGACTACTACAAGGTTCTCGCGACAATCCCGGCCGACGAAGCCTTCCGTCCTCTGAAGGACGGCGGATGCTACCTCGTCAAGTGACCCACCGCGCCGGAACCCTCACCCCGGCCCTCTCCCCGCGGGGAGAGGGTGCCGCACAGGCGCGCGGCGGGTGAGGGGTCCCGGGCCGGTTGCGATGAACGGGTGATCGCCATGCAGGCGCTCTTCGGCCAACTGCTGATCGGGCTCATCAACGGCGCGTTCTATGCGATGCTGTCGCTCGGCCTGGCCATCATCTTCGGCCTGCTCAACATCATCAACTTCACGCATGGCGCCCAGTACATGATGGGGGCGTTCTGCGCGTGGTTCCTCCTTCAGTACGTTCACGTCGGCGACTGGCATCCCGGCTACTGGTCGTCGCTCGCCATCGCCCCGATCCTCGTCGGTGCGATCGGGGTCGTCATCGAGCGCACGTTGCTGAGGCGCCTCTACAATCTCGATCACCTGTATGGCCTGCTGCTGACGTTCGGCCTCGCGCTGGTGATCCAGGGGCTGTTCCGCAACGAGTTCGGCTCTTCGGGCCTGCCCTACCAGATTCCTTCGCTGCTTGCCGGCGGCGTGAACCTGGGGTTCATGTACCTGCCGATCTATCGGGCATGGGTCATCGTCTCCTCGCTGGTGATATGCGTTTCGACCTGGTATGTGATTGAGCGCACGAAGCTCGGCAGCTACCTCCGTGCCGCCACCGAGAATCCGGCGCTGGTGCAGGCGTTCGGAGTCAACGTTCCGCTGATGATCACGCTGACCTTCGGCTTCGGGGTCGGCCTCGCCGCGCTCGCCGGCGTCATGGCGGCACCGATCTATCAGGTGAATCCGCTGATGGGCGCCGACCTGATCATCGTGGTGTTCGCGGTGGTCGTGATCGGGGGCATGGGCTCGATCATGGGCGCGATCCTCACGGGGTTCGGCCTCGGCGTCGTCGAGGGGCTGACCAAGTACTTCTACGCCGAGGCATCGACGACCGTCATCTTCGTCATCATGGTGATCGTGCTGATGATCAAGCCGGCAGGATTGTTCGGGCGGGAGCGCTGATCTTGGCGACGGAGCTTCCGCTCGCAGCCGTCGCCCGACCGCGCAATCGCATCCTGGTGGCGACGGCGATCATGGCGTCGCTGCTCGCGGTTGCGCCGCTTGTCGACGTCTATCCGGTGATCGTCGAGAAGGCGATGTGCTTCGCGCTCTTCGCCTGCGCTTTCAACCTGCTCCTGGGCTTCGGGGGCCTGCTCTCGTTCGGTCACGCGATGTTCCTCGGCACCGCGGGTTACGTCTGCGCGTATGCAGCGAAGGGCTGGGGCCTTCCGCCCGAGGTCGCGATACTCGTGGGGACCGCGGCCTCCGCGGCGCTCGGTGGCGTCGTCGGCGCGCTGGCGATACGCCGGCAGGGGATCTATTTCGCGATGGTCACGCTGGCGATCGCGCAGATGATGTATTTCCTCTACGTGCAGGCCCCGTTCACCCACGGCGAGGATGGCATCCAGGCCGTGCCGCGCGGCAGGCTGTTCGGCGTGATCGACCTCTCCCACTCGCTCGCGATGTACTACACGGTGCTGGTCGTGTTCGTCGCTGCGTTCCTGCTGATCTACCGGATCATCCACTCGCCGTTCGGCCAGGTGCTGAAGGCGATCCGCGAGAACGAGCCCCGCGCGATCTCCCTGGGTTACGACGCCGACCGCTACAAGCTCCTGGCGTTCGTGCTGTCGGCGACGCTCGCCGGGCTCGCCGGGGCAGTCAAGGCGATCGTTTTCCAGCTCGCTTCCCTGACCGACGTGCACTGGACGATGTCGGGCGAGGTCGTCCTGATGACTCTCCTGGGCGGCATGGGGACGATCTTCGGGCCCGTGGTCGGGGCATTCATCATCGTCGGCCTCGAGAACTACCTCGCCGGATTCGGCGAATGGGTGACCGTCATCACCGGGGCGATATTCGTGGTCTGCGTGCTTGCCTTTCGCCGCGGCGTGGTGGGCGAAGCCGGCGCCTGGTGGGCGCGGCGACGCCGCTGAGTTCCCCGGGCGATGTGCGGCCACGTTTGACCCGACCTCCCGTAACGCGATAAAATTCAAAGGTTTTGTAGGTCGCCCTGTCGGCGGCCCGCTCCGGCATTGCAGTGGCCGGCTGCGGGCGCGGTGGCAATGACCGCGAGTCGGGCGCAACCGGTGCGGGATGAGGCATGCGCGACAAGCTCGTCGTTGGCAACTGGAAGATGAACGGCGGGTTGGCGGCGAATGCCGGCTTGCTCGCGCGCCTGGCGTCGGAGTGGACGCCACGCGAGAGGCGCAAGCTGGTCGTTTGCGTGCCTGCGCCGTACCTTGCGCAGGCGCAGGCCGGTTTGGCGTCGAGTGCGGTGATGTGGGGCGTTCAGGATGTGAGCGAGCATGCGTCGGGTGCGTACACCGGCGAGGTCGCGGCAGGGATGGCCGTCGAGTTCGGATGTCGTTACGCGATCGTCGGTCATTCGGAACGCCGAAGGTTTCACGGCGAAACCGATCGGGCCGTGGGTGCGAAGGCCCTCGCGGCCCTGGGCAGCGGCCTGATTCCCATCGCCTGTGTCGGCGAGACGCTCGACGAGCGGGACCGCGGTGCGACCGACGAGGTCGTGGTGCGCCAGGTCGATGCGCTGCTCGGGGCGCTGGGTGCGAAGGCGCGCAGCTGCGTGGTCGCTTACGAGCCGGTCTGGGCGATCGGCACGGGCAGGACGGCATCGCCCGAGCAGGCCCAGGCGGTGCATGCGTTGCTCCGTTCCCGGCTCGCGAGCGCAGGAGCGGGCGACGTGAGCCTGTTGTATGGCGGCAGCGTCAAGGGTTCGAATGCCGCTGCGTTGTTCGCAATGCCGGACATCGATGGTGCGCTGGTGGGTGGCGCGTCGCTCGATGCCGATGAATTTTTGACGATCGCCCGTGCCTAACGGACGCAGGCGATGGAATAGGCGGGTATGACTCTGATTCAATCGATCGTACTGGTGCTGCACGTCCTGGTGGCGATCGCGGTCATCGGTTTCGTGCTTCTGCAGCATGGCAAGGGCGCCGACATGGGCGCTGCCTTCGGCGGCGGGTCGTCGGGCAGCCTGTTCGGCTCGGCCGGTTCGGCGAATTTCCTGTCGCGCACGACGGCCATACTGGCGACGGTGTTTTTCCTCACCAGCATCGCGCTGACCTGGTTCGGGTCGCGCGAGGGCACGCCACAGGGCGTCATGGACAAGGGTGTGATGGAGCGCACGCTTCCGCCGGCAGCCCCCACCGATGTGCCCCAGCCGGCGGCGGCAGCGGGCGCTGGAACGGGAAGCTCCGCAGCGGGCAATGCGCCGGCAGGCAATGCGGCCGGAGGCGCCGCGCCGGCACCCGGCGGTGCGGCACCTGCGGCGGTACCGGGGCAGGGCGAGGTCCCGAAGTAGATTTCGAGTGGAGCATTTCGAGCAGAGCGGGCCGACGTGGTGAAATTGGTAGACACGCTGTCTTGAGGGGGCAGTGGCGAAAGCCGTGGGAGTTCGAGTCTCCCCGTCGGCACCAGAATGATGCAGCGGCGGGGCACGCATCACCCGCCGGAAGGACGTAGCAGCACCGGTTCGCAGCCGGCATTTCCGCAGTTCGAGGAGCAGGACCGCAGCACTTCAGGCGCAAGGCGCCGACCACGATGCTCGAACAGTACTTTCCCATCCTTGTCTTCATCCTGTTTGGCATCGGGATCGGCGCGCTGCTGCTCGCGATCGGGCGCCTGGTCGCGCCCAATCGGCCGGATCCGGAGAAGCTGTCGCCCTACGAGTGCGGATTCGAGGCGTTCGAGGACGCGCGGATGAAATTCGACGTTCGCTACTATCTCGTCGCGATCCTGTTCATCCTGTTCGATCTCGAGATCGCGTTCCTTTTTCCCTGGGCCGTCGTCCTCCCCAGGATCGGCCTCTTCGGCTTCGGCGCGATGATGATCTTCCTGCTGATCCTCGTCGTCGGCTTCGTCTACGAGTGGAAGAAGGGTGCGCTGGAATGGGAATGAGGATCCGCCATGGCCATTGAAGGCGTGCTGGAGAAGGGCTTCGTCACGACGACGCTCGACAGCGTGATCAACTGGGCGCGCAACGGGTCGATGTGGCCGATGACCTTCGGGCTTGCCTGCTGCGCGGTCGAGATGATGCACGCGGGTGCCTCGCGCTACGACCTCGATCGTTTCGGCATCGTCTTCCGCCCGAGCCCGCGCCAGTCCGACGTCATGATCGTCGCCGGCACGCTCTGCAACAAGATGGCGCCGGCGCTGCGCAAGGTCTACGACCAGATGGCCGAGCCGCGCTGGGTGATCTCGATGGGATCCTGCGCCAATGGCGGCGGCTATTACCACTACTCGTACTCGGTGGTCCGGGGCTGCGACCGCATCGTGCCGGTCGACGTCTACGTACCCGGTTGTCCGCCGACGTCCGAGGCCCTGCTCTACGGCATCCTGCAGCTCCAGAACAAGATCTGGCGCACCAACACCATCGCGCGCTGATGGCCGGCCACACCGACACGCTGGTTGCGGCGCTGGGCACCGCCCTCGAAGGCCTGGCCGCCGGAACGACCGTCGCGCTCGGCGAGGTGACGGTCGTCGTGCCCGTCGACCGCTATGCCGAGGCGATGCGGTCGCTGCGCGATCGACCCGAGCTCGGCTTCGAGACCCTGGTCGACCTTTGCGGCGTCGACTACGCCCAGCACGGCGGCGGCCCGAGGCAGGGCCCGCGCTTCGCCGTCGTCAGCCATTTGCTGTCGCTGTCCAACAACTGGCGACTGCGCGTGCGGACCTTTGCGCCCGACGACGATTTCCCCGTCGTCCCCAGCGTGATCGACGTCTGGCCCTCGGTCAACTGGTTCGAGCGCGAGGCCTTCGATCTCTTCGGCATCGTGTTCCCGGGACACCCCGACCTGCGGCGGCTGCTCACCGACTACGGCTTCGTCGGCCATCCGTTCCGCAAGGATTTTCCGATATCGGGCTACGTCGAGATGCGCTACGACCCGGAGCAGGCGCGCGTGGTCTACCAGCCGGTCTCGATCGAGCCGCGCGAGATCACGCCGCGGATCATCCGCGAAGAGAACTACGCGGAAGGCGAGTAGCGTGGCTGAAATCCGCAACTACACGATGAACTTCGGGCCGCAGCACCCTGCAGCCCATGGCGTGCTGCGCCTCGTGCTCGAGCTCGATGGCGAGGTCATCGCGCGCGCCGACCCGCACATCGGCCTGCTGCATCGCGCCACCGAGAAGCTCGCCGAGACCAGGACCTGGATCCAGTCGCTGCCGTACATGGACCGGCTCGACTACGTCTCGATGATGTGCAACGAGCACGGCTACTGCCTCGCGATCGAGCGGCTGCTCGGGATCGAGGTGCCCGAGCGCGCGCTCTACATCCGGACGATGTTCGACGAGATCACCCGCATCATGAATCACCTGATGTGGCTGGGGTCGCATTCGCTCGACGTCGGCGCGATGACCACGTTCCTCTACGCGTTCCGCGAGAGGGAGGACCTTTTCGACATGTACGAGGCCGTGTCGGGTGCCCGGATGCACGCGGCGTACTACCGGCCCGGGGGCGTCTACCGCGACCTTCCGGACCGGATGCCCCAGTACACGGCGCAAAAGACGCGCAATGCGCGGGCACTGGCACAGATGAACGCCAACCGGCAGGGATCGCTGCTCGACTTCATCGAGGATTTCACGCGGCGCTTCCCCGGCTACGTCGACGAGTACGAGACCCTGCTGACCGACAACCGCATCTGGAAGCAGCGCACCGTGGGCATCGGTGTCGTGACGGCGGAGCGGGCGATGGCGCTGGGGTTCACCGGGCCGATGCTGCGGGGTTCAGGCGTTCCCTGGGACCTGCGCAAGAAGCAGCCGTATGCCGCCTACGACCGCGTCGAGTTCGACATCCCGGTCGGCGCGAGCGGGGATTGCTACGACCGTTACCTGGTACGCATGCAGGAGATGCGCCAGTCCAATCGCATCATCGCCCAGTGCGTCGCCTGGCTGCGCGATCATCCGGGGCCGGTGATCGTCGACAACTTCAAGGTCGCGCCGCCCGCACGCGAGGCGATGAAGACGAACATGGAAGAGCTGATTCACCACTTCAAGCTCTTCACCGAGGGCATCCACGTCCCGGCCGTCGAGGTCTACGCGGCGATCGAACACCCGAAAGGAGAGTTCGGCGTCTATGCGATCTCCGACGGGGCGAACAAGCCGTACCGGATCAAGCTGCGCACGCCCGACTACGTCCACCTGTCCGCACTCGACGAGATGTCGCGCGGCCACATGATCGCGGACGTCGTCGCGATCATCGGAACCCAGGACATCGTGTTCGGGTCGATCGATCGATGAGCACCGCCGGGCCGTCCCAAGGTGCGAATGGCGCCCCCTCCGGGGGCAGCGCCGCGGCGCGAGCCGCAAGCGTGGGGGTCGCATGACCGTGCTTTCCGAAGACGCACGCTCCCGCATCGACCGCGAGGTCGCCAAGTATCCGGCCGACCAGAAGCAGTCGGCGGTGATGTCGGCGCTCGCGATCGCGCAGGACGAGCACGGCTGGCTGTCGACGCCGCTGATGGACGAGGTCGCGAATTACCTCGGGATGCCGCCGATCGCCGTCTACGAGGTTGCATCGTTCTACGAGATGTACAACCTGAAGCCGACCGGCCGCTTCAAGCTGACGATCTGCACGAACCTGCCTTGCGCGCTCCAGGGTGCGACGGCCGCGGCCGAGCACCTGAAGAAGAGGCTGGGCATCGGTTTCGGGGAGACGACGGCCGACGGCCGTTTCACGCTGAAGGAAGGCGAGTGCATGGGCGCCTGCGGCGATGCGCCGGTGGTCATCGTCAACAACAAGCGCATGGAGGGTTTCATGTCGCCCGCCAGGCTCGACGTGCTGCTGGACGAGCTTGCCGCCGCCGCCGACCGCGGGGAAGGGGCCCCGGGCGATCCGCAGCCCGCAGGATCATGAACGCGCCTTCCGAATTCATCGACTACGGCCCCGATGCCGTGCTGCTGGCGGGTCTGAACGGCCGCAACTGGCGGCTTGCCGATTACGTGCAGCGCGGCGGCTACGAGGCGCTGCGGAAGATCCTTGCCGAGAAGATCCCGCCCGAGCAGGTGATCGCCGAGGTCAAGAAATCCGCGCTCCGGGGTCGCGGAGGCGCCGGGTTCCCGACCGGGCTCAAATGGAGCTTCATGCCGCGGCAGTTCCCGGGCGACAAGTACCTGGTCTGCAATTCGGACGAAGGCGAGCCGGGGACGTTCAAGGATCGCGACATCCTTCGCTACAACCCCCATGCGCTGTTCGAGGGCATGGCGATCGCCGCGTACGCGATGGGCTGCGCGCGCGGCTACAACTACATCCACGGCGAGATCTGGGACGTCTACCAGCGCTGCGAGGAGGCGATCGCGGAGGCCTATGCCGCGGGCTTCCTGGGCAACGACATCCTGGGCAGCGGTTTTTCCTTCCACCTGTTCAACCACCACGGCTACGGCGCCTACATCTGCGGCGAGGAAACGGGATTGCTCGAGTCGCTCGAGGGCAAGAAGGGTCAGCCGCGCTTCAAGCCGCCGTTCCCCGCGAGCTTCGGGCTCTACGGCAAGCCGACGACGATCAACAACACCGAGACCTTCGCCGCGGTGCCGTGGATTATGCGCAATGGTGGCGAGTGGTTCCTGAACCTCGGGCTGCCGAACAACGGCGGCACCAAGATCTTCTCGGTGTCGGGCGACGTCGAGCACCCCGGCAACTACGAGATCAGGCTGGGCACGCCGTTCGCGGACCTCCTGAAGATGGCCGGGGGCGTGCGCGGCGGCCGGGGACTGAAGGCGGTGATCCCGGGTGGATCGTCGGCTCCGGTGCTTCCCGGCGACGCGATGATGGGTCTCACGATGGACTACGACGCGATCGCCAAGGCGGGGTCGATGCTCGGTTCGGGCGCGGTCATCGTGATCGACGACACGCGGTGCATGGTCAAGAGCCTGCTGCGCCTGTCCTACTTCTATTACGAGGAATCCTGCGGGCAGTGCACGCCCTGCCGCGAGGGAACGGGCTGGATGTGGCGGATGGTCGACCGCATCGAGCACGGCAAGGGGCGCCCGGAGGATCTCGATGTCCTCACCTCGGTCGCGGACAACATTG
This sequence comes from Casimicrobiaceae bacterium, assembly GCA_035470905.1. GTDB lineage: Bacteria > Pseudomonadota > Gammaproteobacteria > Burkholderiales > Casimicrobiaceae > VBCG01. The sequence goes on from DATIQL010000179.1 coordinate 29,631, forward strand.
CGGGACGGACGATCTGCGCGCTCGGCGACGCGGCAGCACTGCCGGTGAAGAGCTTCATCAAGCACTTCCGCAGCGAGTTCGAGCACCACATCCAGCACGGGAAGTGCGTCGTTCCGCCGTACGTATGAGCGACAGGCAATCCGATCACAAGAGTCCTCGATGCTGAACATCGAAATCGACGGCAAGGCAGTGCAGGTGCCGAACGGCAGCACGGTGATGGATGCCGCGACCAAGCTCGGCATCTACGTGCCGCACTTCTGCTACCACAAGAAGCTGTCGATCGCGGCGAATTGCCGGATGTGCCTGGTCCAGGTCGAGAAGGCCCCCAAGCCGCTGCCCGCCTGCGCCACCCCCGTCACCGACGGCATGAAGGCGTGGACGCACTCGGAGCAGGCGGTCAAGGCGCAGCAGGGCGTGATGGAGTTCCTGCTGATCAACCACCCGCTGGACTGCCCGATCTGCGACCAGGGAGGCGAATGCCAGCTGCAGGATCTGGCCGTCGGCTACGGCGGCTCGGCATCGCGCTATCACGAGGCGAAGCGCGTCGTCGTGCACAAGAGCCTCGGCCCGCTGATCTCCGCGCAGGAGATGACGCGCTGCATCCATTGCACGCGCTGCGTGCGCTTCGGGCAGGAGATCGGCGGCATCATGGAGCTCGGGATGATCGGGCGCACCGAGCATGCCGAGATCGTCGCCTTCGTCGGGCGCACGGTCGACTCGGAGCTCTCCGGGAACATGATCGACATCTGCCCCGTCGGCGCACTGACGTCGAAGCCGTTCCGGTTCGCAGCAAGGACCTGGGAGCTCGCGCGGCGCAAGAGCGTCTCGCCCCACGACGGACTCGGCAGCAACCTGGTCGTCCAGGTCAAGAACAACCGCGTGCTCCGCGTCGTGCCGCTCGAGAACGATGCGGTCAATGAATGCTGGATCTCCGACAAGGACCGCTTTTCCTACGAGGCCCTGGCCAGCGACGAGCGCCTGACCTCGCCGATGATCAAGCAGGGCGGCGAATGGAAGGCAGTCGACTGGACGACCGCGCTCGAGTTCACCGCCAACGGACTGTCCGACATCGTCGCCAAGCACGGCGGCGACGCGTTGGGCACACTGGTGTCGCCGCATGCGACTCTCGAGGAGATGACCCTGGCCGCGAGGCTCGCGCGCGGCCTCGGCAGCGACAACGTCGATTTTCGCCTGCGGCAGGCCGATTTCCGCGACGACTCCGTGCGCGAAGGCATTCCGTATCTCGGCATGCCGATCGCCGACATCCAGAAGCTCGACCGCGCGCTGGTCATCGGCAGCTTCCTGCGCAAGGACCATCCGCTGCTCGCGCACCGGCTGCGCCAGGCCGCGAAGCAGGGTTCGCAGGTTTCCTCGCTGCATTCGGTCGACGACGACTGGCTGATGCACGTCGCGCATCGCGCGATCGTGCCGCCGTCGCTCATTCCCATGATGCTGGCGGAGATCGTCGTCGCGGCGGCCCAGGGCGCGGGCGCCGAGGTTCCGCAGGCGCTGGCCGGAATCGAGCCCACCGCCGGTGCCGAAGTCATTGCCGCGAGCCTGCTCACCGGTGAGCGTCGCGCGATCCTGCTCGGCAACTACGCGGTCCAGCACGGCGAAGCCTCGCAGATCGCCGCCCTGGCGCAGGCGCTCGCCTCGATCACCGGCGCAACCCTTGGCGTGCTGACCGAGGCCGCCAACACGGTCGGTGGCCACGTGGCAGGGGCGCTGCCGCGGCGCGGTGGCCGGAACGCGCAGACGATGCTGGGCGGCAATGGCGACGAGCCGCGTCGCGGCTACATGGTCGTGCATGCCGAGCCCGAGTTCGACTGCGCCAACCCCGTCGCGGCGCGGGCCGCACTCCAGAAGGCGGAATTCGTGGTCGTGCTGAGCCCGTTTCGCCACGGCATGAAGTACGCCGATGTGCTGCTGCCGGTCTCGCCGTTCACCGAGACCTCCGGGACCTTCGTCAATTGCGAGGGCCGGGTCCAGGGCTTCCACGGGGTCGCGGCGCCGGCGGGCGAGAGCCGTCCCGGCTGGAAAGTGCTGCGCGTACTGGGGACGATGCTCAAGGTCCCGGACTTCGGTTTCGAGACGTCGGAGGCGGTTCGCGACGCCGCGCTCGTGGAAGCCGGCGACCTCGCCTCGCGCCTTTCCAACGCGACGGGCACGCCGATCGGGGCGCCCGCAAGTTCCGCCGCCGCGGTCGAGCGCGTCGCGGACGTGCCGATCCATTTTGCCGATCCACTGGTGCGACGCGCACTGTCGCTGCAGGAAACCGCCGATGCCAGGCCCCCGAAAGCGCGCATCAGCCGCACGCTGCTCGATGCGCTCGGGATCGCCGAGGGGGCGCAGATCAAGGTCGGGCAGGGCGCAGGCGAGGCGGTGCTCGCGACCCAGGTCGATCCGTCGGTTCCGCCCGGAGTGGTCCGCATCGCGGCCGCACATCCGTCGACCTGCGGCCTCGAGGGCCTGTCGGGCCCGGTGACGGTGGAGCGCGCATGACGATGGCCGAGCTGCTCCAACCCCTGCAAAGCGCCATGGGCGGGTGGTGGCTGCCGGTCTGGACGATCGTCAAGGTCGTCGTCATCGCCGTGCCGCTGATCATCGGCGTCGCCTACCTCACCTACGCCGAGCGCAAGGTGATCGGCTGGATGCAGGTCCGCATCGGTCCCAACCGCGTCGGCCCGCTCGGCCTGCTGCAGCCTTTCGCGGACACGCTGAAGATGCTGTTCAAGGAGATCGTCGTCCCGTCGGGCGCGAGTCGCGGGCTGTTCTTCGTCGCGCCGATGCTCTCGCTGGCACCGGCACTTGCCGCGTGGGCCGTGATCCCGTTCACGGGCACGCTGGTGCTGTCGAACATCAACGCCGGACTTCTCTACCTGCTCGCGATGAGCTCGCTGGGGGTCTATGGCGTGATCATCGCCGGCTGGGCGTCGAACTCCAAGTACGCGTTCCTGGGCTGCCTGCGCTCGGCGGCGCAGATCGTGTCCTACGAGATCGCGATGGGCTTCGCGCTGGTCGGCGTGCTGATGGCGGCCAACAGCCTCAACCTGTCCGACATCGTCGCAGGTCAGGAGGGGGGCGCCGCCTACTGGTACATCTGGCCGCTGTTCCCGCTGTTCGTCGTCTACCTCGTCTCGGGGATTGCGGAGACCAACCGCCATCCTTTCGATGTGGCCGAGGGCGAGTCGGAGATCGTCGCCGGGTTCCACGTCGAGTATTCGGGCATCACGTTCGCGCTGTTCTTCCTCGCCGAATACATGAACATGATCATGATCGCGGCGCTGACCTCGATCATGTTCTTCGGCGGCTGGCTGTCGCCGATTCCGATCTTGAACGACGTCGCGGTCCTGGGCGTCCACCCGTTCGGCGACGGCATGCTGTGGCTCGCGATCAAGTGGGCGTTCGTGTTGCTGATCTTCCTGTGGATACGCGCGACGTTCCCGCGGTATCGCTACGACCAGATCATGAGGCTGGGCTGGAAGGTGTTCATCCCGTTGACGCTCATCTGGATCGTGTTCATCGGCTCCATGATGCAGACCCGCTACGCGGGGCTGTTCCACTAGCGGCCGGACGGCGAGGCGACCCTTGTTCCAGCGCATACGAGAATTCTTCGGGACCTGGTTCCTGATCGAGCTCCTGAAAGGGATGTCGCTCACCGGGCGGTACATGTTCGCCCGCAAGATCACCGTCCAGTTTCCAGAGGAGAAGACGCCGCAAAGCCCGCGTTTCCGCGGACTGCATGCGCTGCGCAGGTACCCGAACGGCGAAGAGCGCTGCATCGCCTGCAAGCTGTGCGAGGCCGTATGTCCGGCGCTGGCGATCACGATCGAATCGACGCAGCGCGAGGACGGCACCCGCCGGACGACGCGCTACGACATCGATCTCACCAAGTGCATCTTCTGCGGCTTCTGCGAGGAGAGCTGTCCGGTCGATTCGATCGTCGAGACCCGCATCCTCGAGTATCACGGCGAGCGCCGGGGGGACCTCTACTACACGAAGGAAATGCTGCTCGCCGTCGGCGACCGGTACGAGGCGCAGATTGCGGCCGATCGCGCCGAGGACGCGAGATACCGCTGAATTTCGAGCCCCCTCCAGCCCATGACACTGCGCGAGCAATGACCTTCCAGACCTTCACCTTCTACGCCTTCGCTGCGATCCTCGTCTTCGCGGCGCTGCGCGTGATCACGACGCGCAATCCGGTGCATGCGGCGCTCTGGCTCGTGCTGTCGTTCTTCACCGCCGCCGGGATCTGGCTGCTGCTGCAGGCCGAGTTTCTCGCGATTGCGCTGGTGCTGGTCTATGTCGGCGCAGTCATGGTGCTGTTCCTGTTCGTCGTGATGATGCTCGACGTCAACTTCGACAGCCTGCGCCAGCATTTCCGGAGCTACCTGCCGGTGGGGGTCGCCGTCGGTGCGCTGGTCCTGCTGGAAATGGCGCTGGTCATCGTCGGCAGTGCGGTCGGGCGCACGGTGAGCGCGCCGGCAGCGCCTGCCGGCAGCAACACGCAGGCACTGGGCATGCTGCTGTACGTCGACTACGTGTATCCGTTCGAGATCGCCGCGGTCGTGCTGCTGGTCGCGATCGTCGCGGCGATCGCGCTGACGCACCGCAAGCGCAAGGAAATGAAATACCAGGATCCGTCGGCGCAGGTCAGGGTTCGCGCCAGCGACCGCGTACGGCTCGTCAGCATGCCATCGGAGAAACCGCCGGTCTGATCCGGCAAGCGTGCGATCGGCGGCCCGCGTCCTTCGAGAGGGCCGCAGTCCGCGCATCGTGCAGGGAGAAATGGAATGCCATTGCCAGGCGCACCGACACTTGCGCACTACCTCGTGCTGGGGGCGATCCTGTTCGCCATCAGCGTGGCGGGCATTTTCCTGAACCGACGCAACGTGATCATCATGCTGATGGCGATCGAGCTGATGCTGCTCGCCGTCAACATGAACTTCATCGCTTTCTCGCGCTACCTGGGCGACATGGCGGGCCAGGTCTTCGTGTTCTTCATCCTGACCATCGCTGCCGCGGAATCCGCGATCGGGCTGGCGATCCTCGTGCTGCTGTTCCGCAACGCCGGCTCGATAGACGTCGAGAAGTTCGGGCGTCTGAAGGGATGACGAGCCGATGACGATGCGCGACCTCTACCTGCTGGTGCCGCTGGCGCCGCTGGCTGCCTCGGTGATCGTCGGGCTGTTCGGCCGGAGGCTCGGCCGCAGCCTGTCGCACTGGCTTTGCATCATCGGCGTCGCCGTCGCGTTCGTGGCGTCGATCGCGATCGCGCGCGACGTCCATGCCGGCCACCTGTTCAACGGCGACGTCTACACCTGGCTGGCATCGGGGAGCTTCAAGCTCGCCGTCGGCTTCCTGATCGACCCGCTCACCGCGACGATGCTGATCGTCGTGACCTTCGTGTCGCTGATGGTGCATGTCTACACGGTCGGCTACATGGCCGACGATCCGGGCTATACGCGCTTCTTCTCCTACATCTCGCTCTTCACGTTCTCGATGCTGATGCTCGTGATGAGCAACAACTTCATGCAGCTGTTCTTCGGCTGGGAGGCGGTTGGTCTGGTGTCGTATCTGCTGATCGGCTTCTGGTACGAGCGGCCGACGGCGATCTACGCGAACCTCAAGGCGTTCCTGGCCAACCGTGTCGGCGACTTCGGATTCGTGCTGGGCATCGGCCTCGTGCTCGCGTACTTCGGCACGCTCGACTACGCGCCGGTCTTCGTGAAGGCGGGGTCGATGGCCGGCACGACGATCGAGCCCTGGAGCGGCGGCCATTGGATGCTGATGACCGCGATCTGCATCTGCCTGTTCATCGGCGCCATGGGCAAGAGCGCGCAGGTTCCGCTGCACGTGTGGCTTCCCGATTCGATGGAGGGCCCGACGCCGATCTCCGCGCTGATCCACGCTGCAACGATGGTCACGGCGGGGATCTTCATGGTGGCGCGGATGAGCCCGCTGTTCGAATGGTCGGAGACGGCGCTGTCGTTCGTAACCGTGGTCGGCGCAACGACCGCGCTGTTCATGGCGTTCCTCGGCATCGTCCAGAACGACATCAAGCGCGTCGTCGCCTACTCGACGCTGTCGCAGCTGGGCTACATGACGGTCGCGCTCGGGGTGTCCGCGTATTCGGCCGCGATCTTCCACCTGATGACCCATGCGTTCTTCAAGGCGCTGCTGTTCCTCGGCGCCGGCTCGGTGATCATCGCGATGCACCACGAGCAGGACCTGAGGCGAATGGGCGGCCTTCGCCGCTACATGCCGATCACCTACGTGACCGCGGTCGTCGGCTCGCTCGCACTCGCGGGAATCCCGCCGTTCGCCGGCTTCTACTCCAAGGACGCGATCATCGAGGCGGTGGGACTTTCGCACGTCGGCGGCCATCGCTACGCGTACTTCGCCGTCATGGCGGGCGTATTCGTGACCGCGTTCTATTCGTTCCGGATGCTGTTCCTGGCCTTCCACGGCGACGAGCGCTTCCAGGCGCATGGCGCGGCGCATGGCGCGGCCGACGCGCAAGGCGAGCACGCGCACGACGCGTCGTCGTCGGCCGGTACCGAGCCCGATGCGCATGCCCACGATGCCGGCCCGCCGCGGGAGTCGCACTGGGTCGTCACCGTGCCGCTGATCCTGCTCGCGATCCCTTCGGTGTTCGCGGGCTGGGCCTACGTGCAGCCGATGCTCTTCGGCGACTGGTTCGGCAGCTCGATCTTCGTGCGCGAGCCGCACGCGGTCCTGGCGGAGATGAAAGGCGAATGGCAGGGGCCGCTGGCGTTTGCGCTGCACGGTCTTGCGAGCGCCCCGTTCTGGCTCGCGATCGCAGGCATCGCGACCGCCGTGTACATGTACCTGATCAATCCTGCGCTGCCCGCGAGCATCGCCGCGCGCTTCCGTGCGATTACGACGCTGCTCGACAACAAGTATTACTTCGACCGCTTCAACGACTGGTTCTTCGCGGGCGGAGCGCGTCGTCTGGGCACTTTCGCATCGACCTATGGCGACCGGACGATCATCGACGGCTGGGTGGTCAACGGCTCGGCGAGGCTCGTCGCGATGGCGTCGGGCATGTTCAGGCGGATCCAGTCGGGCTTTGTCTACCACTATGCATTCATGATGATCGTCGGCGTATTCGGTCTGCTGTACTGGTGGGGTGTCCGGTGAGGACTTCGCGATGACCCCCTACCTGTCGCTGTCGATCTGGGTGCCGATCGTCGCCGGGCTGGCGGTGCTCGGCGTCGGGCGCGATCGCGATGCGGCATTCGCGCGCTGGATCGCGCTCGCCGGCGCCATCGCGGGGTTCCTGGTGACGATCCCGCTCTACGCCCATTTCGACACCTCGACCCCGGCGATGCAGTTCGTCGAGTTCGCGTCGTGGATTCCCCGCTTCGGCATCCACTATCACCTCGGCGTCGACGGCATCTCGGTGCTGTTCATCCTGCTGAACAGCCTGATGACGGTGCTCGTCGTCTGGGCAGGCTGGGAGGTGATCACGACGCGCGTCGCCCAGTACATGGCGGCGTTCCTGATCATGTCGGGCCTGGTGAACGGGGTGTTCTGCGCCCTGGACGGCATCCTGTTCTACGTGTTCTTCGAGGCGATGCTGATCCCGATGTACCTGATCATCGGGGTTTGGGGCGGCCCGAACCGGGTCTACGCGGCGATGAAGTTCTTCCTCTACACGCTGCTGGGCTCGCTGCTGATGCTGGTCGCGCTGATCTACCTGTACAGCGTGTCCGAAAGCTTCGAGATCCTCGAGTGGTACAGGGTGCCGCTGGAGATGGGCGCCCAGATCCCGCTGTGGATCGCATTCTTCCTTGCGTTCGCCGTCAAGGTTCCGATGTGGCCCGTGCACACGTGGCTTCCCGACGCGCACGTCGAGGCGCCGACGGGCGGCTCGGTGGTGCTGGCGGCGATCACGCTGAAGATCGGAGCGTACGGTTTCGTGCGTTTCATCCTGCCGATCGTCCCGGACGCGTCGCGCTACCTTTCGGGGTTCGTGATCACGCTGTCGCTGATCGCAGTGGTCTACATCGGCTTCGTCGCCCTGGTGCAGACGGACATGAAGAAGCTGATCGCCTACTCGTCGATCTCCCACATGGGTTTCGCCACGCTGGGCTTCTTCCTCTACAGCCAGCTCGGCGTCGAGGGCGCGCTCGCGCAGATGCTGTCGCACGGCTTCGTGTCGGCAGCGATGTTCCTGTGCGTCGGCGTCATGTACGACCGGATGCATTCGCGGCTGATCGCCGACTACGGCGGCGTCGTCAACACCATGCCGAAGTTCGCCGCGTTCATGATGCTGTTTGCGATGGCCAACGCCGGGCTGCCGGGAACCTCGGGTTTCGTCGGGGAGTTCCTGGTGATCCTCGCCGCCGTGAAGGCGAATTTCTGGCTGGGTTTCGCCGCCGCCGTCACCCTGATCCTGGGCGCCGCGTACACGCTCTGGATGTACAAGCGCGTGATCTTCGGGCCCGTCGCGAACGCCAACGTCGCCAGTCTGACCGACATCGGCCGTCGCGAATTCTGGCTGCTGATGGTGCTGGCCGTCGCGGTGCTCGGCATGGGGATCTGGCCCAAGCCGTTCATCGACGTCATGCACGTCTCGGTCGCCGACCTTCTGCAGACCGTGGCCCGCTCGAAGCTCTGACATGTTCACTGAACTCAACGCGCTGGCCGCCCTTCCCGAGATCGTCGTCCTGGCGGCGGCAGCATCGATCCTGCTGATCGACCTGTTCGTACCCGACGACCGGCGCCACGTCTCCTACTGGCTGACCCAGCTCGCGCTTCTCGTCGCCACCTGCGTCACGCTGACGACGCTGCGTCTGGACGCCGTCAGGGCGTATCACGACCTGATCGTCGACGACATGCTGGCGGATTTCCTGCGCATCGGTTGCTTCGTCGCGGTATCGCTGACCCTGTTCTATTCGCGCAGCTATCTGGTCGCCCGCGGCATGTTCCGTGGTGAAGTGTTCGTGCTGATGCTGTTCGCGCTGCTCGGCATGCAGGTGATGATCACCGGGAACAACTTCCTGACGCTCTACCTCGGCCTCGAGCTCATGTCGCTGTCGCTCTACGCGCTCGTGGCATCGCGCCGCGACGACGCGCGGTCGACGGAGGCGGCGATGAAGTATTTCGTCCTCGGTGCGCTGGCGTCGGGCATGCTGCTCTACGGCATGTCGATGATCTACGGGACGACCGGGTCGCTCGACCTCGGCCAGGTCGCGCACGCAATCTACACCCGGCACGGCAGTCCGGCGCTCCTGATGCTGGGACTGGTCTTCGTCGTCGCGGGCCTCGCCTTCAAGCTCGCCGTCGTCCCTTTCCACATGTGGGTGCCCGATGTCTACGAGGGTGCGCCGACGCCGGTGACG
>DATIQL010000180.1:0-13928 GCA_035470905.1 Casimicrobiaceae bacterium
AGGGGGCCATCCTCCCTCTCCCGCGGAGCGGGAGAGGGTCGGGGTGAGGGGCCATCCTCCCTCTCCCACGGAGCGGGAGAGGGTCGGGGTGCGCGGCCATCCTCCCTCTCCCGCGGAGCGGGAGAGGGTCGGGGTGAGGGGCCATCCTCCCTCTCCCGCGGAGTGGGAGAGGGTCGGGGTGAGGGAGCGTCAGTTCGCGATGTTTGCGCTCTTCAGCAACGTCTCGAGGTGCGATGACGGTACGGCATAGGTGATGCCGCTGGGGTGCGTCAACGCGGCCTCCTTGGTTCCCTTGACGAGCACCATGTTCACGATGCCCAGCACCTCGCCCGTGTCGGGGTCGTAGATCGGGCTGCCGCTGCTGCCCGGATACGCGGTCGCGTCGAGCTGGAACACCTTGAAGCTGCCGCTCGACAGCCGGCGAACGACCGATGCCTTGAGCTCGGCAGCGTTGCCCTGCGGGATGGCGATCGGCGTGATCGCGGAGACCATGCCCCGGTGGGTCGCGGGGAAAGGGCCGAGCACCGCGCCGATCGGGAATCCCGTCATCAGCACGTACTGCCCCTCGCGGACGGTGCCCGAGTCGCGCAGCTTCAACGGCGGAAGCGCCGTGCCGTCGATCTTCAGCAGCGCGAGGTCGCTGCCGGCATCGACGGCGATGCGATTTGCCCGGCGCGCCTGCGCTACGTCGTTGCCAGGCCCCGGCAACAGGATCGCAAGCGCCTCCTCGTTCGCAAAGTCCAGCACACCGGGCAGCACGTGGGCATTGGTGACGATGGTCGTGCCGTCGCCGACTGCGAACCCGGTGCCCCGGAACTCGAATTGCGGCGAGCGCGTGCGCTCGAAGGTACCCACCGCCACGATCGACGGCTTGACGCGCGCGATCGTGTCCCGGATGTCGGCGGCCTGCGCGGCAATGGCGAAGAGGACGAAAAAAGCGGCCGCGAGCGCGGCCGCCCGGCCAGAACGTGCATTCACTTCGATTCTCCGGCGACTTGCACCGCGACGGCCGATGGCGCCACGAGGTTGGGATCGTAGGGATGATAGTCGCTGCGGAAGAGCTGCACGACCCGCCGCACGTAGTCGCGGGTCTCGGCGTACGGCGGCACGCCGCCATAGCGGTCGACCGCCTTCTCGCCGGCGTTGTAGGCGGCCGCAGCGAGCGTCACCTCGCCGCGGTAATACGCGAGCAGCCAGCGCAGGTAGGCGAGCCCGCCGCGCACGTTGTCGCGCATGTCGAAAGGATTTCGCACGTTGAAGCGTGCCGCAGTCTCGGGAAGCAGTTGCATCAATCCCTGCGCATCCTTGACCGACCGCGCGAGCGCATCGAAGTTCGACTCGACGCTGATCACCGCCAGCGCCAGGCGCGGCTCGATGCCGTAGCGCGGCGCGAGCTGGGTGACGAGGTTGGCGATCTTCTGTTTCCACGGCGGCAGGTCGGCGAAAGGATCCGGGCTGTCGTCGGGAACCGTCGCGACCTGCGGATCGTCGGGTGGCGCCACCGGCCGCATGCAGTCGGGCAGCATCCCGTGGCTGCCCGCCATCCGCTGCAGCAGCGCCTTCGCGAACGGATGGCCTTCGCTCGCCGCAAGCTCGAACAGCGCGACCGCGGTGCCGTCGTCGTGCCCGACGCCGCGACCGTTCGCATACATCCAGCCCAGGCGGAATGCAGCTTCGGGACTTCCCGCGACCGCGCTTTCGCAGTACATCGTCGCCGCGAGGCGCTGGTCCCGCGGCAGGCCCTCGCCATACTCGTAGGCCTGCGCGCGCGCGAGCTCGTCGCCGATCGAGGGCGGCTGCCGGGACGCAGCCGTGGCCGTCAGTCGCGGGCCGGGTGGATCATCCTGCGCCCAGGCGCCCACCGGCGCCGCAGCCGTGACGGTGAGCATGGCGGCGCCGACGCAGCACCGAAACCGGCCGCGCGGCGCCATGGAACGGGAATCGCATTCAGACCATGCGCGCCGCATGGGCATCACCTTGCACGCCGGGCGCGCTCGCCAATGCATGTTGCTCATACCAGGGCAGCGCTGCCGCGAGGCCGCGGCGCGCGTCCCACGTGGGCCGATAGCCGAGCAGCGTCTTCGCCTTGCCGATGTCGGCCTCGGAGTGTCGGACATCACCGGCGCGAAACTCGCCGTGACGCGGCTCGGCGATCCGCAGATCGGGATGCCGTTGCGCGATCAGGTCGCGCAGCGCGCGGTGCAGATCGTTGAGCGACATGCGCTCGCCGACCGCGACGTTGTAGACCTGCCCGGTCGCGGCCGGGTCCTCGACGGTCGCCGCGAGCAGGTTGGCCTGCACGACATTGTCGATGTAGCAGAAGTCGCGCGTCGTCTCGCCGTCGCCGTTGATCGTGATCGGATCGCCGCGCAGCATCGCCGCGGCGAAGCGCGGGATCACCGCGGCGTAGGCGCCCTCCGGATCCTGGCGCGCGCCGAAGACGTTGAAGTAGCGCAGCCCGATCGTCGCCATGCCGTAGCAGCGGCCGAACACTCCGGCGTACAGCTCGTTCAGGTACTTGGTGACCGCATAGGGCGACAGCGGCGCGCCGATCACGTCCTCGACCTTGGGCAGGCCCGGATGGTCGCCGTAGGTCGAGCTCGAGGCGGCGTAGACAAAGCGCGAAACACCGGCGTCGCGCGCGGCGACGAGCATGTTCAGGAACCCGGTCGCATTGGCCGCGTGGGTGCGCAACGGATCCTCGATCGACCGTGGCACCGAGCCCAGCGCGGCTTCGTGCAGGACGATGTCGACGCCCTCGCAGGCGCGCCGGCACGCGGCGAGGTCGGTGATGTCGGCCTCGATGAAAGCGTGCCGCTGCCAGCGCTTCGGACCGACGATCGCCTGCACCTCATCGAGGTTGCGCTGGAATCCGGTGGCGAAATTGTCCAGGCCGACAACGTCCTGCTCGAGACCGAGCAGCGCCTCGACGAGGTGAGACCCGATGAACCCGGCGCTGCCCGTGACCAGCCAGCGCAGCGGCCGCGAGCGCAGGTGCTCGCGCACGGGTGCGAGGGGGTCAACCGCATCCGGCACGACCCGCATCGTCAACTCTCCATCGCCGCGACGGCGTCCGTGTCCAGGCCGCATTGCGCAGTCATCGCCCGATCCATCACAGCCGCCACACCGACAGGCCGCGCCCGCGCAGCGCATCGGCATCCGCCTGGCACTTGACGTCGATGAAGACTCCGCCGGGGACGAGCTTGCCGACATAATCGTCGATCGGGCGGGCGTTGAACTCGCGGTGCGCGACCGCGGCGACGATCGCGTTCGCCCGCGGCAGTTGCTCCCAGGGCGTCAGCGACACGCCGTATTCGTGCACGGCCTCGGCCGGATCGGCGACCGGGTCATGGACGCTGACGTCCGCGCCGTAGGAGCGGAGCTCGTTGATCACGTCGATGACCCGCGAGTTGCGAAGGTCGGGGCAGTTCTCCTTGAACGTCAATCCGAGCACGGTCACCTTGGCGTCCTTCACCGGGAAGCCTTTCTGGATCATGTGCTTGACCGTCTGCTCGGCCACGTACTTGCCCATGCCGTCGTTGATGCGCCGGCCGGCCAGAATGACCTGCGGGTGGTAGCCGAGCTTGTCGGCCTTGTGCGTCAGGTAGTACGGATCGACGCCGATGCAATGCCCGCCGACGAGACCGGGACGGAACGGCAGGAAGTTCCACTTGGTGCCTGCCGCCTTCAGCACGTCGGTCGTGTCGATGCCGATCTTGTGGAAGATCAGCGCCAGCTCGTTCATCAGCGCGATGTTGAGATCGCGCTGCGTGTTCTCGATCACCTTCGCGGCCTCGGCGACCTTGATCGAAGCCGCGCGGTAGACGCCCGCCTTGACCACGCTGCCATACACGGTGGCGACCCGCTCCAGGGTCTCCGGCGTGTCGCCCGAAACGACCTTGGTGATTCGCGTCAGCGTGTGCTCGCGGTCGCCAGGATTGATCCGCTCGGGCGAGTAGCCGACGAAGAAGTCGCGCTGCCATTTCATCCCGGAATGGCGTTCGATCACCGGCACGCAGATCTCCTCGGTCGCCCCGGGATAGACGGTCGATTCGAAGACCACGGTCGCACCGCGCTTCAGGTTCCTGCCCACCGATTCGCTCGCGCCGAGCAGCGGCGAGAAATCCGGCTGATGAGCGTCATCGACCGGCGTCGGCACTGCCACGACGACGAAATCGGCACGCTTGAGCTGCGCAGCGTCGGTCGTGACCTCGAGACCCTTGGCTGCGGCGAGATCCTCGCCGCTCACCTCGCCGGTCGGATCGACACCGCGGCGATAGGCGTCGATCTTCGCCTGCGACAGGTCGAACCCCACCGTCGGGTAGAGCTTGCCGAACTCGACGGCGAGGGGAAGGCCGACGTAGCCGAGGCCGACGACGGCAATGATGGTGTTGTCGCTCATGTTCTTATATCGGGCTCAGAGTGTTCCCAGGAGCTTCTCCGCCTCGGCGCGGATGGGCGAGCTCTTGTCGAGCTTCGCGGTGAGGACGCCCAGCTCCCTGCGTGCCCCGGCCTTGTCGCCGGATTCGGCGAGCGCCTGCGCCAGGTGCAGGCGAATTTCGGGCTGCCCTGGCGCGAGGGAGGCCGCCATCTTCAGCAGTTGTGCTCCGCGCTGCGCCTGGCCGTTGCGCACGAGCGCAAGACCGAACGTATCGAGGATATTCGGGTTGAAGGGCGCCAGCTGGTGCGCTCGCTCGGCGTACTCGAGCCCCTTGGGATCCTTGTTCTCGGTGAGTATCCAGGCCAGGTTGTTCAATGCGACGACGTTTTCGGGGTCGATCGCAAGAACCCGCTCATAGCCGGCCTTCGCGGCCGCCAGGTCCTTGCCCTGCTGGCTCGTTTCGGCGAGGAACAACGGCATTGCGGCATCCTTCGGATGGTCGGCCATCCATTTGTTTGCCATTGCCGTCGCGTCGGAGGTCTTGCCTGCGGCACGGAGCGCACCGCAGACCCGCGTGGCGACGGCAGGATCCGGTTCGCGCGCGAGGCTCGCGCGATAGGCCACCGCGGCTTCCGGCCATTTCTTCTGGGCGGCGAGCATTTCGCCTTCGAGCGCGTATCCGACTCCCTTGGTGGGGTACTCCTTCTGAAGCTTGCGCGCCTCGGCGATCGCTTCATCCGGACGACCCGACAGCAGATACGTCTTCGCGATCAGGCCGCGCGTCAGCGTGAAGTCCGGATTGAGCGCCAGCGCCTTGCGCTCGGCCTCGAGCGCGGCCTGGTAGTCCTTGACCGCGATCTGCGCCTCGGCGAGCCTGAACAGGGCGATCGGGTTCTGCGGCTGCAGCTGGACCAGGCGCTTCGACGTGTCGATGGCCTGATCGATATCCCCGTTGGCCAACTGTGCCGACGCGAGGGCCTGGGTCAGCTGGGGATCGTTGGGAATGGCGGTGACGGCGGATTGCGCAGCGGCGAGTGCGCTCTTCGCGTCCCGCCGGCCCAACTCGTAGCTGATCAAGGCGAGGCGCGCCCCCACCGAAGTCGGGTTCGCGGTGATCGCCTTGTCGATCGGCGCCCGCACCTGATCCGGCGTTCCTCCATCGACCGCGATCAGCTGCGCCGAGAACAGGAGCGCCTGTTCGTTGTTCGGGTCCTTGGCGAGGACGCGATCGAAGCGCTCGCGCGCCGCCTTGGGATTGCCGTCGCGCATGTCCAGAAGCGCCAGGTTGTAGGCCGCAGGGTAATAGTTCGGCTGCAGTTCGAGCGCCTTCTCGAAGCTCGCCTTCGCGGACTTGAAATCGCGTTTCGCGACGTAGGTGGCGCCCCGGAGGTTGGCCACGAACGGCGACTTCGGCTGCTTCTTCTCCAACGCGTCGACCGCAGCCATCGCCCGGCCGAAATCGCGCCGGCGCATGTACTCGCTGTAGAGTGCGAGCTCGGCCTGGTATTCGGACGAATCCTTGCCGGCGAGCGCCTGCAGGTCGCTGAATCCGCGATCGGTGTCCCCCGCTGCGAGTCGGACCTGTGCCAGCCGCACTTCGCTGGCGACATTGTTCCTGTCGATGCTGTTCGCGCGCTCGTACGAAGTGGCGGCATGCTCGGTATCGCCCAATGCGAGATAGGCTTCCCCTGCGGTGCGCAACAGATACGGGTCGTCGGGCGTGCGCTGCAACACGGGGCCCAGCACCTGGAGCGCCTGCGCGGCGCGGCCGGTCTGCAGGTAGAGCGTCGCCAGTGCGCGTCCGGCGATGGGCTGACCGGGGATCGCCGCGAGGACCCTGCGCAGCGAATCCTCCGCCGTCGCGTAGGACTTGAGCTGGAGGTCGATGAGGCCGGAAAGCAGCATGCTTTGCAGGTTGTCGGGGCTGACGGCGAGAACCTTCTGGATGGCTTCGCGCGCATGCGCTGCATCGCCGGCGGCGAAATCCACCAGTGCCTCGGTGTAGACCGTGCGGAAATCCTGCGGCGCGACTTCCTTCATCTTGGCCAACTGGGCCTTCGCGACATCCAGCTTGCCGGACGTCACGGCGAGGCCTGCCAGCGCGTAGCGGAGGGGCACGGATCGCGGATTTGCGTCGACGCCCTTTTCGAGAACCTTCATGGCCTCGTCGCGGTTGCGCTCGGCCAATGCGAGTTGCGCCTTGAGCAGCAATCCGTCTGGGTCGTTCGGGGCCTTGGCCAGCGCGGCGTCGACATACTTGTGCGCGCCTGCGAGATCACCTCGACCTCCGGTGATCTGCGCCTGCAGCAACAATCCGCGCACGTTGTCCGGTTCGTCGGCAAGCGCGGCTTCGAGCGCCGTTTCGGCCGCCTTGGCATCCCGCTGCGCGAGATAAGCCATCGCGAGGGCGACCCCCAGGCGGGCGCGCGCCTTGGGTGACGCCAGCTTGCGGGTGCCGAGCTCGCCGGTCGCTTTCGCGAATTGTCCCTGCGCGACCAGCGCCTCGGCGAGCACCGGATATGTTTCGTCATCGGGCCCGTGCGCGTCGATCGACTTTCGTACCTCGGTTTCGGCGCCTGCGGCATCGCCCGTCGCGAGCAGGGATTTCGCCAGCAGAAGGCGTGCTTCGGCATTGTCCGGCGCCTTCTGCAGCGCATTCTTCAGCTCGATGATCGCCGCCTTGTAATCGGATTTGGCGATGTAGGAGTTCGCCGAAGCGATGTACGAGGCCGGGTCGTTGCGCGCGCAGCCGGCACTGGCCATGACGGCGATCGCGGCGACGATCGACAGGCGCAGGGTTCGTGCTCGAAAGTTGACCATGTGCAATCCTTGGAAAGATTGGCAGCGTCCGCCTACTTGAGGCCGAAACGATGCATGAGATCGTAGAGGGTTGGGCGACTGATGCCGAGCATTTCCGCGGCCTTGCTGAGGTTACCGTTGACGCGACCGAGCGCCCGCAACAGCGCGTTCTTCTCCGCGACCTCGCGCACCTGCCGGAGGTTGAGCGCGTCGGCGTCCTCCGCGGAGGCCGCGAGACCGATATCCCCGGCGCCGATGGCAGTGCCGTCGGCCATGATGACCGCACGCTTGATCACGTTCTCGAGCTCGCGCACATTGCCTGGCCAGGCGTGGGCTTCGATCGACTCGATGGCGTCAGGAAGGAGCGCCATCGCAGGGCGCCGCTGCTCGGCGGCGAACTTGCGTACGAAGCCGTGGGCGAGCAACGCGGCGTCGCCATGCCGCTCGCGCAACGGGGGCACCTCGACGACGATCTCCGCCAGACGATAGTAGAGGTCTTCCCGGAACGTCCCCTTTTCGATGTGATCCTTCAGGCTCTGATGGGTGGCGCAGACGATCCGCACGTCGACCGGGATTTCCTGCCGCCCCCCGATGCGCTCGATCACGCGCTCCTGCAGGAAGCGCAGGAGCTTCGCCTGCAGGCCGATGGGCAGGTCGCCGATTTCATCGAGGAACAGCGTGCCGCCGTTGGCAGTCTCGATCTTGCCCAAGGTCTGCTTGGCGGCGCCGGTGAAGGCGCCCTTTTCGTAGCCGAAGAGCTCGCTTTCGAGCAGGGTATCGGGAATCGCCGCGCAGTTGATCGCGACGAAGCGCGCGGCCTTGCGCGGCGAAAGGTCGTGCACTGCGCGCGCAAGCAGTTCCTTGCCGGTCCCCGATTCGCCGAGGATCAGGACCGTCGCGGACGAGGGTGCGACCTTTTCGATCGTGCGGCAGATGCGCAGCATCGCCGGATCGCGGGTGATGATCCCCGCCATCGCCGGCGATTCCTGTGCTGCCTGCAGGCGCGCATTTTCCGTCTGCAGGTCGTGCACCCGGAATGCCCGCTCGATCGCCCAGGTCAGGAGTTCCGGCTCGAACGGCTTGGTACAGAAATCGTGGGCGCCCAGGCTGATCGCCTTGAGGGCATTGGCGCGGTCGTTCTGTCCGGTCAGGACGATCACCTTGGTGGCCGGCACCAGCGCACGAATCTCTTCCAGGAGCTTCAGGCCCTCGGCGGGGTCGTCGGGGTGCGGGGGCAGCCCGAGGTCCATCGTGACGACGGCGGGCTCATGGCGGCGCAGTTGGGCAATCGCGCTCTCCCGGTCGTTGGCCACGATCGTCTCGTACTGGTCGAATGCCCATTGCATCTGCTTCTGCAGCGCCGGGTCGTCCTCGACGATCAGCAGGGGTCGGCGCTCGTCGGTCATGCGGCGGACTCCCCGACTCCCGTCATGCTCGCCGCAGCCGCCGGCTGAAGTCCCGGCCCGACCGGGGCGCCGGTCGCCGCCTGAACCAACGGCAGACGCAGCAGCACCCGCGTGCCCACTCCCGGTTCGCTCTCGACGGCGATGCTTCCGCCCAACCCGGCAACGTATTGCGAGCTCTCGTAGACGCCGATACCCATTCCCGCCGGCTTGGTCGTCTGGAACGGCTTGAACAGGCGCTCGCGAACGAATTCGGCCGTCATCCCGACCCCCTGGTCGCGGACTTCGACAACGGCATGCGCGGCGTCGCGCCCGAGGCGCACGGCGACCTGCCGGGGAGGTGTGCTCGCATCGATGGCATTCTGGATCAGGTGCCCAATTACATGCTCCAAGCGATCTTCGTGCCCGATCGCGGTCACCGCCGACGGGGCATCGAGCCGGATGTCCGTCTGCGGACCGGTCTTGGCCGCGCAGACCCGCCGCAATACCGCTTCGAGATCGAGCGGACGCGGATTATCGACCGGCGTGGCGCCGACGCGCAATTGCAGCATCAGCGCGTTCATCCGTCCCACGACGTGCTCGACAGTGGTCAGCATGTCGGCCTGGAACTCGGGATTGTCGCGGTGGCGCTGCGCATTCCTGAGCATCAGCGACAGCTGGGCGACCAGGTTCTTGAGGTCATGAACGACGAACGCCGACATCCGGTTGAACGCGTCGAACTTGCGCGCCTCGAGCAGCGCCTCGGTCACGCGCATCTGGCCCAGATAGCTCGCCGCCTGGCGGCTCGCGGTCTTCAGGAGGTCGCGCACCTCCCAGTCGAGCTCGATGGGCGTGCGCGGCGTCGTCAGCACCACCATCCCCAGGAGCTCGGTCCCCGACAGCAAGGGGATCACGAGCCACGCCGACGCAAAGGCGCTCAGCCACGCCGGCGGGGCGATGCCGGCGTAGCGCGCCGGATGGTTGCGCCATTCCGCGACGTCGATGATCCAGCCCGTTCGCGCGAGGAAGTCTGCCAGCTCCCCGCCCGGGGATTCGCTCCCGTCGCCAACCTGCACGTTCCAGCGTGCCGCCGGGACATATCCCCGCGACTCGTCTTTCAACCACAATGCGCCGCCAGGGCTTTCCACCAGGTCTGCCAGTGCGGCGATCGACCGCTCCTGGACGCCCTGCGCCGAGCTTTCGGCAGAAAGGGTCTGCGTGAACCGCAACCATTCCTCCCGGTAATCGTAGCGGTAGGAAAAGAAATGCTTGCTTACGAAGACCTTGAGCCTCGAACGGAAACGCCCCGACGAGGCAACCAGCGCCACCAGCAACGTGGCGGCAAACAGCAGCTCGATCTGGAGTGCACGGCCCCAGTCGCCACCGAAGTAGCGGACGAAGTATCCGGCGCCCGCGACCAGCAGCAGGAACGCCCCCGAGACCAGCAACGCCGTGGAGTGAAAGACTGCGCGGCGCGACAGGTGGAGATCGACGGTCCACCCCGTATTGCGCACCGTGGCGAGGACGATCAATGGAATGACCATCGCGTTGGCCAATCCGCGCGAGACCCAGATGATGGGGTCGAGCTGGCCGAACAGCACTGCGTCCGAATACAGGTAGAGGTCGAGCCCGAACGCTCCCGCGAGTGCGATGGCCAGGGGCCGAATGCCCCAGCGCATCTGCGGCAGCACGCGCCGGACGACCTGCTCGACCAGCACCAGACCGAAGACCGCGATTCCCAGGTGGGCCAGATACCCGACGCGCGCTGCGGGGAACCATGCGAACTGCGCGAGCGGCGATCCCTCGCCCAGGAATATGCCGCCAATCAAGGCGATGCCGACCGCCGCACCCGTGCCGACCATCAGTCGCGTCGGGCGTCGCGCGATGCCATCGAAGCCGCTTGTTGCCAGCAGCAAGCTCGCGAGGAAAGCGAACCATGCGGCGTAGCGCAATGCATCGGCGACATTCGCGACCAGCAACGCGTTGGCCGAACGGCTCGCGCCGACGAGCAGGCAGGCTGCTGCCCACGCCGCAGTCGCCACCATGGCGACGAGCAGGAACTTCGCCCGCATGCTCCTGCGGAATCCGAACGCCACCCGTGCCGCGAACAGGGCGTAGCCCGCAAGCGCGGCACCGTAGCTCCAGTCGGCAAGCGTGCTGAATGTGCTCGGGGTCACGGAATCACGTCAAGAGACAGGGATGGACCGAACGGGCACGGTCGGGTCCGCGCCGCATGGTTTCTCCAATCGGTTCGCCTTCCCGGAGCTCGGGTTGGCCGGTAGTGGGGCTCAGCGACTTCGACGCCGGGGCATCGACATCGAAGCCTGCGCCGCTGCTGAAGGCCGGTCGCAGCGTGCCTAGCGCGCGCCCTCTCCCAGCAGAACGACCCGCACGGTTTCCAGAAGGACGACAAGGTCCAGCAGCAGCGTGTGGTTCTTCACGTAGTAGAGGTCGTATTCCAGCTTCCGGATCGACTGCTCCACCGTGGCGCCGTAAGAGTACCGCACTTGCGCCCACCCCGTCAGGCCCGGCTTGACGCTGTGTCGCACCGCGTAGAACGGGATCTGCTCGGTCAGCATCGCGACGAACTCGGGCCGTTCCGGCCGGGGGCCGACGAAGCTCATCTCGCCTTTCAGTACATTGATGAGCTGCGGAAGCTCGTCGATGCGCGTGCGCCTCAGCAATTTGCCGATGCGCGTCACCCGCGGGTCGTTGGCGGTCGCCCACGCGGGCCTGCCGTCGCCCTCGGCATCGCGCGCCATGCTGCGGAACTTGAAGACGGTGAAATTGCGTCCGCGGTGCCCGACCCGCTCCTGGCAGTAGATCACCGAGCCCCCACCCTCGATTGCGATCAGCAGTGCGGCGACCGCCGCCAGCGGGGCGGTGACGACGATCAGCGCGGCAGCGACGATCAGGTCGAAACATCGCTTGACGATATTGCGGAGGACGCTCTGCCGGAACCCGTGTCCATAGATGAGCCAGCTTACCTTGAGCGACTCGATCGGAACCTGGCCGTGCACCCGCTCGAAGTAGCGCTCGAGGTCGGTGACCTGCACACCGTTGAGGCGGCACTCGAGCAGCGCACGCAACGGCAGCACGCCGCCCCGCTGCTGACGCACGGCGACGATGACCTCGTCGATGTCGAGCTGCTCGACCGTGTCGTCCAGCGAGCCCCCGCGCGCCACCACGCGTCCCGGCGACACGACATTTTCCTGCGTCTTCTCGAGCGGGTAGAAACCGACCAGCCGGAGGCCCAGCGGATTGGTCGACGTGAGCGATGCTTCGACGAGGCGCGCTTCGGGCCCCGTGCCCAGGACGAGAACGCGGTGCGGCATCAGATGCGACACCAGCGGCAAGACGATCACATGGCGCACCAGCAACAGCCCGAGCAACGACAAGACGATGGCCGCGATCCAGTTGTCATGCAGTACGTCGACGCCAGGCATCCAGTGCGCAACGAGGAATGCGAGCGGAATCCCGATCGCCGGTGCAAGCACGATGCGCAGGAAATATGCGCTGGCCGAGAGCTTCTGGGCGCGGCGGTAGAGTCCGAAGGCGCCGTTAAGACAGACGATCGTCAGGGCAAACAGGAACGCAAGCAGCGCCGCTTCAGAATGTGCGACGCCCTGCTCCCCGTCCATCCGCAGCACGAGCATGATCGCGGCGAACAGCCACGAGAGCTCCGCGCCGAGCTGGAACAGCGTTGCGCTGGAAACGTTCTGTCGCAGTAAGCTGAACAATGGCGTTCCGTAATTCCGCGTATTGCCACACGGATGGATGGTTATGCTCTCAGCGCTTCATTGATGCTTGATGAAAGTCAAAAGCGCATCGAGCGATCGGCATCAAGTGGCAGCAATTAGCGTGCCATACGGCGTCGAGCGAGCCCCGGCATCCCGATGGTGCCCCGCCACGGGAAGGCGGAACAATGGAATTTTCCGCAAGTTCCCCGCAAGGTAAACCTCGAACCGCCAATCGGCAGTGGCGTTCGCATTCTGTGCATTACAGGATGTCGGCGACGCTCGCGCCCGCGCTGCATTGCGGCCGATCCGGCAATCGCCGACACCTGACAAATTGCAGAAATTACATTTCTTCAGTCCTTGATTTTCATGAATATAGGCGAATCCGAGGGGGCAAAATGGCGCCCCGGATGGACGCGGGAATCACCGTCGCAGGCCCGGGGCGCAGCTGCGCGCCCCGGGGAGTGTGCAGGAATGCCCGGTCAGCTCGCGGACCGACGATCGGCATCCAGCGACTGGTCGAGGAGATTCGACATGCCGCGCGCGCGCTCCCGTCGCGAGGCCGCGGCGACGCAGCGCAGGTCGGGCGTCGCCGCCGCCCCCGCGCGCAGGTCCGTCAGAAAGCCCACCAGACGATCGGCGATCGCGTCGGCGCGGTCCAGAGGCGCGATGCTTCCCAATCCTGCGCCCCGCATCACGCCCGCGGTGTCGCCCTGGGGGTCGGTCAGCGCCAGTATCGGTCGGCCCGTGCGCAGATACTCGTACAGCTTGGCGGGAATCTGTTCGTTGCAATTCGAAGCCTGCAGCACCAGCAGCGCATCCGCGCGCAGCATCTCCGCGAGTGCCGCGCGATACGGAATCGGGGGCACCAGCTCGATCATGCCTTCGACGCCACAGCGGCGCGCCAGCTCGACGAGCATCGCATCGTGGGCTGCCGCCCGAAAGCGGACGCGCAGCTCGTCGCGACGAAGCCGACCGGTTTCGACGAGCCGGAAAAGCGCCTCGAAGAATTGCGTCGGATCGCGTTCCGACGGGTACACGATGCCGCTGTGCAGCAGGGTGATTGCGCCCGGGTTCAGCGGCTCCCTCGATGCCGCGCCGATGTCGAGCCCCGCGAAACTCTCCTCGTCATAGCCATTCTCGATCACCTCGACGCGCGCAGCGAACGCCGGGTATCGCTCGCGGTAGACGCGGGCCGCCCCGGGTGTGGTGAACACGGAAAAGCGTGCGCGAGCCAGCGCATCCTCCTCGATCCGCTTGAAGCTCTGCCAGATGCGCGGATCGGCGGGATAGCCTTCCTGGGCCATCGGATCCCGGAAATCTGCGATCCAGGGGAGACCCGACCGTCGATGCAGCACGCTGCCGATGATGTGCGCGGTCGCGATCGGATACGTCGACCAGATGACGTCGGGACGCCAGCTTCGGATCAGCTTCATGCCCGATCGAACGGCAGCATATTGCCAAGTCATCCATCGATCCGGGCGCGCCAGGAATCCCGGGTAGCGCCCGGCGATCGAGAGTTGCCGCGCCGTATCGAGCGCGAACGCCCGCTCGACCTGCACGCCGTCGGGGACTTCGGCATCGAGGTCTTCGCTGGTACGCTCGTAGGCCCGCGGATCCGCCGTCAGC
>DATIQL010000181.1:0-4291 GCA_035470905.1 Casimicrobiaceae bacterium
TATTCAGAGCCGGCGAAGGGCGAGCTCCAGCCGATTCCCGCTGACCTCAAGGGCCGCATCTCCCAGATGAAGGCGCGGCTCAAGGGATTCTCGGACCTGCAGTCGAACATCGACAGCCCCGAGGCCACCGAGCTCAAGAAATACCTGTCGACGCTCAAGTCCGACGAGTACAAGAGCACGATCGAGGAGCTCGACCTTTCCGGCAACTGGATGCACGGCACGCATGTGGTCGGCATCGCCCTGGCGGGCAATCCGTATGCGCGTCTGGTCGTCGGGCGCATCGAGTTCGACTGGCACCTGCTGCCGGATCCGTGCCCGAGCAAGGCCCTTGCCGAGCGCGACGCGCGCAATTCGCAGACCTATGTCGATTTCTTCAAGCGCAACCACGTCCGCGTCGTCAACATGAGCTGGGGCGGCAGCGTCAAGGGCGTCGAGGAAGCGCTGGAGATGTGCAACATCGGCAAGGATCCGAACGACCGCAAGGCGATCGCGCGCGAGCTCTTCGACATTCAGAAGAACGCCCTCACCAGGGCATTCGCGAGCGCGCCCGACATCCTGTTCGTCACGGCGGCCGGCAACAGCGACCAGAATGCATCGTTCGCGGAGGACATTCCCGCCGACATCTCGCTGCCCAACCTGATCACGGTCGGCGCGGTCGACAAGGCCGGCGACGAAGCGTCGTTCACGAGCTACGGGCCGACGGTGGTCGTCGACGCCAACGGCTACCAGGTCGAGAGCGTCATTCCCGGCGGAGAGAAGATCGCCGAATCGGGGACGTCGATGGCCTCGCCACAGGTCGCGAATCTCGCGGCCAAGATGCTCGCCGTCGATCCGAGGCTCACGCCGTCGCAGCTGATCGGGGTGATCCGGGCCACCGCGACCGCGACCGCAGACGGGCGCCGCAACCTGATCGACCCGAAGAAGGCGCTGGCGATGGTCGAGCCGCGGCCGTCGCCCTGAGGCACCCTCACCCCATCCCCTCACCCGCCTCGCTGTCGCTCGGCACCCTCACCCGCTCGGCACCCTCACCCGCTCGGCGCTGACACGCCTCGCACCCTTTCCCGCGCGCGGGAGAGGGTCGGGGAGAGGGCGCCGAGCGACAGCGAGGCGGGTGAGGGCCCTCATGAAGGTGAGGGGGCAACGATCCCGAGCTTCTGCGCCCACGGCGCGAGCGCGGGCATGATCGACGGATGGAGCGCGATGCCTTCGGCGCTCTGCTTCCGGTGCAGCGCCATGGCCCGCTCGCCAGGCAGGCGCACCGGCGCCCCGCCGGGCCGGGGCGTCGCGTCGTGGCAGGCGCGGACCAGCCAGTCGGTCTGCCGCATGAAGACGTCGAGGCCGCCGAAGGCCGCGGGATCGAGCGCCTGCACGAACACGGTGGCGCCCCAGCCTTCGGGTGGATCGGCGCGGCCGTGGCCGGCGAGACCGGCGGTCAGCGCCTCGACCAGCAGCGCGAGCGCATATCCCTTGTGACCGGCATCGAGCCCGCCCAGCGGGAGCAGCGTGCCGCGGGGCTCGTTGAACAGCACGGCGGGATCGCGCGTCGGATTGCCCTGCGCGTCCTGGATCCAGGGATGCGGCAGCAGCTCGCCGGCCTTGTACAGGCGCGCGGTCATGCCGTTGGTCGTGTAGCTCGCCGACACGTCGAGGAGGATCGGATCAGTCGAGGTCGGAATGCCCGCCGCCAAGGGATTGGGCGTGAACACCGACGACACCGCCCCGAACGGTGCGACGCTGTGGGTCGAAGGGTCCGAGCACTGGATGATCGCCATCATGCCGCGATCGGTTGCGCGCCTGGCGTAAGCGGCAAGGGCGGCGATGTGGTGTGAGCGGCGGATCACCACCGTTCCGCTGCCGCATCGCGACGCCATCGCCATCGCCGCATCGAGCGCGCGCAGCGTGAGCCACGGACCGGGCAGGCGACGGCCGTCCCAGGCCTGGGTCGCAGCGCGGGCGCTGGTCACTTCGGGTTCGCCGGCGCCGGCCATCGTGCCCCGGGCGAGCTCGTCCAGGTATCCGGGCAGGAGCGCGAGGCCATGGGTCGTATGGCCCATCAGGTCGCCGTCGACGAGGATCGACGCGACATCGTCCGCGATGTCGCTGCGCATGCCGGCGCACACCAGCAGCTCCCGGCCGTAGGCGATCAGCGCTGCCGGGCTGTAGCGGGACATGCGAACGATTCTAGCAGGCTGGTACAGTCGCGCTTTCCGCCTTCCGGGTGTGCCTTTCAGGCGACCGCGACTGATTCGTGCTGCCTTCGTCGCTGCAGATCAGCATCGTCACCCATCGTCCCGACCTGGCGCTGCTCGAGCGCACGCTCGACACGCTGCGCGTCGCGGTCGCGGCTGCGCAGGATGCCGGGGTGTTGAAGACGGTCCATCTCGCGCTGATCGACAACAGCGAGGATCGCGCGGTCGCAGGGCGCGTCGCCGAGCTCGGGCGCGCCCGTTTCGAGGACGCGCAGGTGCATGTGATGGTCCTGCACGGGCACGCGAACATCGGCTATGGCGCCGCCCACAACCTGGTGCTGCACGGCACCGGCTCGGATTACCACCTGGTGCTCAATCCCGATGTCGAGCTCGCGCCCGATGCGCTGGTCAACGCGATCCGCTGGCTCGACGAGCACGCCGACGTCGGCGCGCTTGCGCCTGCCGTGGCCGGGCCCGACGGTGCGCGTCAGCATCTATGCAAGCGCTATCCGGCAGTGCTCGACCTGCTGTTGCGTGGCTATGCCCCGCGCTGGCTGCGGCGACTGTTCGCCCGGCGCCTCGCGCGCTACGAGCTGCGCGACATCGTCGACGCCGAGCCGGCGCGCGATGCGATCGGCATCCCGTTGATCTCCGGTGCGTTCATGCTGGTGAGGCGCGAGGCGATCGACCGCAGCGGCGGTTTCGATCCGGGTTTCTTCCTCTATTTCGAGGACTTCGACTGGAGCCGGCGCCTGGCCGCGATCATGCGCAATGCCTATGTGCCGAGCGTGCGCATCGTTCATCATGGCGGCGGCGCGGCGCGCAAGGGCTTGCGTCACTTGCGCTGGTTCGTAGTCAGCGGATTTCGCTTCTACCGCAAGCACGGCTGGAAATGGCTGTGAGCGGGCCTCCGGTCGCCATCACCGGTGCGTCCGGATTCATCGGCCGCGCGCTTTGCGCGCGGGCCGCGTCGCGCGCGCAGGCGGTGCGCGCGCTGGTGCGTGACCGGCGCCGGGCTGCGGCTGTCCTGCCACCCGGCGTCGAGATCGTCGAGACCGAACTCGAGACCGCGGGCGTGGCCGACCTGACCCTTGCGTTGGCCGGCGTCGAGGCGCTCGTCCATCTCGCCGGACGCGCGCACGTGCTCGACGAGCGCGCCGCGGACCCCGACGCGGAATACCGCCGCGCCAATGTCGACGTGACGGCGAAGCTTGCCGAGGCCGCCGTCGCCGGCGGTGTCGGGCGCTTCGTGTTCGCGAGCACGATCAAGGTCAACGGCGAGTCCACGGCGCCCGGGCGGCCGTTTCGTCCCGATGATCCCCCGGCGCCCGAGGACGCCTATGCGCGCAGCAAGCATGGCGCGGAACTCGCGCTCGGGCGCATCGCGCAGGGCACGCCGATGCTGCCGGTGATCCTGCGGTTGCCGCTGGTGTACGGCGCGCACGCTCGCGGCAACTTCCGCCGGCTGGTCGACGCGGTCGCGGCGAGGCGATGGCTGCCCTTCGGGGCCATCGACAACCGGCGCTCGCTGCTCGGGCTGCCCAACCTGCTCGACGCGATCGATGCGGCGCTCCAGGCGTCGGGCGCACCGGCAACGGGCGCCGGAACCACCGGGCGAAACGTGCACCTGATCGCGGACGCCGAGGCGGTCTCGACGCCCGACCTGGTGCGCGCGATTGCGCGTGCGTTGGGGGTCGAGCCGCGGCTGTTTCCCGTGCCCGTTGGCGTGCTGCGCCTCGCGGGCGGGCTGCTCGGGCGCGCCGGGCAGATCGACCGGCTGACCCGGTCGCTCGAAGCGGACTCGACATCGTTCACGCGCGCGACCGGATGGCGGCCGCGGCCGTTCGAGATCGATCCGGCGATGCTCGAGCCATTGTCCTCGCGATGAACCGCGCGATCCTGCTGGTCTCCACTGCGACGCAATACATCGGGACCGCGCGCATGCCGGCCGCACTGGCGAATGCGGGCTTCGAGGTGTCGCTGCTCACGCCGGAGCATTCGCTTGCGGCGAACAGCCGCTACGTCCGCCGGTGCGGCTTCCTGCCGGCCAATGCATCGCCGATGCGGTGGCTCGCAGCCTTCGTCAGGATGGTCGAGATCGT
>DATIQL010000182.1:0-26236 GCA_035470905.1 Casimicrobiaceae bacterium
CGCGGCGACTGGCACAGCGCGCACAGGCGCCCTTCGGTGAACGTGTTGCAGCGCTCGCAGTGCAGCACCGAGCGCGTCGCCTCGACGAGCGCGCGCGCGAGCCGCTGCGCGCCGTCGCGGTCGTGCTGGAGCAGGTGCAGCGCCATGCGCTGCGCGGCTTTCGGGCCCACGCCAGGCAGGCAGCGCAGCGCGCCGGCGAGCTCGTCGAGGCTCGACACCGCTTCGCGGGGGGGCGCCGCGCGGGGGCCCGCGTCACGCGCGCTCATCGACACCGCACCGGTCGTCAGAACGGCAGCTTGAACCCGGGCGGCATCGGCAGGCCCGCCGTCAGGCCCCCCATCTTCTCCTGCGTCATCGCCTCGGCGCGCCGCACCGCATCGTTGAACGCCGCGGCGATCAGGTCCTCGAGCATGTCGCGGTCCTCGCCCGAAAGCGACGGATCGATCGTCACCTTCTTCACGTCGTGGCGGCAGGTCATCACGATCCTGACCAGGCCCGCCCCGGCCTGCCCTTCGACCTCCGTGCGCGCGAGCTCCTCCTGCGCGCGCTGCATGGTCTCCTGCATCTGCTGCGCCTGCTTCATCAGGCCGGCGAGCTGGTTCTTCATCATGATCGTTCCTGGTTTCCTGAAGGTGGATTCGCTGGATTCCGCGGCACGCGCTCGATGGTCTCGGGCTTGACCGTCGCATCGAAACGCGCGACCAAGTCGCGCACGAACGGTTCGCTGCGGAACATCGCTTCGCCCTGGGCCCTGGCCTGCTCACGCTCCCGGCGCTCGTGGGCGGCCAGCGATCCATCGCTCGATTCGCCGATCTCGAAGGCCAGCAGCAGCTTGCGCCCCGTCGCGGCCTCGAGCGCAGCCTTGAGCTTGTCGGCGTAGGCCCTGTCGGCAAGATGCTTGTGCGTGGTCGGGATGGCGAGCGACAGCGCGTTGCCGCGGACCGACTTGAGCTCCGACTGGGCACCGAGTTGCGCGGCCATGCCGGTCAGCTTCAGGCCGGCGACGAACGCCGGCCAATGCGCCGGCGATTCCGGCAGCGGCGCCATCGGCCCGACAGGGGCCTGCGCGGTCGGCGCAGAAGGTTGCGCGGCGGCTGCCGGTGCGGGTGCGGGACGGGATTCGGCGGGCGCCGGTCGCGGCCTGGGCAGCGTCACCGCATCCTTCGTGGCGGCCTGGGGCTCGCCTGCGCGTGCCGCGGCCGGCGTTGCGGCCGGCGCGGGCTGCGGCTTGCGCGTTGCTGCCGCGTCCGGCGCTGCCGGCTGCGACGCCGTCGCAGGCTCGAACGCCAGCAGTCGCAGCAGCGTCATCGAGAAACCCGTCGCCTCGTCGGGCGCGAGCGCCAGGTCGGCGCGACCCTGCGCGCAGATCTGATAGGCGAGCTGGACGTCCTCGGCCGACATCCGCGCAGCGTAGCCGGCGGTGCGTTCGCGGTCGTCGCCGATGGCTGCCTCGGGAACGGCCTGCAGCACGGCGATCCGGTGGAACAATGCCGCCAACTCGTCCAGCGCGGACGAGAACGCCTGTCCGCTTTCCGCCAGCGCATCGCTCTGGGCAAGCAGGGCCGGACCGTCGCCGGCCAGCAGCGCATCGGCGATCCCGTAGACATATCCGCGATCGACCACACCCAGCATCGCCCGCACCGGGCCTTCGCGAACCTCCCCGCTGCCGTAGGCGATCGCCTGGTCGAGCAGCGACAGCGCATCGCGCAGCGATCCCTGCGCGGCCGCAGCGATCTGCACCAGTGCCGCCGGGTCGTGGACGATCGCCTCGGCGTCGAGGATGGAGGCGAGACGCTCGGCGATCGCGGTCCGCGGCAGGGGCTTGAGGTTGAACTGCAGGCAGCGCGACAGCACGGTGACCGGGATCTTCTGCGGATCGGTCGTGGCGAGCACGAACTTGACGTGCTCGGGCGGTTCCTCGAGCGTCTTCAGCATCGAGTTGAACGCGCCTTTGGACAGCATGTGGACTTCGTCGATCAGGTAGACCTTGTAGCGGCCGACCGTCGGCGCGTAACGCGCGTTGTCGAGAATCTCGCGCATGTTGTCGACACCGGTGTTGGAGGCGGCATCGAGCTCGAGGAGGTCGACGAAACGTCCGGCGTCGATGTCACGGCAGGTGCCGCAGACCCCGCAGGGGGTGGCCGTGACCCCGGTCTCGCAGTTGAGGCTCTTGGCGAGGATGCGTGCGATCGTGGTCTTGCCGACGCCGCGCGTGCCGGTCAGCAGGTACGCATGGTGCAGGCGCCCCCGGGTCAGCGCGTTGGAGAGCGCCGTGACGACGTGTTCCTGTCCGACGAGTTCGCCGAACGTCCGGGGCCGCCATTTGCGCGCCAGAACCTGATAACTCATCGGCTGCAAGCTCAGGTTGGACCGGAGCGTCAAAAGGGGTGGCGAGCCGTTCCCCCGGCACTTGCAGAGAATCGCTGTGGCTGCTTCCTTCCGGACCTGACCAGGTTCACGACCATGCAATGCGGGGCGACCCGCCGTTGATCGGGCGCCAGTGGCGCGAAGCCGCATTATAGCCTTGAATCGCCCCCAATCCCCGCCGCTGGCGTCGAAGCGGCGGGATCGGGTATAATGCTGCGTCGCACAAACGGCGCGAGGGCGCGCCTGCGATTCACGACTCCGGAGCATACGCGCAGTCCACGGCAAGACTGCGCTCAACGTACGGCGGCAAAAAGATCGCCGCAAAACCATCAGGGACGTGTCCGGCAACGGGCGCGTTGAAGGTGTCATGCGCGATCGAGCGTCCAATCATCATCCGCAGCACTTGCGCCTGGGCGCCGCCATCGGCCTCGCGGCGACCGTGCTGCTGCTATCGGGCTGCGAGCAGCCGCCCCCGGCTCCCGTCGGACAGGCAAGCCTCAGCGTCGTCGTCCGTCCCGGCCCCACGACCTGGTTCACCGGCCCGAATGGCCATGCCGGCGGCTTCGACCACGACCTCCTGACCCGCTTCGCCCGCGAGCGCGGCCTCGCGCTCAAGGTGGCGTTCGCCGACGACGCCGCGTCCCTGATGGCGAGTGTCGCGAACGGCGAGGCGCAACTGGGCGCCGGCGGGCTCTTCGGCCGCGACCGCCCGAGGACAGGCACCGGCGACGCCGACACCCCGAGGCAACCTCCGACCGTGAGCTGGACCGCCGGTTACGACTCGGCGGAGCCCGTCCTGATCTACAACACCGACGGCTACAAGCCCCGGCGCTGGGACGACCTCAAGAATGCGACGGTCGCCTACCCGGCGCATACGGGCGTCGATGGCTTGCTCGCCAGCACGCGGGCCGCGCATCCCGACGTCCGCTTCGAGCCCGTCGACGTCACCTCGTCGGATGCGCTGATCGCCGAGGTCTCGGACGGAACGGTCGCCTATGCGGTCGTGCCTTCGATCGACGCCTCGGCCGCACGCAACATCCATCTCGATTTCGAGGTCGCCTTCCCGGCCGGCGCGCGTGGCGAGCTGGCGTGGGCCGTCGCAGCCGGAGAGCAGGCGCTGCGCGATGCGCTCGACGCCTTCATTGCGCGCCTGCGCAAGGACGGAACGCTCGCGCGGCTCGCCGAGCGCTACAAGGCCGCACCCGACCAGGTCGAGCGCGCCGACGCCGGGGTATTCCAGGACCGCATCCGCGAGATGCTGCCGCAATGGCGCAGGACCTTCGTCGAGGCGCAGGCGAAGAGCGGCATCGAGTGGCGACTGCTCGCAGCCGTGGCCTACCAGGAATCGCAATGGGACCCGCTGGCGACCAGCGAGACCGGCGTGCGCGGGCTGATGCAGCTCACCGAGGACACCGCGCGCACGCTGGGAGTCGCCGACCGGCTCGATCCGCGCGCCTCCGCGGTCGCCGCCGCGCGCTACATCGCCGACCTCAAGGCCCGGCTTCCGGCCCGCATCGCCGAGCCGGATCGCACCTGGCTCGCGCTCGCCGCGTTCAACATCGGCATCGGACACCTCGAGGACGCGCGCATTCTCGCCCAGCGCAACAAGCTCAATCCCGATCTCTGGAGCGACGTCCGCAAGATGCTTCCGCTGCTCGCCGACCCCAAGTACTACATTGCGGCGAAGAACGGCTACGCCCGCGGCGGCATGCCGGTGGCCTTCGTCGGACGCGTCCGCGGCTACTACGACATCCTGCTGCGCAGCCAGTCGGCCCAGCCCCCGCTGCTGCAGGCGAGCCTTGCGCAGCGCTGATTCCGCAACGCGCCCCTTTGCCACCCGCCTGCTCGCCGGCCTCGCGCTGGCATCCGCCTTCGCGCTCGCGCATGCGCAGGGCGCGGGGCCGCGTAGCGCCGCCGGCGACGCGGGGCGCGATGTCTACATCGAGCAGTTGACGACGACCGAGGTCCGGGCCGCGATTGCCGCGGGCGCGACGACGATCATCATCCCGATCGGCGGAACCGAGCAGAGCGGCCCGCACATGGTCCTCGGCAAGCACAACGTCCGCGTCGGGATCCTCGCCGGCAGGATCGCATCCGCGCTCGGCAATGCCCTGGTCGCGCCGGTCATCGCCTATGTCCCCGAAGGCCAGGTCGATCCGCCGTCGTCGCACATGCGCTTCGCAGGCACGATCAGCATCCCGGTGGAGGCGTTCGAGCAGACGCTCGAAGGCGCGGCGCGGAGCTTCGCCCTCCACGGGTTCCGCGACATCGTCTTCATCGGCGACCATGGCGGATACCAGCGCAGCGAGCAAGCGGTCGCCGCGCGCCTGAACCGCGAATGGGCGCACCGGGCCGTGCGCGCGCACGCAATCCTCGACTACTACCGCGTCACCGAGACCGACTACGTGAAGGCGCTGAAAGCGCGCGGCCTGACCGACCATGAGATCGGCACCCACGCCGGCGTCGCCGACACCTCGCTGTCGCTTGCCCTCGATCTGCGCCTGGTGCGCATGGACGCGCTGCGCGCGGGCAAGGACCTCGACGCCGCGCACGGCGTCTACGGCGACCCGCGGCGGTCGAGCGCCGCGCTGGGCCAGCTTGGCGTCGACGCGATCGTCGCGAAGTCGGCCGCCGCCATCCGCCAAGCCGTTGCGCGGCGCTGACCGGCGCGCCGACCGTTACAATCCCGTTCCTGCCCGGGCCACGGACGGCCCGCGGTGTCACTTCAGGACGGCCCCGTGAAACGAATTCCGCTGCTCGCCGCGCTGGTCTGCGCGCTGTCGCTTGGCGCAACCCTGGTCGCGCCCTCCACCGCCCAGAGCACCACCCGAACCGCTGCCCAGGCGACGGCAGCGCCGCCGGCCGCAGCGGCAGCGGCAGCCCAACCGCGAGCGATCGACACGATTCCGGGCATGCCGTCGGTCGTCGACCCGACCAACCTGTACAGCGAGGCCGGGGTCGGGCACCTCTCCGTCGCGGTCAAGGACGCGCTGCCGCGGATCTACGTCCCGAACGTCCGCTCCGACGACGTCTACGTCATCGACCCGGCGACGGACAAGGTCGTCGACCGCTTCAAGGTGGGCCACAGTCCGCAGCACGTCGTGCCGTCGTGGGACCTGTCGACGCTGTGGGTCGCGAACAACGCGGAGGAACGCACCGACGGCAGCCTGACGCCGATCGATCCGAAGACCGGCAAGCCCGGTCCCGCCGTCCCGGTCGACGACCCCTACAACATGTATTTCACCCCCGACGGCCACTCGGCGATCGTCGTGGCGGAGGCGCACAAGCGCCTCGATTTCCGCGATCCGAAGACGATGGCGCTGCAGTTCTCGCTCGCAGTTCCCGGCTGCGGGGGCATCAACCACGCCGATTTCTCGATCGACGGGCGCTACGCGATCTTCACCTGCGAATTCTCCAAGGGCCTCGCCAAGATCGACATGGTCGCGCACAAGGTCGTCGGCTACCTGAGGCCGTCCAGGGCGGGAATGCCGCAGGACATCCGCGTGAGCCCCGACGGCAGGGTGTTCTATGTCGCCGACATGATGGCCGACGGCGTGTTCGTCATCGACGGCGAGGCGTTCAAGGAGATCGGATTCATCCACACCGGCATCGGCACGCATGGCCTTTACCCCAGCCGGGACGGGCGCAAGCTCTACGTCTCCAATCGCGGGTCGAACATGATCCACGGCTCCCCGCATGGCGCGGGCAGCGTCTCGGTCATCGACTTCGCGACGCGCAAGGTCGAGGTCACCTGGCCGATTCCCGGCGGCGGCAGCCCCGACATGGGCAACGTCAGCGCCGACGGCAGGCACCTGTGGCTGGCGGGACGCTTCGACGACGTCGTCTACGACATCGACACGACGACTGGCGCCGTCTTGAAGATTCCGGTCGGGATGGAACCCCACGGCCTGGCCGTCTGGCCGCAGCCGGGGCGATACTCGCTGGGCCACACCGGAAACATGCGCT
Source organism: Casimicrobiaceae bacterium (assembly GCA_035470905.1). Taxonomy (GTDB): domain Bacteria; phylum Pseudomonadota; class Gammaproteobacteria; order Burkholderiales; family Casimicrobiaceae; genus VBCG01. The sequence goes on from DATIQL010000182.1 coordinate 6,334, forward strand.
GAGGTCCGTTGCCGCGTCGCGCCCACGGATGCGGGCGTGCCAGTCGCGGGCGATCAGTTGCGGGCGATGAGCTCCTGCCCGCCCATGTAGGGACGAAGCGCCGCCGGAACCTCGATCGAGCCGTCGGCCCGCTGGTAGTTCTCCATCACCGCAACCAGCGTCCTGCCCACCGCAAGGCCCGACCCGTTGAGCGTATGCACGAACTCGGGCTTGCCCTGGGCGTTGCGGAAGCGGGCGTGCATCCTGCGCGCCTGGAACGCCTCGCAGTTCGAGCACGACGAGATCTCGCGGTAGGCCTGCTGGCCGGGCAGCCAGACCTCGAGGTCGTAGGTCTTGGCCGAGGCGAAACCGATGTCGCCGCTGCACAGGGCCATGACCCGATAGGGAAGCTCGAGCTTCTGCAGGATCGCCTCGGCGTGGCCGGTCAGTGCTTCCAGCGCGGCGTAGGAATCCTCGGGACGCACGACCTGCACCATCTCGACCTTGTCGAACTGGTGCTGGCGGATCATGCCGCGCGTGTCCTTGCCGTAGCTCCCCGCTTCGGAGCGGAAACAGGGCGTATGCGCAGTCAGCCTGATCGGCAGCGCATCGGCCGGAAGGATGCTGTCGCGCACCGTGTTAGTCAGCGTGATCTCGGACGTGGAGATCAGGTACAGCGCCTCCTGCCCCTCCCCGTCCTGCGCCTGCCCTCCCCGGGTCACCGCGAACATGTCGGCTTCGAACTTCGGCAGCTGGGTGGTGCCCACCAGCGTCGGCGCGTTGACGATATAAGGCGTGTAGCACTCGGTGTAGCCATGCTCGCGCGTATGCGTGTCGAGCATCAGCTGCGCGAGCGCGCGGTGCATGCGCGCGAGATCGCCGCGGAGGAAGGAGAAGCGGGAGCCCGAGAGCTTCGCGGCCGTCTCGAAATCGAGCATGCCGAGCCCTTCGCCGAGGTCGGTGTGGTCGCGGACGGTGAATGCGAACTCGCGCGGTGCGCCGTTGCGCCGGACCTCGACGTTGTCGTCGGCGGAGCGCCCGGCGGGCGTCGACGCATGCGTGATGTTGGGAAGCCCGAGCAGGAAGTCACGCAGTTTCGCCTGGACGCTGTCGAGCTGGCGCTCGAGCTGCTTCTGCTCGTCACCGAGGCCTGCGACTTCCGCGAGGATCGGCGCAGGATCCCGGCCGCTGCCCTTGGCGATGCCGACCTCTTTCGACAGCGCATTGCGCTTCGCCTGCAGGTCCTGGGTGCGGGTCTGGATGCTCTTGCGCTCGCCCTCGAGCGTCTCGAAGCTCGCGGCGTCGAGCGTGACGCCGCGCTTCTCCAGCGCTGCGGCCACCCCCGGAAGATCGTTGCGAAGAAGGTTGATGTCGAGCATCGGTCGATGTTATCAGATGGTCGCGGCCCGCCTGTCCCTATTCGTCTTCCGTCGCGCCGCGCTTTCCGCCGGCGGCTTGGTCGCGGCCGCGCAATGCCTGCAGGCGTTCGCGAATCTTCGCTTCCAGCCCGCGCGAGGTCGGCTCGTAGAACGTGACGTCGGGCATGTCGTCGGGCAGGTAGCGCTCCCCGGCCGCATACGCATCGGCTTCGTCGTGCGCATAGCGATAGCCCTTGCCGTAGCCCAGGCCGCGCATCAATCCGGTGGGCGCGTTGCGCAGCCGCAGCGGCACCGGCCGCGACCCGTCCTCGCCGATGAACGCCCGCGCGGCGCCGTACGCGGTGTAGACGGCGTTGCTCTTGGCCGTGCAGGCGAGATAGATCACGCACTGGGCAAGCGCAAGCTCCCCCTCGGGGGAACCCAGGCGCTCGTAGGTCGCAACGGCGTCGAGCGCCAGAGTCAGTGCGCGCGGATCGGCGAGCCCGACGTCCTCGCTCGCGATGCGGATCAACCGGCGGCCGACGTAGAGCGGTTCGGCGCCGCCATCGAGCATCCGGCACATCCAGTACAGCGAGGCGTCGGGATCGGAGCCGCGCACCGACTTGTGCAGCGCCGAGATCTGGTCGTAGAACGCCTCGCCGCCCTTGTCGAACCGCCGCAGGCTGCGCGCGATCGTCGCTTCGACGAACGCGACGTCGATCGCGGTCTGCTTCGCCTCGCCGGCCGCCGTCGCAAGCTGCTCGATCAGGTTCAGCAGGCGGCGCGCATCGCCGTCGGCGCAGGCGACGAGCGCGTCGCGCGCCGCAGCGTCGATCGCGATGCCGGGCATCGCCTCCGCCCGCGCGCGATCGAACAGCGTGCCGAGCTCGTCGACCGTCAGCGGCTTCAGCACATAGACGGCGGCCCGGGACAGCAATGCGCTGTTGACCTCGAACGACGGGTTCTCGGTCGTCGCGCCGATGAACGTCAGCAGGCCCTGTTCGACGAATGGCAGGAATGCGTCCTGCTGGGCCTTGTTGAAGCGGTGCACCTCGTCGACGAACAGGATCGTCGCGCGACCGGTCTGCGCGCGCACCGCTTCGGCCCGCGCCACGGCATCCCGGATGTCCTTGACGCCGGCCAGGACGGCCGAGATGGCGACGAATTCGGCGTTGAATGCATTCGCCATCAGGCGCGCGAGCGTCGTCTTGCCGACGCCTGGCGGGCCCCAAAGGATCATCGAATGCGGCTTGCCCGAGGCGAACGCGACTGCGAGCGGCTTGCCCGGCGCAAGGAGGTGGCGCTGGCCGACGACGTCGGTGATGGTCTTCGGTCGCAGCCGCTCGGCGAGCGGCGCAGGCGCGCCGGAGGCTCCCGGGGTTGCCGGGCCGGCATCGGATCCGAACAGGTCGGCGCTCATCGCGTGCAGGCCATGCCGGGGCGACTCGACGAACCCGGCGCCGTGCTGCTCACTCGCCGACGACGTCCGCGCCCGCGGGCGGCGTGAAGCGGAACATCGACGGCGGCAGTGCGGGGTTGCGCTTCATCGCGCTGAAGTCGAGCGTCGTCGTCTGCCCGAACGCATCGGTCAGCACCATCCGGCGCGGCAGATCGCCTGCAAAACCCAGCCGGATCTTCTTGAACTGGGAGTCGGGCGCCTTGGGAATCGCGTCGACGTTCTCGAGGCCGTCGGCGTCGCCCGCGGCGATCAGCGTGAAATTCTGTTCCAGCGCGTTGTCGCCGGCGAGGAGTGCAGCCGGGGTCTCGCCGAGTGCGACGTCGAGCTTGCGCACGATCACCTGGTTGAGGTCGTGATCGTAGATCCAGATCCTGTCGCCGTCGCCGACGATCAGTTGCTCGAAAGGCTTGTCGTAGGCCCAGCGGAAGCGGCCCGGGCGCTGGAAGGCGAAGCTGCCCGACGTCTTCTGGGTCGTGCGTCCGTCGCGACGCACCACCGTCTGCGTGAAATCGCCGTGTGCGGTCTTCGTGCCCGCGAGGAACGCGTGCAGCTGATCGAGCCCGGAGGCCATCGCGCGCGGGCCCGCGAGCGCCAGGAACGCCACGAGGATCGCGCGTGCAATCACGCCTCCCCCTTGCCCGCAGGAACGAGGACCTCGCGGTTGCCATTCGACTGCATCGGCGACACCATGCCTGCGCGTTCCATCTGCTCGATCAGCCGCGCGGCGCGGTTGTAGCCGATGCGCAGGTGCCGCTGGACCAGTGATATCGACGGCCTGCGCGTCTTCAGCACCACCGCGACCGCCTGGTCGTACATCGGATCGGATTCGGCGTCGGCACCCTCGAAGGCACCGGCCTCCTCGCCTTCGGCCCCGGGCCCGCCTTCGAGGATGCCCTCGACGTACTGCGGCTCGCCCTGGGCTTTCAGGTGCTCGACGACGCGATGCACCTCGGCATCGGAGACGAATGCGCCATGGACGCGCAGCGGGTAACCGGTGCCGGGCGGCAGGTACAGCATGTCGCCCTGCCCCAGCAGCGCCTCGGCGCCCATCTGGTCGAGGATGGTCCGCGAATCGACCTTGCTCGCGACCTGGAACGCGATGCGCGACGGGATGTTCGCCTTGATGAGGCCGGTGATGACGTCGACCGACGGGCGCTGGGTCGCCAGGATCAGGTGGATGCCTGCGGCGCGCGCCTTCTGCGCGATGCGCGCGATCAGTTCCTCGATCTTCTTGCCGGTGACCATCATCAGGTCGGCAAGCTCGTCGACGACGACGACGATCAGCGGCATCTCTTCCAGCGGCTCGGGCGCCTCCGGGGTCAGCGTGAACGGATTCGTCAGCGCCTTGCCCGCCTTCTTCGCATCCGCGACCTTCTGGTTGTAGCCGGCGAGATTGCGCACGCCCATCTGCGACATCAGCTTGTAGCGCCGTTCCATCTCGCCGACGCACCAGTTGAGCGCGTTGGGCGCGAGCTTCATGTCGGTCACCACCGGCGCGAGCAGGTGCGGGATTCCGTCGTAGACCGAGAGCTCGAGCATCTTGGGATCGACGAGGATCAGGCGCACGTCCCGCGGCTCGGCCTTGTACAGCAGCGACAGGATCATCGCGTTGACCGCGACCGACTTGCCCGAGCCCGTCGTGCCGGCCACCAGCAGGTGCGGCATGCGCGCGAGGTCGGTGACTACCGGCTTGCCGGCGATGTCCTTGCCCAGCGCCAGCGTCAGCATGCCGGAGGCGTCGTTGTAGGTCGTCGAGGCGAGGATCTCGACCAGCTTGACGACCTGCCGCCGCGCATTGGGCAGCTCGAGCGCCATGCACGACTTGCCGGGAATCGTCTCGACGACGCGGATCGAGACGACCGACAGCGCACGCGCCAGGTCCTTCATCAGGTTGACGATCTGCGCGCCCTTGACGCCGACGGCGGGCTCGATCTCGTAGCGCGTGATCACCGGGCCCGGATAGGCGGCCAGCACCTTCACCGAAACACCGAAATCGGCGAGCTTGCGCTCGATCAGGCGCGACGTGAACTCGAGCGTCTCGGCGCTGACCGTCTCGGTCGCGGGCGGCGCGTCCTCGAGCAGCGACAGCGGCGGCAGCGGCGAGTCCGGCATGTCGGTGAACAGCGGGCGCTGCTTCTCGCGTGCCGCGCGGTCGGATTTCTGGACGGCGACGACCTGCGGAACGACGATCACCGGTTCGCGCGCTGCCGTGTCCTCGCGCAGATGCTCGACCGCCGATTCGCGCTCCGCGGCCCGCTCGACGCCAATCCGGCGATCCAGCGCGGCGTCGCGCCGCTTGCGGATGCCGACGATCGCGCTTTCGACGGCGGCGCCGATCTTCTCCATCACCTTGAGCCACGACACGCCGAACAGCAGCGACGTGCCCACGGCAAACAGTGCCAGCAGCAACAGCGTGGCCCCGTTGAATCCGATGCCGCGCGCGAGCGCACGGCCGGCCAGGTCCCCCAGCGCGCCGCCGGGCGCGAGCGGCAGCGCGGCAGGCAGGCGCCAGAGCCGGATCGATTCCAGCGAAGCGCTGGACAGCAGCACCAGCGCGAAGCCGAGGCCGCCCAGCATCAGCGGATGGTCGCTCCGGTGCTCGGGGCTGACGACGCGCCGATAGCCCAGCACGACCAGCACGACGCCCCCGACGACCCACCACCACGCCGAAAAACCGAACAGGTAGAGCAGCAGGTCGGACAACCAGGCGCCGACGACCCCGCCCCGGTTGCCGAGCGGCGCGCCGCTGCCCGAATAGGACCAGCCGGGGTCGGACTTCGTGTAGGTCGCGAGGATCAGCGCAAGATAGAGGAACGCGGCGACGACCAGCAGCCACCACGATTCGCGCACCAGACGCGCGATCCGTGGCGAGACTTCGGGCCTAGGATTCTTGGTCCGTCGTTTCTGGTTTGCGTTTCTCTTGAAAAACATGGATTTGCCGCTATGACTTCATAAACGGCATTATAACGATTCCGCCCCGGTCTGGCGAAAGGATGCCCGCGATGGGGACGACACTTGCGGCGGGGAGCCGCATCCCCATTTCCGTTAAACTGACCCGTTTTGCATCGACGAGAATGCCATGCCCATCAAGCACGCCCGCCTGTTGATCCTCGGTTCCGGGCCCGCCGGATATACGGCGGCAGTATACGCCGCGCGCGCGAATCTCCACCCCGTGCTGATCACCGGCCTGGCGCAGGGCGGCCAGTTGATGACGACGACCGATGTCGACAACTGGCCCGCCGATGCCGATGGCGTGATGGGGCCGGACCTGATGGCGCGATTCCAGAAGCACGCCGAGCGCTTCGAAACCGCGATGATCTTCGACCACATCCATCGGGTCGCGCTCGGCGAGCGGCCGATGCGGCTGTGGGGCGACAGCGGGGAATACACCTGCGACGCCCTGATCATCGCCACCGGCGCGTCCGCGCGCTACCTCGGCATGCCTTCGGAGGAGGCCTACATGGGCAAAGGGGTGTCGGCCTGCGCGACCTGCGACGGGTTCTTCTACAGGAACCAGGACGTGGTCGTCGTCGGCGGCGGCAACACGGCCGTCGAGGAAGCGCTCTATCTGTCGAACATCGCGCGCAAGGTCACCGTCGTACACCGCCGCGACCGCTTCCGCGCCGAGGCGATCCTGGTCGACCGGCTGCTCGCGAAGACCGGTGAGGACGGCAACATGCGCGTGCTGTGGAACCACGTCGTCGACGAGGTGCTCGGGGACGCCTCGGGCGTGACCGGCGTGCGTGTCGCCGACGTCAAGTCGGGGGCGAAGCAGGACCTCGCTGCACACGGGCTGTTCGTCGCGATCGGCCACACGCCGAACACGGGGATCTTCGACGGCCAGCTCGACATGGCCGGCGGCTACATCCGCGTGCGCGGCGGCAGCGAAGGCAACGCGACGGCGACCAGCGTGCCGGGCGTGTTCGCGGCGGGCGACGTCGCCGACCACGTCTATCGCCAGGCCGTGACCTCGGCCGGGACCGGATGCATGGCCGCGCTCGACGCCGAGGCGTATCTCGAGTCGCTCCCTGCCGCGGCAGCCCCCGCCCCCACCCCCACCCTGGCCACCGCGCGCTGAGCGCCGCCCGCCGGCGAACGATCGCGGTCGGGTGGCCGACCGGAACCGCCGACGTACGCAGCCCATGGCCAAGCTCGCCGACCTCAAGGCGCTGATCCAGTCCGCGCGCCCCCGGCATGGCGACGACCCGGCGCGCAAGGAGCCGCCGGTCCGGCCCGCCACACCCAAGCGGCGCGTGGCGGCCGCCAAGCATGCCGACGGGGACATCGACATCGCCGACGCGTTCGCCGACGTGACGCCGCTGCCGGCCCGAAATGCGGTCGCGCGCTCGGGCGAACGCCCGGCGCCGGTTCCCCGCCAGCGCATCGAGGATGAACGCGACGCACTGGAGCTCTCCAAATACGGCGTGGAGCCCTCGCCCCAGGCCTGGGACATCGGGCAGGAACTCGAGGCTGCGCAGACCTTCCTGCGCACGGGACTGGGCACCGACGTCCTCACCAAGCTGCGTCGCGGGCACTGGGTCGTGCAGCGCGAAATCGACCTGCACGGGCTGGTTGTCGACGAGGCGCACGATGCCCTCGCGGATTTCCTGGCCGACGCGCGCAACCGGGGCCTGCGCTGCGTGCGCGTGATCCACGGCAAGGGGCTCACCTCGCCCAATCGCGAGCCGGTGCTCAAGGGCAAGGTGCGACGCTGGCTGTCGCAATGGGACGAGGTGCTCGCCTATTGCGAAGCCCAGCGCCATGCGGGCGGCAGCGGTGCCGTCGTCGTGCTGCTGCGCGGGCGCTGATCGTCGCCGGTCACCCGAGCGTACGGTGCGAAAGTGCGGGCAGCCGGCCGCGCACGTCGGCGATGCGCGCCGGATCGACGTCACCGATGACCAGGCCCGGGCCTTCGGCTCGACTCGCGACGACCGTTCCCCACGGATCGATCAGCATCGAATGGCCCCAGGTCCTGCGCCCGCCCGGATGCGTCCCCGCCTGGGCCGACGCGAGCACGTAGCACTGGTTCTCGACGGCGCGCGCGCGAAGCAGCGTCTCCCAGTGTGCCTCGCCGGTCCTCGCGGTGAACGCCGCGGGCACGACGATCAGCGACATCTCGCCCATGCGCCGGTAGAGCTCGGGGAAGCGAAGGTCGTAGCAGATCGAAAGGCCGACGCGTCCGCAAGGTGCTGCGAAGGTCGCGGGCGCCGAGCCCGCCTTGATCGTCCTCGCTTCGTCGTAGTCCTCGTCGCCCTGCGTGAAGCGGAACAGGTGGATCTTGTCGTAGCGCGCGATGCGGTTGCCGTCGGGCCCGTAGACCAGGAGCGCCTGCCGCACCCGGTCCGGATCGTCGCTGGCGATCGGCACGCTTCCGCCGATCACGAACTGACGGTGGCGCCTCGCGATTCGCGCGAGAAAGGCCTGCTGGACGCCGTCCCCGTCCCGTTCGCGCACATCGAGCTTGTCCCGCGCGCGCAGCCCCATCAGCCCGAAGTTCTCGGGCAGCAGCACCAGCCCGGCGCCTTCGCCCGCCGCCGCATCGATCAGTGCCTCGGCCTCGCGCAGGTTCTGGCCCACGTCGGCGCCCGAATTCATCTGGATCGCCGCCACCCGCAGCGTGGTTGCAGTGCCCGCGTTCATGTCAGCGTTCCGGCGTCGATGGCATCGGCGTGCTCAGCCCGGCGCGGGAGACGACCGGATCGTCCCAGCCGCCCGACACCAGGTATTCGTAGCTGAACAGCTGGTCCAGCGGATTGTTGAGCATCTTCTGGGCGAGCAGCGTTCCCGCGCCGACGGCCGCCCCCACCAGCGGATTGGCAAGGAACAGCGCAGCCGCGCCTGCCGACAGGCCGCTCGACAGCGATGGCTGGACCCTGACCTTGAGTTGCTGCGTCTCATGTGCAAGGTCCGCATCGCCCGCGATGTCGACGACCGCGGACGGCCCGGTGAGGCGCAGGTCCTCGGTGTGCATGATGCCGTTCTGCATGCGTACATCTCCGGTCACGCTGTCGAATGCGAAACCTTCGCTGAACACGTCGCGAAAGTCCAGCGTCATGCGGCGCGGCAGCGCCTGCAGCGACAGCACGCCGAGCAGCCGTCCCACTCCGGGCTCGATCCGGGTGAACTGGCCGCGCTCCGATTTGAGCGTGAAGCCCCCCGACAACGTGGGATAGTCGAATGCGCTGGGCGCGCCATCCCACGCGACCTCGCCGTCGATGCGCGTCGCTGCGCCCTTGACGACGTTGGGCCAGCCGAAGCGGGCGAGGAACGCGCCGGCCTCCTTCACGTCGAGCGCCACGTTGAGGCGTGTCTGCGACCGGCCGGTCGCATTTCGCCACCAGCCGCGGGCGTCGATGCGCCCCGCGTCGTTGGCAAGCGAGAGCTTGCGTATCTGCCAGTCGGGCCCGGTCGAGTCGGCAAGGAGCTCGAGCGCGCCCAGCGCGTGTCCCTTCGACGAGAAAGCGTCGGCCACCAGATCGACTTCGGGCCAGCGCTCCGTGGTCGCGGCAGGTTGGGCCGGCGCGCCCGAATCGGGCCCGGCCGACTCGGCGCTCGCCGCCGCAGTTGCCGACGGGGGCAGCGAAAGCCGCGCAAGCCGCGCGACCAGTCGCCCGCCCGGATTGCCGGCGCTCGCGCCGTGCCAGGTGGCCGTTCCGGCGAGGCCCTCGCCATCGACTTTGACGCGCCACTCGGTGCCCTGCCGACGTGCAACGGCTGCCACCTGCGTGAACCTGCGCCCGAACACCGAAAGGGCAGCGGCATCGAGATCGACGCCTTCCAGGGCGAGCCCGTCGCTGCCCGGTCCGGCAGCACCGACGATGCCCGCAGCCAGCCAGCCGTCGACATCGAGCAAAGGGAGGTCGCCACGGATCCAGATGCCTGGACGCTCGGGCACCGCGTGCTCGGCCGCGGCCTTGCCGACGAGCACCAGCGCGCGATCCGCCACCATGCCCTCGCCACTGTCGTGGCGATGCAGCAGCAGCCGGACCGAATGCGCATAGTCGACGACAATGCTGTCGTCGCGGGCATCGATCGCGGCCCGTTCGACGTGCAGGGGCGCCGTCGCGCTCGCGGCCTTGCCCAGCGGCGCCGGAAGATCGATCGCAGCGCCTTGCAGCGTGGAGTCGACGGTCCACGCGGGAACGCCATTCCGCACCGTGAGCGCGAACGTCCAATCCGCGCTTCCGCTGACCTTGTCGAGCGCCGGCGATGCGATCTGCGTACGCAGCTGCTGCAGGTTGGAGGTTCCCGTGGCGTTGACGCGCAGCGCGCCATCGGACGCGCTGTCCAGCCGCAGCTTGACGGGGCCGCCCAGAACCTCCGCGGCGACATCGCGTGCGCGCACCCCGTCCTGCGTGAACGTGATGTTTCCGTTCACGCCGGCAAGCGGCGGCACGCCCGCGAATCGAAGCGTGTTGTCGGTCAGGCGATAGCTGCCGGCGAGCTTGGTCGCGCCCGGATCGCCCAGGGGCAGATCGAGCCTGAACGCGAGGCTGCCATCGCCGGTCGCCATTGCGGCGTCGGTCGCATGGTCGATCCAGCCTGCAACGGGACTGTTCGCGATGAAAGCGAGGAAAGCGGTGGTGGGGCCCGCGGCCGCGCCGTCGATCGACAGCACCGGCTGCGCGCTCCACGGATCGGCGATCTCGGCATGCGTCGCGCCGATCTGCGCGTTCGACACACTGCCACGCGAGGTGTCGACCGACAGGCGTCCGCCTTCGTAGCGGAGCTCGGCGTCGAGACCGGTGATCGCCGGCCAGCCGTCGGTGTAGTCGAGCGTGACGCCCTGCGCCTTCGCAACTGCGATCAGCTGCCCGCCTTTCCCCTGGGCGAAAGGAAACTGCGCGAGATCGCCGGCTAGCGTGAGCTTCGCCTCGCTGGACGCGCCCTTGGTGATCGCACGGCGGACCCAGTCGCGCAGCGATGCATCGGCTTCGAGCGGGACATAGCGCCAGGATTCGGCGAGATTCATGCGCGTCAGCTGGGCCGTGACGGCAATCTCCCCGGGTCCGCCTTCCCGCGCGCGCCAGGTCCCCGATGCCGTGCCCGCGATGCGCGCATTCGCGAACTCCAGGTGCTTCACCGCCACGCGCAGCGGGCCGGTGCTTCGATCCCAGTCGACATCCGCCTGCAGGCTGTCGAACGACGGAGCATCGGCGAGCACGCGCGGAACCGCGATCGTCAGCGCCTGACTGGCGAGCTTCACGCTGCCGCGCTCCTGATCCAGGTCGACGCTGCCGCTGGCGTTCGCCACGCCGGGCCACGCGTCCTGCGCCGCGAAGCCGACGCCGTCGAACCGCCCCTTGGCCCGGTACGCCGTGGGCGCATCGATCGCGCCAGTCCACTCGATCGTCCCGTCCGAAAGCGTTCCGCGCGGCTCGAAGCGCGCGAGGTCCCGACGCAGGGCAGCCGGAAGCGGGATCTGCGCCGCGATCGCGGCCAGCGGCGCCAGTTCGAGACGATCGAATTCCATGCGCCCCCGGGGACCGCCGCGCGCCGCCGGCGAATCGAGGGTCAGCGTGAAGTTCGACGGCGTCACCGCGCTGCCGTCGGGAAGGGCGAAAGACAGCCGCTCCGCGCTCACGTCGGTGCGTGTTCCAGCGAGCTTCCAGCGCGCGCGCCCCGCGAGATGCGAAAGCGTCAGAGGCGCGAGGCCGGGATCGAGGGCCGCCTGCACGTCGGTCAATTCGAGATCGGCAACGACCGTGGCAGGCTGCGAAGCCTTCACGTCGACCCACATCCGCAGCGCACCATTGCCGCGCTCGATGGGAACCGGCAGTGGCAGCCATTCGCCCCAGGCCGCGACGTCCGCATAGTCGAGCCGCAGATAGACGCGGCCATCGAGGCTTTTCCAGTTCTTGAGCGAGCCGCCGGTGATGTCGGCGCGCAGATCGAGCGGCGCCGCGAGACCCGAAGGCGGCACGCCGGTGAGCCCGATGCGCCGGCGACCGAACCGCTGCTCGAGCCGGAACTGCACGTGATCGAGGATCAGCTGCGGCGCACTGCGGTATTCGTCGTTCCAGACGAGCAGCGCATCGCGGACCACGACCCGCGGCTGGCCCAGCAGCCAGTCGGCGATGAACGAATCGTTTGCAGCGGACTCCGTGTCGACCTCGACACCGGCGACGTGGATGCGCCCCTGCACGTCACGGCGCACCCAGAGCCGCGGAGACTCGATCAGCAATTCCTTGAGGCGCAGGTTCAGGAAAGGCAGCGACGTCCACGCGATCACCAGGTCGACGTGCGGAAGATCCAGCAGCGGAGGCGCTGCGGCATTGCGGTCGCGGACGCGAAACCCGCGTATCGAAAGCCTCGGATTCCAGCCGTCCCACCCTGTCTGCACCGAGTCGATCTCGACCGGCTGCCCGATCTTCGCACCCAGCCAGTTCGCAATGGCGACCCGATGCGCCTCGACCTGCGGAAACACGACGAACCTGACCGCGAGCAGCAGGACGCAGAACGCACCGAGCGCCGCCAGCGTCACCGTTCCGGCGATCCGCAGCACGCGGTCGATCCAGCGCGGCGACAACTCGGTCGAAGGCATAATGAAGGAAAACCCGTCCTGTGAACGATTGTAACGGATGCCCCTCGACATCCCGGTCCCGCCCCGGGGCCGGCGGCCGACAGGCCCCTGACCGATGACCACGGCCCCGATGGACCTGCAGCGGGCGCTCGCGTTCAGCGCTTACGCCGAGCGGGCCTTCACCGCCGATCCTGCGCTGCGCGGCGAACTCGAAGCGACCCTCGAGCACCCGTTCGAGTGGTCGCCCGAAACGTCCGCGATCGCCGCGACCGCCGCGAACGGCGACGCACCGGCACTCGCCCGCGCGCTGCGCCGGTTGCGCAGGCGCGTGTTCCTGCACACGCTGGCCCGCGACCTGACCGGGCGCGCCCCGTTCGAGGAGGTGGTCGCCGCGATGAGCACCCTGGCCGAGGTCGCGTTGCGGGCCGCGGTCGACCTGCATGCGCGAACGCTCGCCGCCGCGCACGGCATGCCGATCGGCGCCGAGACCGGCGCGCCCCAGAAGCTGATCGTCATCGGCATGGGCAAGCTCGGCGGGCGCGAGCTCAACGTCTCGTCCGACATCGACCTGGTATTCGCCTATCCGGAGGAAGGTGAAACCGACGGCCCGAAACCCGTCTCGAATCGCGAATTCTTCGATCGTCTCGGCCGGCGCGTCATCTCCGCGCTCGCCGACGTCGACGGCGATGGCTACGTCTTCCGTGTCGACATGCGGCTGCGCCCCTACGGCGACAGCGGCCCGCTCACCGTCTCGTTCGCGGCATTGGAGCAGTATCTGGTGACCCAGGGCCGCGCATGGGAGCGCTATGCCTGGCTCAAGGCGCGCCCGCTGACCGGCGACCGGCACGACGAGCTGGCGGCCCTCGTGACGCCTTTCGTCTACCGCAAATATCTCGATTACGACGCCTACGAGGGCTTGCGCGGCATCCACCGGCAGATCCGCGAACAGGAGCGTCGCCGCGATTACGCCGACGACATCAAGCTCGGGCCCGGCGGCATCCGCGAGATCGAATTCATCGTCCAGGCGCTGCAGATCGTGCGCGGGGGCCGCGAGCCCGTGCTGCGACTGCGCGGTACGCTGCCGGCGCTTGCCGCGCTCGCCGAACGCCAGCTGCTCGCACCGCATGCGGTCACGGTGCTCGAGCAAGGCTACCTGTTCCTGCGCAGCCTCGAGCACCGGCTGCAATACCGCGACGATCGCCAGACGCAGCATCTGCCCGTCGATCCGGACGAACGGGTGCGACTCGCGGTCGCGATGGATTTCGAGGATGCGGCGTCGTTCGACGCTGCACTGGTCCGGCATCGCCACGGCGTCGAGCGCCAGTTCGCCGCCGTCTTCGACACCCCCGGCGAGGCCGCGCAGCCCCCGCAGGATGCCTACACTGCGCTGTGGGACGATCCGCAACCGTCCGCCGAGGTCCTCGCTTGGCTCGCCGGCGTCGGCTTCGACGATCCCGCTGCGCTGGTGACGACCTTGAAGCGCATGCGCGAGGGACGGCGCTACCTGCAACTGCCTGCGCTTTCGCGCGAGCGCGTCGACCGCCTCGTGCCCCGGCTGCTGGCCGTCGCGGCAACGCAGCGCGTGCCCGGTACGCCGCCTTCCGCCATCGTCGGCCGACTCTTTGCGCTGCTCGAGGCGGTCAGCGGCCGCAGCGCCTATCTGGCGCTGCTCACCGAGCATCCGCCGCTGCTGCCGCGGCTCGCCCAGTTGATGGGGGCATCGGCCTGGGCCGCCGATTACCTGACGCGCAGGCCGCTGCTGCTCGACGAGCTGCTCGACGCCCGGGTCCTGCTCGCCCCGCCCGACTGGAGCGCATGGCGGAGCGAGCTCGCGCGCCTGCTCGAGGCGAGCGCCGGCGACGCCGAGGCATCGATGGACGCGCTTCGCCACTTCCAGCACGCCCAGACGTTCCGCCTCCTGGCCCAGGATCTGTCCGGACAGATGGGCGTCGAGCGGCTCGCCGACCATCTGTCGGCGCTCGCCGACACGATCCTCGAGGCGACGATCAAAGGCTGCTGGAGGCTCTTGCAGGGTGCCGGTGCACCGCCACCCCGCTTCGCGATCGTCGGCTACGGCAAGCTCGGCGGCAAGGAGCTGGGCTACGCGTCCGACCTCGACCTCGTCTTCCTCTACGAAGCCGATCCGGAGAATCCTGCCGACGAAGGCGCCCAGGAGCGCTATGCCCGGCTCGCGCAGCGGATCAACACCTGGCTGACCAGCGCCACCGCCGCCGGCCGGCTCTACGAGACCGACCTGCGGCTACGCCCCGACGGCGCGGCGGGGCTGATGGTGTCGAGCCTCGCCGCGTTCGAGCGCTACCAGCGCGAGCAGGCATGGACCTGGGAGCACCAGGCGCTGACCCGCGCCCGTTTCGTCGCCGGCGACGAAAGGATCGGCGTGGCGTTCGAGTCGATACGCGACCAGGTGCTGTGCCTGCCGCGCGACGCCGCGAAGCTCGCCGCCGATGTCGTCGACATGCGGGCCAGGATGGCCGCCGGGCACGCGAATCCGACGCCGGAATTCGACCTCAAGCACGACCGCGGCGGCATGGTCGACATCGAGTTCGTCGTCCAGTACCTGGTGCTCGCGCATGCGCATCGCCATCGCCAGCTGACGCGCAACGCCGGCAACATCGCGCTGCTTTCGATTGCCGCGCAGGCCGGACTGCTGCCCGCGGACCTGGCATCGGCGGCCGCCGATGCCTACCGCGAGTACCGGCGCCTGCAGCACCACATGCGCATGACCGGCGCCCCCCACGCGCGTGTCGATCCTGCGCCGCAGGCCGCGCGCCGCGCTGCCGTCGACGCCTTGTGGGAGCACGCGCTGGGCCCACAGCCGGATCGGCTAGAATTCGCGCTTCGGAAACGAGGAGAAACCCGCCATGTCGATGGCTGACCGCGACGGATGGATCTGGTACGACGGCAAGATGGTGCCGTGGCGCGATGCGACGACGCACGTGCTCACCCACACGCTGCACTACAGCATGGGGGTCTTCGAAGGGGTACGCTGCTACGGGACCGATCGCGGTCCCGCGATTTTCCGCCTGAAGGACCACACCGATCGCCTGCTCCGCTCCGCGCGCATCTTCGGGATGAAGATCCCGTTCACTGCCGACGAGCTGAACGATGCCCAGCGCGCCTGCGTGCGCGACAACAAGCTCGAGTCGTGCTACATCCGCCCGATCGCGTTCTACGGGTCGAACGCGATGGGCGTCGCTGCCAGATCGAATCCGGTGCTGGTCGCGATCGCGGCATGGCCCTGGGGCGCCTACCTCGGCGCCGAGGGCATCGAGAAAGGCATCCGCGTCCGGACCTCCTCGTACACCCATCACCACCCCAACATCACGATGTGCAGTGCCAAGGCGGTGTCGAACTACTCGGTGTCGATCCTCGCCAACCAGGAGGCGACGCACGACGGCTACGAGGAGGCGATGCTTCTCGACCCGCAGGGCTACGTCTGCCAGGGCTCCGGCGAGAACGTTTTCATCGTCCGTGACGGCAAGCTCCACACCCCCGACCTCGCCGGCGGCGCGCTGGCCGGCATCACCCGCGCGACGATCATGCAGTTCGCCGCCGAGCTGGGCATCCCGGTGCTCGAGCGCCGCATCACGCGCGACGAGGTCTACGTCGCCGAAGAGGCGTTCTTCACCGGCACCGCAGCCGAGGTGACGCCGATCCGCGAGTTCGACCACCGGCCGATCGGCGAGGGCAGGCGCGGCCCGATCACCGAGCGCCTGCAACGGATGTACTTCGACACCGTCAACGGGCGCAATCGCGCGCACGAGGACTGGCTGACGCTGGTGTGACGATGGCCGAGACGCGCGAAATGCCGGTCGTGGTCGTCCATGCGAAGGACCTGCCGGTGCACTGCCCGAATCCGTCGATGCCGCTGTGGAGCTCCCATCCCCGCGTCTACCTCGACGTTGCCGACGAAGGCGAAGTCCTGTGCCCCTACTGCGGGACACGCTACCGCCTCGAGGGCGGCGCCGGGAGCGGCCGCCACTGAGGCCTCGCGCGCAGCGCCATGCCATCCGCGCCTGAATCCCCGGGCGCGCACGCCCGCGACGATCGCGCACTGGTGATCGCACCGTCGTGGGTCGGCGATGCGATCCTGTCGGAGCCGCTGATCGCCCGCCTGCGCGAATCGGGCATGAGTGCGCCGGTCGATGTCGTCGCGCCGCCCTGGTGCGGGCCCGTCTACGCGCGCATGCGCGGCGTCGGGCGCATCGTCGACGCTCCCGCCGGACACGGCCGCCTCTCGCTGTCCGCGCGCCGCAGGCTCGGCCTCGAGCTGCGCAAGGCCCGCTATACGCACGCCTTCGTGCTGCCCAACACATGGAAGTCGGCGCTGGTCCCGTTCTTCGCGCGCATCCCCAACCGGATTGGCTTCGTCGGCGAGGCGCGCCACGGTCTGCTGACCGACGCGCGCAGGCTCGATGCGCGAGCGATGCCGCAGCTCGTGACGCGCTACGCGTCGCTGGCCTCGCCACGCGGCGCCCCGCCGCCGACGGCAGTTGCGCCGGTGCTCGTGCCCGACGCTGCAAACCGCGCGGCTGCCATCGATGCACTGGACCTCGCGCGCGAAGCTCCGGTTGCGATTCTGTGTCCCGGCGCGGAATTCGGCCCGGCCAAGCGCTGGCCGGTCGAACACTTCGCCGCGCTGGCGAAGATGCTCGCCAGCGACGGCCATGCAGTCTGGATTCTGGGCTCGCCCAACGACAGGCCGGTTGCAGCGGCATTGCTGGCGGCGCTCGACCCGGCGGATCCGGGCGTCGTCGACCTGACCGGGCGCACCGATCTCGGCACCGCAATCGACCTGATGTCAGCCGCAGCGCTGGTCGTGAGCAACGACTCGGGGCTGATGCACGCCGCGGCGGCCGTCGGCGCGCGCCTGGTCGCGCTCTTCGGATCGTCGTCGCCCGCATACACGCCGCCGCTGTCGCCGACGGCGAGGATCGCGCGCATCGATATCGCGTGCAGCCCCTGCTTCAAGCGCGAATGCCCGCTCGGGCACTTCAGGTGCATGCGCGAGCTGACGCCCCGATTGGTCTACAATCTGGCGCGCAGCGAGGACGCCGGCGATTCGCCGCCCGCCCGCTGATCCCCACGACGCCGACGCCCATGCCCACGGCCCGCACGCCGCCGATCTTCACCTCGCCGCAGGATGCCGCGCAGGCGTTCTACCAGGCGTTCGAGGCGCGCGACATCGACGCCATGATGGCAACCTGGGCCGAGGACGAGGACATCGTCTGCGTCCACCCCGGCGGCGTCCGCCATGTCGGATACGACGCGGTTCGCGGTGCATTCGAACACCTGTTCTCGGGCGGGTCCAGACTGCGGTTCCGGCTCGAGCAGGTCGTCGTCCTCGAGACCGTCGGTCTGGCGATGCAGAGCGCGATCGAGCAGGTTCAGGCCGGCGAAGACGGCGCCAGCGGTTCGGCGATCGCCACCAACGTCCTGATGCGCACACCCTCGGGCTGGCGCATCGTCTGCCATCACGCCTCGCCCGCGCCCGCGGCCGCCGAGGCGCCGCAGACCGGGCCGCTGCACTGACGGTTCGCCGCGCGCGTCAGACGGCGCGGGTCAGACTGCGCGCGTCGGTCTGCGCGCGTCGGCGCAAGGCGCGCGGTGACCGGCTCTCGGGCAGGGCGCCTGCGGCGCAGTCATCGTGAAGCGGGTGGGGCGGCAAGCGAGTCCTGCTGCCTCGTCCGGTTGTCGATGTCCTCGAGCGCCGCCGCACCGGGACCCGCTCGATGACGCGGGTGCGCCGCCGAAGCCTTGCCCGAGAGCCGGTCACCGCGCGCCAGGCGGTGCGTCAGCGGAGATCCACGGCGGTAAATCCGGGCGAGACCGGGGCGGACCACGATGTCGCGCTGACTGAGCGGCTTGCCGGCCGCGTGGCGAGTCGACGCTGACCTGTGGGGCGGCGGGGAAGGCGCGGCGAGCGCGAGTGGGAGCGCGTGCCGTCGCGGGTGGGGCAGCGAGCGAGCCCGACA
This sequence comes from Casimicrobiaceae bacterium, assembly GCA_035470905.1. GTDB lineage: Bacteria > Pseudomonadota > Gammaproteobacteria > Burkholderiales > Casimicrobiaceae > VBCG01. Next base: position 24,649 of record DATIQL010000182.1, read on the forward strand.
GGAACGTCCACGGCAGGGGGTCCTCGAGCGACGCTGCACCGGGACCCGCAGGCAGGCGTTTGCGGACTCCGAGCGCACGGACGCGCCTTGCCCGCCGCCCCGCCCCGCCTTGCCCGCCGCCCGCCGCCGGACTCCCGCGGCACGGCGCCGAGCGACGTCAGGCCGTGCCGCCGACGGTGAGACCGTCGATCCGCAGCGTCGGTTGGCCGACGCCGACGGGGACGCTCTGCCCGTCCTTGCCGCAGGTACCGATGCCCAGATCGAGCGCCAGGTCGTTGCCGACCATCGACACCCGCGTCAGCGCATCCGGGCCATTGCCGATCAGCGTCGCGCCTTTCACGGGATAGGCGAGCTTGCCGTTCTCGATCACCCACGCCTCCGCGGCGGAAAAGACGAACTTGCCGCTGGTGATGTCGACCTGGCCCCCGCCGAAATTGGCCGCGTACAGTCCGCGATCGACCGATGCGATGATTTCCTCGGGATCGCGCTCGCCGGCAAGCATGATGGTGTTGGTCATCCGCGGCATCGGCAGGCTCGCGAACGATTCGCGGCGCCCATTGCCGGTGACGCCGACCCGCATCAATCCGGCATTCAGGCGATCCTGCATGTAGCCGCGCAGATAGCCGTCCTCGATCAGCACGGTGCGCTGCGTCGGATTTCCTTCGTCGTCGAGGTTCAGCGAGCCACGCCGTTCGGCGAGCGTCCCGTCGTCGATGACGGTGACGCCGGGCGCGGCGACGCGCTCCCCGACCCGTCCCGCGAAAGCGCTCGTCCCCTTGCGGTTGAAATCGCCCTCGAGGCCGTGGCCGATGGCTTCGTGCAGCAGGATGCCGGGCCAGCCGTTGCCCAGGACGACCGTCATGTTCCCGGCAGGGGCTTCGCGCGCCGACAGGTTGAGCAGCGCCTGGTCGACTGCGCGCGTGGCATAGTCGTCGAGGCGCGCATCGTCGAAATGCGCGTAATCGAAGCGCCCGCCTCCTCCGGAGAAGCCCTGTTCGCGGCGGCCCCCTTCCTCGACGATCACCGTCAGCGACATCCTCACCAGCGGGCGCACGTCTGCGGCGACCAGCCCGTCGCTGCGGGCGATCAGGATGGTTTCGTGCTCGCCCGCGAGCGAGGCCATCACCTGCACGACGCGCGAATCGCGCGCACGGGCCTTGCGTTCGAGCCGCGTCAGCAATGCGACCTTGTCCGCGTCCTGCAGGCTCATCACCGGGTCGGCCCCGCCGTACAGCCGGCGGGATTCGACGCGGCGCCCGAGCGGCGCCGATGCCGACTGCCCCTGCCGGCCGATCGCGCGCACGGCGACCGCCGCCTCGTGCAGCGCGGACGATGAGATGTCATCGGAATAGGCGAACGCCTGCTTGTCGCCGCTGACGGCACGCACGCCGACCCCACGGTCGATCGAGAACGTGCCGGCCTTCACGATGCCTTCCTCGAGGCTCCAGCTCTCGAAGGTCGAATGCTGGAAATAGAAATCGGCAAAATCGACGTCGGGGCTGTGCACCGACGCCAGGGCGTGCGAGACCTTGTCGAGGTCGAGGTCGGCGGGTAGCAGCAGCAAGCGCTCGGCGTCGGCCTGCAGTGA
>DATIQL010000183.1:0-5174 GCA_035470905.1 Casimicrobiaceae bacterium
CTACTGCCTGACCTGCCACACCGCCAAGTACATGCGGTACAACCGGCTCGAGGACATTGGCCTCACGCCGGTCGAAATCACCGACAACCTGATGTTCGCGACCAAGAAGATCGGCGACCAGATGACGGTTGCGATGACGCCGGAGGACGCGGCGAAGTGGTTCCCGGCCCCGCCGCCGGACCTGACGCTGGAAGCGCGCATCCGCGGTCGCGATTGGCTGTACAGCTACCTGCTCGGTTTCTACCGCGACGAGAAATCGGCATCGGGCTGGAACAACCTCGTGTTCCCGAACGTCAGCATGCCGAACGTGCTGTGGCAGCTGTCGGGCACCAACAAGCTGGTCGAGACCGAGTACGAGGAGCACGCGAAGGCGGCTGGCGCGGCGATCGCAGTCAAGGGCCTTTCGATGCTCGAGGAAAAGCCGGGCGGCAAGTATGCCGTGCTGACGCTGGCGCCCGACGTGCCTGGGACGATGACGCGCACCGAGTACGAGGCCTTCGTCGCCGACCTCGTCAACTACCTCGACTACATGGGCGAGCCGATCAAGAACAAGCGCATCCACTTGGGCATCATCGTGCTCCTGTTCCTTGGCGTGCTGTTCGCATTCGCCTATGCCCTGAAGCGGGAATACTGGAAAGATCTGCACTAGAACCGACCGCACTGCTTGATGCGGGGCAGGAGCGACCCTCCTGCCCCGTTGCTTTCCCGAATGCGTCACCGCATTTGAAGCCATCGAGGACACGCGGCAAACTGCACCATCGATCAAGGAGAACCAGACCATGATGACCCTTTACTCCGGCACGACCGACCCGTTCAGTCAGCGCTGCCGCATCGTGTTGCACGAGAAGGGCATGGATTTCCAGATCATCGACGTCGACCTCGACCACAAGCCCGAGGACCTGGCGGTGATGAATCCGTACAACCAGGTCCCGGTGCTGGTCGAGCGCGATCTCGTGCTGCACGAGTCCAACATCATCAACGAATACATCGACGAGCGTTTCCCGCATCCGCAGCTGATGCCCGCCGATCCGGTGATGCGCGCGCGCGCAAGGCTCTTCCTGCACCGGTTCGAGAAGGAGCTGTTCGTCCACATCGACGCGCTCGAAGGCACCAACCAGAAGCAGGCGGAACGGGCACGCGCGCTGGTTCGCGACTCGCTGATGCAGATCGCGCCGGTGTTCGCCAAGCACAAGCACATGCTCGGCGACGAGTATTCGATGCTCGACGTCGCGATCACGCCGCTGCTGTGGCGCCTCGACTACTACGGCATCCAGATGCCGAAGCAGGCCGCTCCGCTGATGAAATACGCCGAGCGCCTGTTCGCGCGCCCGGCGTTCTCGGAAGCGCTCACCTCGGCCGAGCGCGGGATGCGCAAGTAGCGTACGCGCTGTGGTCAACGTCGGGCGGACGAGCGGTAAAGCCTGCGTCTTGACCGCGCAGGCACCAAGGGTAATATCGTCGGCATGTCGGAACAGTCTGCGAAGCCGTACCTCGTGCGCGCCATCTGCGAGTGGTGCGCCGACAACGGCCTGACGCCTTACCTCGCGGTCCGCGTGAACCCGCAGACGCGGGTGCCTGCGGCGTTCGTGAAGAACGGCGAGATCGTGCTCAACGTCAGCGCAACGGCGACGCGCAAGCTGACCATCGACAACCAGTGGATCCAGTTCACCGCGCGCTTCAACGGCTCGTCGCAGGAGGTCGCGGTGCCGATCGGTGCGGTCATCGGCATCTTCGCCAAGGAAACCGGCTACGGGTTCTCCTTCACTGCACCTGACGATCCCGTTGCCGCGCTCGCGGCGTCGACCGCGCCGCGCGACAGCCAGGCGATGGGCGCCCCCGCGCCTGCCGAGCCGTCACGGCCCAAGCGTCCGACGCACCTGCAAGTCGTAAAGTAGCAGGCTCTCCAGGGGCCTCAGGCTGCACCTCCAGCCCGCGCTGGCGCGGGCCACTGATCGCGGGAATGCGCCTCCCCGAAGGCGTTACAATTTCCGAGCGCCGGCATAGCTCAGTTGGTAGAGCAGCGGTTTTGTAAACCGTTGGTCGTGGGTTCGAATCCTACTGCCGGCACCAATCACGCCTGGTCCGTTCCGATCACATAGGTAACGGATCAATTCGGAGGCGTGGGTAGCACCTTTGCCTCGAAACGATTGGCGAGGCCTCATGGCGAACGAAGCCCGCTTCTCCCTGATCCTCGATCCTCGGAAGGATGCGGCCGAGCTAATGGCCGAGTGCGGGTGGTGCGGCGCAGCCACCACCCAACTGCTCGACGCGGCGTGGCACGCCGGCTTCGTGACGTGCCGCCAGTGCGGTGTGCAAGGAACGCTGACCACCGCGACCATGCGGCAGCTGCGCGATCAGGCAACTTGGGCGAAGGACGACATCGATAGGCTGCTGAGACCTGGTTGACGGATCGCGGTCGCGTCAGCGTTGCGCCATCGCCGTGCCCGTCAGGTGGCAATTCGCCCCGCTGTCGCTCGTCGAGGTGCCGCGGCGTCGGCGCCACGTGCCGATGCAGGGGGCGGCGCGGCGGCGGCGGGATGTCGGCGGGGATACATCGCGGCACGACCCGTCGCCGGAAGGCTTGTCGGTAGAATTTACAAACCGCAAGCAGGGATCCTATCGGAATGACGCCAACTCATTGATTGTTCTATATTTATTAGTTCAGGCACGCAAGATGCTGCTCGGCGTCGGCTTCGCCGGAATCGGCGTCGCGCAGTGTCGCAGGCTGCGCCAGCGCGTTCATTCGCTGCATCTGCAGTTACATCGTGGGGAGACGTTCATGCGTTCGCCGCTCGTCCTGTCGACTGTCCTGCTTGCCGCCGTGACGGCGCTTCCTGCGGCCGAGGCGACCCCGTTCTTCTTCAGCACGGGCAATCCCGATGGCAGGATCGCCACCACGTCGCGGCCCGGCGGTGCGGGCGTGATCGAGACCGAGACCGCCGACGACTTCGTCACCACGTCGCCCACGACGCTGATCACCAGCGCGAGCTTCACCGGGCTGTTCGTTGGGGCCACCTACGCCGACGTGACCAGCATCGGCGTGGAGATCTATCGGGTCTTTCCGAATGATTCGGACACGGGCCGGACCTCGGGACCACCGACGTTCAGCACTCCGCAAGTGCCCACCCGCGTCAATTCCCCTGCCGACGTCGCACTTGACGGCCGAGATTCCATCGGCGGCACCCTGACCTTCCAGTGCTCGCTGCTCGCGGGTTCATTCACCGCTGCCAATTCGATCATAAACGGCATCGACCCGAAGCCGAACCAGACGACCGGTGGAGAGGGAGCGGCGACCGGACAGGAAGTGAGGTGCGATGTCACCTTCGCCACTCCGTTCTCGCTCGCCGCAGATCACTATTTCTTCGTCCCGCAGGTCGCATTGAGTGGCCTCGACAGTCATTTCCTGTGGCTGTCCGCGCCAAGACCGATCGTGGCGCCCGGAACACCTTTCCCCGCGGGCGCGACGGATCTGCAGAGCTGGATCCGCAATGCGAACCTCGACCCCGACTGGCTGCGCGTCGGTACGGACGTCATCGGAGGCAGCCCCGCGCCCACATTCAATGCCGCCTTTTCGCTGAACGGCTCCACCGTTCCCGAACCCGCCACCCTCGCGCTGCTCGGCGTCGGCCTCGCCGGAATCGGATTCGCGCGGCGGCGCAAGCTGAACTGAATCGCTCGACCCTCGACGCGCAGGGTCGGGCGCGGGGCGACGATTCGGATCAGCCGTGGGCGGCGACCGAGTCGGCCGGCGCCTGCGCGCGGTCCTCCATTCCGTAGTCCCGCAGCACGCCGGCGACCCGCAGCCGGTAGTCGGCGAACAGCTCGTTCCTGCCTGCGTGCTGCACCCGGCGATGCGCATCGAGGTTGCGCCATTGCCTGACGGTCTCCTCGTCGCGCCAGAAAGAAAGCGACAGCAGCTTCCCGGGCTGGCTCAGGCTTTCAAAGCGCTCGAGGGAAATGAACCCATCCATCTTGTCCAGCATCGGCCGCAGCGATGCGGCGGCGGCGAGATAGGCCTCCTTCGTTCCGTTCCTGGGGACCACCTCGAATATCACTGCGATCATTGCGACACTCCCTGCGCTTGCGCGCGAATCCCGAAGGTTCCGGGGACCACTTCTACGAACGTGCGCTCTTCGCGCAGGATGAATCGTCCCGCTTTCGCCAGCGCGAAGTTCGCCCTTGCGTCCGCGTCGACCGTCAGCCTCGCGCGGTAGGCCTCGTAGGCTGCGAGCGAATCGAAGGCAATCAGTCCCCAGGCGACGTCGTTGGTCCCTTCGTAGGGCAGGAAGTATCCCACCAGGTGACCGCCGCACCTGGGAATGATCGATCCCCAGTTCTCCGCGTACGCTCTGAAAGCCTCGCGCTGGAAGGGGTCGATCTGGTAGCGGATCAGGCAGACTTTCATTCTCGCGCACCCGGGAATGGAGATGTCCGAACGATAGCGCCTTGCACGCAGTTGATGGTTCGTCTACGATCGAATCGTGAAAGACGGCCCGAACATCGCACGCATCGCAGCGCTGATAGGCGACCACGCGCGCGCCGAGGTGCTGACCGCGCTGCTGGCGGACCGCGCGCTGACCGCGACCGAGCTCGCGGGCATTGCCGGGGTCACCAAGCAGACGGCCAGCGCCCACCTTGCCAAGCTCCTCGATGCCGGCCTGATCGCGGTCGAGCATCAGGGGCGGCATCGCTATTTCCGGCTGGCCGACCGCGACGTCGCGCAGCTGCTCGAATCGCTGATGGGTGTGGCCTTTCGCACCGGCGCAGTGCGGGTGCGCTCGAGCCCGAGGGAGCCCGCGTTGCGCAAGGCGCGGGTCTGCTACGACCATCTCGCGGGGGAGCTCGGCGTCCTGGCCTACGAGGCATTGCTGGACGAGCGCGCATTCAGCACGCAGGGGGGCATGCTGCAGCTGACCGATGCAGGGGCGCGCTGGTTCGCGACGTTCGGCATCGACACCGCGGCAGCCGTATCCCGGCGCCGCGCGGCATGCCGCCCCTGCCTCGATTGGGGCGAACGTCGACACCACCTCGCCGGCGCGCTGGGAACGGCGCTGCTCGAACGCATCTGTGCGCTGGGATGGGCGCGCCGCGTCAAGGGATCGCGGGTCATCGCGTTCACGCCGCGAGGGGAGGAGGCGTTTCGCTCGCTGTTCAGGTCACGGCGCGACCGCAAG
>DATIQL010000184.1:0-7400 GCA_035470905.1 Casimicrobiaceae bacterium
GCCACCGACCGTGCCACCGATCGCGCCACCGACCGTGCCACCGATCGCGCCACCGACCGCGCGACCGACCGCGCCGTGGACAAGGCCACCGACCGCGCCGTCAACAGGGCGACGGACCGGTAAGGTTCGAACCCAGTCTCGCCCCCGCGAAACCGCCGGCAGCAAGCCGGCGGTTTCCATTTGGGGGTCGCAGACCTTATGCTTCGGGCCGACGTTCCTGGGAGGGGGGTGGCATGCGTGCTCGCATATTCTGCCTGCTGCTGGCGGTGATGCCGGTTGCGGCAGGCGCCGAGGGCAGCTCGCTCGGCCTGTCGTACGTTCAGACCAAGGATCTCACGCTCGTCTATTTCGATTACCTCGGCTACCTCGTTCCACACACCGTACGCACCTACACGAATTCGCTCGACTGGCAACGTCGGATATTCCACTGGACGCCCTCGGAGCCGACAACGGTGCTGCTGAGGGACCACTCGGATTACGGGAATGCGGCTACCGCCACGGCCCCGCACGACCGGATCTACTTCGACATTGCGCCGCTGTCCCATGCGTTCGAGACGTTTCCGGCGAGCGAGCGCATGTACACGCTGATGAACCACGAGCTGGTCCATGTCACGACCGGGGACGTCGCGTCGGCAGACGACCGGCGCTGGCGGCGACTGTTCTTCGGCAAGGCCTCGGCACTGGCGTTGGATCCCGAGTCCATGCTCTACAACTACCTGACGGCGCCTCGCGTCGACACTCCCCGCTGGTACAACGAGGGAATCGCCGTCTTCCTGGAGACCTGGAAAGATGGCGGGTTGGGAAGGGCACAAGGCGGCTATGACGAAATGGTCTTCCGGGCGATGGTCCGGGACGATGCCGCGTTCTACGATCCCCTCGGTCTCGTCTCGCGCGGGGTTCAAACCAGCTTTCAGACCAGCGCCAACGCCTATCTCTACGGCACCCGGTTCTTCACCTGGCTCGCGTATGTCTATTCCCCCGAGAAGGTCGTCGACTGGGTGAAGCGCGACGACGCCAGCCGGCGCTATTACGCCGACAATTTCCAGCAGGTTTTCGGCCTTCCGCTGGAACGGGCCTGGCAGGACTGGATCGCCTTCGAGCATAGCTTCCAGCAGCGGAATCTCTCCGAGCTGCGACGTTATCCGATTACGCCGTACCGCAAGCTCGCCGGAGCGGCGATGGGGTCGATCTCGCGGATGTACTACGACGAGACGAAGCACACCATCTACGCGGCGTTTCGATATCCGGGCTTCGTCGAGCACGTGGGAGCCCTCGATACACGCGATGGCACCGAGAAGCGGCTCGCGGACATCAAGGGCGCGATGCTGTACCGCGTAGCCTCGTTTGCCTACGACCCGGCGACCCATACCGCCTTCTACACCAACAACAACCTGGCGCACCGGGACCTGATGGAAGTGAATGTGGAAACCGGTGTGGAGCGGATGCTGCTGGAAGGCGCAAGGATCGGCGAGATCGTGTTCAATCCGGTGGACCGATCGCTGATGGGGGTGCGTCACGCGAACGGCCTGGCCGAACTGGTGCGGATTCCCTATCCCTACAAGGAATGGCAGGTCCTGCATCGGTTCGCGTATGAGTCGGTGCCGTACGACCTCGACATCTCCCCCGATGGGCGGCTGCTGTCGGCGTCGATGAGCGACGTCACGACCGATCAGTTCGTGCGCGTGTGGGAAATCGCCAAGGTCGTCGCGGGGGACATGAAGCCCCTCAGCGAATTCCGCTTCGGACAGTCGATTCCCGAGAGCTTCGTGTTTTCACCCGATGGACGCTACCTGTACGGAAGCAGCTATTACACCGGGGTGTCCAACATCTTCCGCTACGAGGTCGCGACCGGCAAAGTCGAGGCCGTCACCAATGCGGATATCGGGTTCTTTCGACCGGTGCCCCTGAAGGACGGCCGCCTCGTCGTGCTGACATTCACCGGCGACGGATTCGTTCCGGCAATCATCGAGCCGCATCCCACCGACGACGTCAGCGCGATCAGCTTTCTGGGCAACGAGGTCGCGCAGAAACATCCGATCGTCAAGACCTGGCAGGTGCCTCCGCCTGGCACGGTCGATTACGACAAGGTGGTGCTGCGCAAGGGCCCGTACGAACCGCTGAAGAACGTCGGACTCGACAATGCCTATCCGACGGTCCAGGGCTACAAGAACTCGGTCGGGGTCGGCTATCGCTTCAATTTCTCGGACCCGATCGACATCGCGAACTTCGGTATCACTGCCGCGTACACGCCGACCGGAGATCTGCCCGGCAACGAGCGCGCGCACGTCGACCTGTCCGGCGAATACCTGGGCTGGCGGGGCAGCCTGGCCTGGAACCGCTCGGATTTCTACGATCTCTTCGGCCCGACCAAGGTCAGCCGCAAGGGTCTCGCGGCCAAGCTCGGCTACGACGATCTCCTGATCTACGACGATCCGCGCAGCCTGACGCTGAGCTACGACCTCGAGTATTTCGACAAGATCGACACCCTGCCGCAGGCCCAGAACGTGGCCACGACGTTCACCCGCCTCCTGACGGCGCAGGTGGGGCTGCACTACAGCGATCGGCGGCGTTCCCAGGGCGCCGTCGACGACGAGAAGGGAATCGCGTGGGAACTGATCGCCAAGGGCAGCCAGGCGGGCGGGAATACGCCCGGCCAGCTTCGCGGAAGCTTCGACTACGGCTTCGCCCTTCCGATCGCCCATTCGTCCGTCTGGCTGCGGAGCGTCGCCGGCGCCAGCAGCGGCAATCGCGATGATCCCAATGCCAATTTCTACTTCGGCGGATTCGGCAACAACTACGTCGACCATGGGCCCGAGAAGCGGTATCGGAACTACGATTCGATGCCCGGATTCGGGATCAACGAACTCAGCGGGCAGAGCTATGCGCGCCAGATGGTGGAGTGGAACCTGCCCCCGCTGGTGCTGGAATCCGCCGGAACTCCCGGAATGTATCTGAACTGGCTGCGGCCCGCGGTCTTCGCGTCGGGATTGTGGACCGATCCCGGGGACACCACGCATCGCAAGGGCTACGCGAACCTGGGGACGCAGATCGATCTGCGCTTCCATGTCCTTCACGTCTACGACATGACGCTCTCATTCGGATATGCGATGGGCTTCCAGAATTCGCAGCGCAAGGGCGATGAGTGGATGATCTCGCTGAAGGTCCTGTAGGCTGCGAATCCAGGCACGGCTTCCAATCCCATGACGATCGCCATCCTGCCGCACCTGCTGATCGGCATGCTGCCGGTGCTGGCGTTTCTGGCCGCGCTGCTCTATCTCGACGGCTACAAGCTGGTGACCATGCGCGCCATCATCGCCATGGTCCTGGCGGGGGTGGCGATGGCCGGAGTCTCGTATTTCGCGAACGGCGGACTCGCCGGCCTGCTCGCGCTCGATTTCACCGCCTACAGCCGCTACGTCGGACCGCTCTTGGAGGAGGTCGCGAAAGGACTGGTCATCGTCGCGCTGATCCGCACCAACCGGATCGGATTCCTCGTCGACGCTGCAATCTGCGGCTTCGCCGTCGGCACCGGTTTCGCGATCCTGGAGAACGTCTATTACCAGCATCTCGTGCCGGATGCCGGCCTCGGGACCTGGATCGTGCGGGGATTCGGCACCGCGATCATGCACGGCGGCAGCACCGCGATCTTCGCGGTGATGGGGCTCGCGATGACCGAGCGTTCCAAGGAACCGACGCCGGTGGTCCTCCTTCCGGGCCTCGCGCTTGCGGTGGTCCTGCACTCGGCTTTCAATCACCTGTCGTCGGCGCCGCGGGTCGCGACCCTTGGCGTGCTGTTCGCAATGCCGCCGCTGCTCTACATCGTCTTCCAGCGCAGCGAGCGGGCAGTGGCGAATTGGCTCGGCCAGGGCTTCGATGCGGACGCCGACATGCTGCAGTCGATCACCTCGGGCGATTTTCCCGACTCGCAGGCAGGACGCTACCTGGCGACCCTGAAGCACCGCTTCAAGGGTCCCGTCGTCGCGGACCTGCTGTGCTACCTGCGGCTTCACGCAGAGCTTGCACTGCGCGCCAAAGGCATCCTGATGATGCGCGAAAACGGTTTCGAGGCGACCGTCGACGACACGGTTCGCGCCGGTCTCGACGAAATGCGCTACCTGGAGCGCAGCATCGGGAAGACGGGACGCCTCGCGCTCAAGCCCCTGCTGCGGGGCGGCAGCAGGGACCTCTGGCAGCTGCGCATGCTGGAGAGCGAGTCGATCGCCTCCGACGGGAGTCCCGCCCCCGGCGCCAGTGAATAGGGGCGGGCCCGATCGCCTCGCGACGGTGAATTGCGCATAATTCGATCCGGTGCGGCGCTTCGCGCCGCCGGAATCCGCCTGCGCATCCGCATTGACGACCGAGCCTGCCGATCTCCCGCGCAACGCGATCGCGCCAATGAGCGAGTTCGCCGAGCGCGCGCTTGCCCGTGCCGCAGGGAGCCCGGCGCTGGAAGGCAATGCGGTGCGGCTGCTGCGCGATGCCGCCGAGAACTATCCGGCCTGGAAGAAGGCGATCGCGAGGGCCCAGCAATCGATCCTGTTCGAGTGCTACATGGTCGAGGACGACGCGGTCGGGCGCGAATTCGCGGCGCTGCTCACCGAGCGCGCGCGTTCCGGCGTCAGCGTCTCGATCATCGTCGATTGGCTCGGCTCGTGCCGGGCGCTGTCGCTGTGGCGCGAAGCGCGCGAGGCGGGGGCCGACGTCCGGGTGTTCAATCCGCCGCACCTGTCGAGTCCGCTGGGCTGGCTGTCGCGCGATCATCGCAAGACGATCGTCGTCGACGGCGAGGTCGGCTTCGTCAGCGGGCTCTGCATCAGCGAACTCTGGCTGGGAAATCCCGGGCGCAGGCTGGCGCCATGGCGCGACACCGGGATCGAGATCCGCGGGCCTGCGATCAGCGCGCTGGAGCGCGCCTTCGCACAGGTCTTCGCCACCGGCGGTCCGCCGCTCGACGGCTCGCTGCTGACGCCACCGGCGACCATTCCTCCGGCCGGCGACATGCATCTGCACGTGATCGCCAACGAGCCCGACGTCGCGGGGACCTTCCGGATGGATCTCATCGTCGCGTCGATCGCAAGGCGCGAGCTGTGGCTGACCGATGCGTATTTCGTCGCGACGTCGCCGTACGTCCAGGCGCTGCGCGCGGCCGCGCGCGATGGCGTCGACGTGCGCCTGCTCGTGCCGGGCGCGAGCGACATCCCGGCGCTGTCACCGCTTTCCCGCGCGCAGTACCGGCCGCTGCTCGAAGCAGGGGTGCGCGTGTTCGAATGGAACGGCACGATGCTGCACGCCAAGACCGCCGTCGCCGACCGGCACTGGTCGCGGGTAGGCTCGACGAACCTGAATCTCGCGAGCTGGATGTCGAATTACGAACTCGACGTCGCGATCGAGGACGACGGATTTTCGGCACAGATGGCCGAGCAGTACGAGGCGGACCTCGAGCGCTCGACGGAGATCGTGCTGACCCGACGAAATCGCGTTCGGCCGGCACCCGTGGCGAGTGGCGAAATGACGGCGCGGGAGCTGCGGCAGGGCCTGCGTCGCGCGCGTTCCGGCAGTGCGGGACGCGCCGCGGCAGGGGCAGTGAGCGTCACCAGCGCGCTGGGGGCGGCGTTGACCGATCGGCGCGCTCTGGGGCCGGCCGAGGCGGGGCTGTTGTTTCTGATGGCGGGCGTTGCCCTCGGCATCGGCATCGTCGCGGCAATGTGGCCCCGCGTTCTCGCGTGGCCGATCGCGGTGCTCGCGATATGGTCGGGCATCGCCTGGGCGGGCAAGGGGATCGTGCTGCGCAGGGGGCGCGCCAGCGGTCCGCCGGACGAGCGCCTCCCGCTCGACGGCATCGTCGATGCGGACGGGCCGACGCAGCATTAGGCAGCGCCTCGACGACGGTGTCGTCGACTGACAGTCCACGTTCTCGCGACCGATCACCGGCGCGTATCATTGGTGTCCGCCCGTCGCGGGAGCGAAGCTCGGCCTGCGCCCTCGGGCCCTGACTGCATGCTGCACTCTTTCCACTACACAGTCGCATCGCTGGAGGATTCATGACCGCCGCCGTCGCTTCGCCATCCGTCACTGCCCGCAACGTTCCGCCGTTTCGCGCCGACCATGTCGGCAGCTTCCTGCGCCCCAAGTTCCTGCTCGACGCCCGCGAGCAGTTCAGGACCGGTGCCATATCTGCGGCCCAGTTGCGCAGCGTCGAGGACGAAGCGATCCGTGGCATCGTGAAATTCCAGGAGGACCTGGGGTTGCGCGGGATCACCGACGGCGAATACCGGCGGACCTATTTCCACATCGACTTCCTGACCCAGCTCGGCGGCGTCGAGACCAAGGGCGGCATCCACGTCAAGTTCCACAGCGCCAAGGGCGACGTCGATTTCGAGCCCCCGGTCATGCAGGTCACCGGCAAGGTGCGCCACGAGAAGCCGATCCAGCTCGCCGATTTCGAATTCCTGCGCTCCGTGACCACGCGCACGGCCAAGGTGACGATCCCGTCGCCGACGATGCTGCACTTCCGCGGCGGCCGGGGCGCCATCAGCCGTGACGCCTATCCCGACCTCGAAGCGTTCTACGCCGACGTCGCCGCCGGGTATGCCGATGAGCTGCAGAGCCTCGGCGCGGCGGGCTGCAGGTATCTGCAGTTCGACGACACCAACCTCGCTTACCTGTGCGACGAGAAGATGCGCGAGGGGGCGCGGCAGCGCGGCGACGATCCGAACGACCTGCCGCGCCGCTACGCCCGCCTGATCAATGCGGCGATCGCGCGCAAGCCCAAGGACATGACCGTCTGCATCCATCTCTGCCGCGGCAATTTCAAGAGCGCATGGGCCGCCGAGGGTGGCTACGAGCCGGTGGCCGAGGTGCTGTTCAACGAGCTCGCCGTCGACGGCTACTTCCTCGAATACGACGATGCGCGCTCCGGCGATTTCGCGCCGTTGCGCCACGTGCCCAAGGGCAAGACCGTCGTGCTGGGGCTCGTCAGCACCAAGGTCGGCCAGCTCGAAACCAAGGACGACCTCAAGCGACGCATCGACGCCGCTGCGAAGTACGTTCCGCTCGACCAGCTCTGCCTGTCACCGCAATGCGGATTCTCCAGCACCGTGCACGGCAACGAGATCGCCGTCGAGTCGCAGGCAGCGAAGTTGCGGCTGGTGGTCGAGACCGCGCGCGAGGTCTGGGGCGGGGTCTGATCCACCGTCATCATTTCCCTCTCCCCGCCACCGGGGAGAGGGGCGGGGCGAGGGGCCGCAGATTTCCCTCTCCCCCTCGGGGAGAGGGTCAGGGTGAGGGGGCGCCGAACGGGATCGTGTTAGAATTCGGCCCGTCGCGCCCGTAGCTCAGTTGGATAGAGTACCTGGCTACGAACCAGGGGGTCGTGGGTTCGAATCCTGCCGGGCGCGCCA
>DATIQL010000185.1:0-11512 GCA_035470905.1 Casimicrobiaceae bacterium
ACGTCGTTGAAGCTCTGCGCGCGGCCCGACCCGAGGTTGAAGATGCCCGAGCGGTGCGCGTCGTCGAGGAAGTGCAGGTTCGCGCGCACGACGTCGCTCACCGCCACGAAATCGCGCTGCTGCTCGCCCGCCGCGTAGCCGTCGCAGCCTTCGAACAGGCGCACCTGCCCGTTCGCCCGGTACTGGTTGAAGAAGTGGAACGCGACCGACGCCATCCGCCCCTTGTGCGCCTCGCGCGGGCCGTACACGTTGAAATAGCGGAAGCCGACGACGGGCGCGGTGCGCTCGGGCAGCACGCGCCGGACGTACTGGTCGAACAGGAACTTGGAGTAGCCGTACACGTTGAGCGGCGCCTCGTGCTCGCGCCGCTCGACGAACACCTTCCCCCCGCCGTACACCGACGCGCTCGAGGCGTAGAGGAACGGGATGTCGTTGTTCTGGCAGTGGTCGAGCAGCGTGACCGAGTACCGGTAGTTGTTGCGCATCATGTACCGGCCGTCGGACTCCATCGTGTCCGAGCACGCCCCCTGGTGGAACACCGCGGAGACGTCGTCGTCGAACTCACCGTTGGCGATGCGCAGGACGAACTCTTCCTTGTCGACGTAGTCTGCGATCTCGCAGTCGACGAGATTGCGGAACTTGTCGGCGCGCGTCAGATTGTCGACGGCGATGATGTCGGTTTCGCCCTGCGCATTGAGGGCCTTGACGATATTGGACCCGATGAATCCGGCGGCGCCGGTGACGACGATGTACACGTTCACTCCTCGAATTTCGCGACGCCCGGCGGCGAGGACGCCGTCGCGAAAGCGACGCGCGGCGCCACGGCGCACAACAGCTCGTAGCCGATCGTGCCCGCCGCCGCTGCCACTTCGTCGACCGGCAGGCCCTGGCCCCACAACACGACCTCGCTGCCGACGCCGGCCTGCGGGACCTCCGACAGATCGACGGTCAGCATGTCCATCGACACGCGGCCGGCCAGCGGCACCCGGCGCCCCTCGACCATGACCGGCGTTCCATTCGGCGCGTGCCGCGGATAGCCATCGGCATAGCCGCAGGCAACGACGCCGATGCGCATCCGTCCTGCCGCGGCGAAGGTCGAGCCGTAGCCGACGCGATCACCCGCGCTGAGCGTCTGGACGCCGATGAGCTTCGAGCGCAGCGTCATCGCGGGAGCGAGGCCCAGGTCCGCAGCGCTCCGGCCGGCAAACGGCGTCGCGCCGTAGAGCATGATTCCGGGACGCACGATATCACCACCGACCTCTCCATGCCGGAACACGCCTGCCGAATTGGCGAGCGATCGCGCGTACGGCAGGCCGCCGCAGGCTTCGTGGAAGCGCGCGAGCGGGCCGGCGATGCCACCCGCCTCGTCCGCGCAGGCGAAATGCGTCATCAGGCGCAGCGGCGCTGCCATGCCCATCGCTTCCAGCCGCGCGCACGCGCTCGCCACCTCGTGCGGCGCCAGCCCCAGGCGATTCATCCCGGTGTTGATCTTGACCCAGATCTCGAGCGGCCGGGAAAGGCGCGCGTGCTCGAGCATGCGCAGCTGCTCGACATCGTGGACGACGATGGACAGGGAGCGGGACGCGATCTCCCCGAGCTCGCGCTCGTCGAAGAATCCCTCGAGCAGCAGGATCGGACGCCGGTACCCCGAATCGCGCAGCCCCACGGCGGCGTCGATCTCGATCAGCGCCAGGCCATCGGCATCGTCGAGCGCCGGCAATACCCGTACGAGTCCATGCCCGTAGGCATTTGCCTTGACGACAGCACGCACGGCGGCCCCCGGCGCAAGGGCCCTGACCCGGGCCAGATTGGCCGCCAGCGCCCCAAGGTCGACGTGCGCAACGAGCGGGCGGGCCATGCGAATCCGGTTCGGCGGTGTGGTCGGGGGGCGGTGGGTCGCGGCCTGCACCTGCGTGCCGCGGCGGACGACCGCGGCACGGGCGGTTCAGCGGCATTGGGGCAGCCTGCACAATCATGGTATAAAGCGCGGGCCGCGCAACGTCTGCATTATAGCAATCGAACGCAAAATCGCCGCCGACGCCGCCCTCCCGAAAAGCGTCGCGATCGACCGATGCGGAGCGTGACGGATTCGCCGCGTCGAACGCGCGCGGCCATTACGAGTCCATGAAACGCGGCTTCTACACCATCATAGCGGCGCAGTTCTTCTCGTCACTCGCCGACAACGCGCTGCTGATCGCCGCCATCGCGCTGCTGCGCGAGCTGCACGAGCCGCCGTGGATGACACCGGCGCTCAAGCAGAGCTTCGTCGTGTCCTACGTCGTCCTCGCGCCACTCGTCGGCGCATTCGCGGACTCGATGCCCAAGGGCCGCGTGATGCTGATCACCAACGCGATCAAGATCGTCGGCTGCTCGATGATGCTGTTCGCCGTCCATCCGTTGCTGGCATATGCGCTGGTCGGGCTCGGGGCGGCCGCGTATTCGCCCGCCAAGTACGGCATCCTGACCGAGCTGCTGCCGCCGCAGCAGCTGGTGATCGCCAATGGCTGGATCGAAGGCGCAACCGTCGGCTCGATCATCATCGGCGTGCTGCTCGGCGGCGCCCTGATCACCCCGCGGGTGTCGACCATGCTTCTGGGCTTCGACCTGCCGGTCATCGACCTGCCGATCGACACGGCGCCCGAGGCGGCGATCTCGGTCATCATGGCTCTCTACCTCGTCGCCGCGATCATCAATGCGTTCATTCCGGATACCGGTGTCGATCACCGCGTGCCCAGCAAGAATCCGTTCTACCTGGTGCGCGAATTCTCACACTGCGTCGGGCTGCTGTGGCGCGACCGGCTGGGGCAGATCACGCTCGCGACCACGACGCTGTTCTGGGGCGCGGGCGCCACACTGCAGTTCATCGTCATCGACTGGGCGGCGCACGCGCTGAAGCTCGACCTGTCGCAGGCATCGATGCTGCAGGGCGTCGTCGCCGTCGGCGTCGCGCTGGGCGCGGTGCTCGCGGCGAAATTCGTCACGCTCCGCGGCTCGGTCAACGTGCTGCCGTTCGGCGCCGTCATGGGCGTGGTCGTGATGGTGATGATCTTCGTCAGCTATGTCCCGCTCGCGGTGGTGCTGATGATCGTGATCGGCGCCTGCGCGGGCTTCTTCGTCGTGCCGATGAATGCGCTGCTGCAGCATCGGGGTCACGTGCTGATGGGTGCCGGTCACTCGATCGCCGTCCAGAACTTCAACGAGAACATCGGCATTCTCGTCATGGTCGGGCTCTACGCGCTGATGGTGCGCATGGGGATCTCGATCGGCTCGGCGGTGATGCTGTTCGGAACCTTCGTCACCTGCACGATGCTGCTCGTCATGTGGCGTCACCGATTGAACCAGGCGCAGTTCGACTCCCTGCACCTGGTGGGCATCGAAAAGCCCGCGGGGACCGAGGGGGAGTGAGCGAAACCGGGGGAAACCCGGGCGGCTGCCGGGAACCGGCCGGGGCGGAGCCGAGGCCGGGCCGGCAGCCCTGGAGGCGGCCGGCCCGTGAAGCGAACGTCGTCAGCCGAGCGGGCGTCGCCGCAGCGTGAAGCCGGCGACCGCGGCGAGCATCAGCCCGAGCAGCGCAATCCCGTACTCGGAGAGCGTCGGCACCGCGACCGCCCCGCCTCCGCCCGCGCCGCCCGACGCGAGAGCCAGCACCGCGTTCCAGCCGCCGTCCTGGGTGCCGTTGGGAACGGCATCGAAATAATCGTATC
Source organism: Casimicrobiaceae bacterium (assembly GCA_035470905.1). GTDB lineage: Bacteria > Pseudomonadota > Gammaproteobacteria > Burkholderiales > Casimicrobiaceae > VBCG01. The sequence continues at coordinate 3,705 of DATIQL010000185.1, forward strand.
CCAGCTGGATGATCCTTCCCGAACCCTGGTTGATCTGGAAGACCATGCAGGTCGTGCCGTTGGCGTAGGCGCAGAGCGCGCCCGCGGGCAGCGATGCGGTGGCATAGCCTCCGGTGGCGTTGTTGTCGGTCAGCGCGGCGGGGCCGCTTGCGAAGACGGTGCTCGCCGCAGCCGCAGTCTGGGTCGAAGCGGCGCCACCGCCGAACGTGATCGAATAGCCGAACACGCTGTTGATGAACAGGATCGACTGGTAATCCTCGCCGACGATCAGGATCCCGCCGCCGCCGACGAAGCTCTGGATGGCGGTGACGGCTGCCGGGGCGAGGTTTCCGGCGATCTGCCCGTTTTCCTGCTCGGGCACGACGAGAATCTGCGCTCCTGCGAGCGCCGTCGACCATGCGGCCCCGGTGGTCCCGGTGAACGGCGTCACCGTATGGCCCATGCTGGTCAGGGCGACCTGCATGTTGTACGCCTCGCTGGAGGTGCTCGGCGGGGTGTAGTCGACGTAGGTGGTATCGGCGAACAGCGCGACGTTCGCGGCCATCGCGCTTCCGGCCATCAACACGCCGGATACCAGCGCAGCCAAGCCCAGCCGGCGGCAAAAAGACCAACCCATGATTTCTCCCTTGTTGCGGTTGTTGGACTACGAAAGCATCGATCGCTAAACGAAAGCCCTGTTGTTAACCGGGGAGCATAGCAACATCGTTGCCAGCGTCAATGCATCCGCGGATTTCGACGGGCGCCGGGACGGGCGATGTTGCGGATTCGCCCACCTCACCCGGACGACGCCCGGGCGCCGACACGGCGCTGGGGGGACTGACCGCCGGTCAGAGGACGACCGGCTTGTCCGGCAACTCGTTGGAACCCGTCCCGTTGCGCGGGAAATGCCGCGCCAGCAGCGCGGAAACCTCGCCGATCCCGCCCAGGGCGCCGTCGGCGTAGTCGCCCCGGGCGAACGCGGATTCCATGTGGGTCGATATCGCATGCCAGGCGGTCGCGCCGGCCGCCTGGTCGATGCCGCGGTCGGCGACGATCTCGACATCGCGATCGGCAAGCAGCAGGTAGATCAGGACGCCGGAGTTCTCCTCGGTGTCCCAGACGCGCAGCAGGCCGAAGACTTCGAGCGCGCGCTCGCGCGGCGTGAGCCTGCGCAGCACGTGCAGCGGATGCAACGAGCCCTCGACGGCGAAACAGACCTGGCCGCGGTGTGAACGCTCGCCGGCGGCGATCGCCTGCTCGATGCGGTCGAGTGCGGATCTGGGGAACGCGCGGCGCACCGACAGGTGGTCGGTGACGAGGTGGCGCCAGAGACGCTGCGCGTGGGAGACGGACATGACGCTACCAGCTCCCCGACGAACCACCGCCGCCGAAGCCGCCGCCCCCGCCCGAGAAGCCCCCGCCTCCGCCGAATCCGCCGCCACCAAAGCCGCCTCCGCCCCAGCCACCGGTCGGAATCCACGTGCCGCCCCGCCGGCCGATGCCGCCGCCGGCGCCGAACAGCAGCATGACCAGGAAGGCGATGACGCCGGCGCCGATCGCGATCGCGATCGATCCTGCGAGCGCCCACGCACCGAAGCCGATCACGCCGCCGCCGATGGTCGATCCCAGTGGGCGCCCGAAGATCCGCGACAGGATGCCGCCGATCACCGGCACGACCACGAACAGCAGGATCAGCAACGTCTGGAAGTCGAAGCCATCGGACGACCGTGCCGGCGCCTGCCGGGCAGGCAACGGCGCGCCGGAGCCGACGACCGAGATGATGCGGTCGACGCCGGCGTCGATCCCCTGGGCGAACCTGCCCTGCTGGAACAGCGGCGCCACGGTCTCGGTGATGATCCGGTGCGATGTCACGTCGGTCAGCACGCCTTCGAGGCCGTAGCCCACTTCGATGCGCATCTTGCGGTCATTCTTGGCGATCAGGAAGATGGCGCCGTTGTCCTGGCCCTTGTGGCCGATCTTCCAGGCGTCGGCAAGGCGTATCGAATAGCTCTCGATGGTCTCCGGCTGGGTCGACGGCACGATCGCGACGACCAGCTGGTTGCCGGTTCGCTGCTCCCAGCCGGCGAGCTTCGCTTCGAGCGCCTGCGCTTCGGCCGGCGACAGCGTCTGCGTGAGATCGGTGACCCGCGCCGCCAGCTTGGGCAGCGGCGCCAGACCGTCGGTGCCCGGCTGCCACGCAGGTTGCGCCTGCACGGCCGGCACGAAGACCGACACGAGCATTGCCAGCAGGATCGCCGGCAGGGCCCAAAGGGCCCAAGCCGTCGGTCCCGATGATCGAGGACGCGTCACGTTTCGCGAAGGGAGAGGCGCATCAGGCGCGGGCAGTCGCGCAAGCCTGCTGGAGCGCCTGTTGCCCGCTAGCGCGGGTTCACTTGGTCGCGGGCGCAACGGGCGCTGGTGCCGGCATGGCAGGCGCCGGTGCGGCGGGCGCAGCCTTGCCGAAATCGACCTTGGGCGGGGCGCTGACGGCAGCCTCGTCGGCGACCGCGAAGTTGGGTTTGGTGCCCATCTTGAAGATCATCGCCGTCAGATTGGTCGGGAACTGGCGCACCGTCGTGTTGTATTCCTGGACCGACTTGATGTACCGGTTGCGCGCCACCGCGATGCGGTTTTCGGTTCCCTCGAGCTGCGATTGCAGGTCGCGGAACAGCGCATCGGACTTGAGCTGCGGATAATTTTCGGAGACGGCCAGCAGGCGCGACAGCGCACCCTGGAGCTGGTTCTGGGCCTGGATGAACTTCTGGAACGCTTCCGGATCGTTGATCAGCTCCGGCGTGGCCTTGATCGAGCCGACGTTGGCCCGGGCATTGGTCACCTCGGTCAGCACCTGCTGCTCCTGGGCCGCATAGCCCTTGACCGTGTTCACGAGGTTCGGCACGAGGTCGGCGCGTCGCTGGTACTGGTTCAGCACCTCGGACCATGCGGCCTTGATCCCCTCGTCCTGCTGCTGCAGCTGGTTGTAGCCGCAACCGCCAAGGGCCAGGGTCATGACCGCTGCGAGAACGATACCCAGCTTGCGCAACATTTCCTTCCTCCGATTCAAGAGTCCGGGGCGATTGGCCCGCCGGGCGGAATATGCGGCCTCGACGGGCCCTACGCAAGGGGGTGGCGGGAGAACGGCAACGCAGGACGGGCGGCTGGCGGGCCGGGATCATCCGTTCGCCGCAGCGAGCGCCTCGCCCAGCGTGCGCCGTGCGAACAGCAGGTCCTCCCACGCCTTCGCCTTGTCGCCGGGTGTGCGCAGCAGGTACGCCGGATGGTAGGTGACGATCAGCGGGATGCCCCGATAGCGATGGACGCGGTTGCGCATGCCGGCAACCGATGCATCGCTCTTGAGCAATGCCGACGCCGCGCTCTTGCCCAGCGCGACGATCAGCGTCGGGACGATCAGCTCGATCTGGCGATTCAGGTAGGGCAGGCAGGCTTCGACCTCGAGCGGCTCGGGCGTGCGGTTGTTGGGCGGCCGGCACTTGAGCACGTTGGCGATGTAGACGTCGCGAGTGCGTGCGAGGCCGAGTGCGCCGAGCATGTTGTCGAGCAGGCGTCCGGCCTGACCGACGAAAGGCTCGCCCTGCGCGTCCTCGTCGGCGCCGGGAGCCTCGCCGACGAACATCCAGCGCGCTTTCGGGTCGCCGACGCCGGGGACGGTGTTGCGGCGCGTGCGGCAAAGCGCGCAGGCCGTGCATCCGGCGATGTCGGCGACGAGCGCTTCACGGTCGAGGGCGGCGATGCGCACCCGCCTGGCATCGGCGTCGTCCGCAATGGCGCCTGCCGGTCGATCGGTCCCATGTCCGCCAGCGCCAGGCGCGCGTCGCAGCCGCCATTGCGGCGCGAGCCCGAGCTCGCGCAGGACATCCTCGCGCGTCGCCATCAGCCGGGCACCGGCCGCGGCGCCAACCCGAGCGGACAGCGCATGACCAACGCGTCCTCCCGCGCGCCGCCGGGTGCCGCCGGCGGGTAGTAGCCCGCACGGCGGGCGACCGGAGAGAACCCGGCAGTCTCGTACAGCGCAATCGCAGGCAGGTTGCCGACCCTCACCTCGAGGAAGAACTGCTCGGCGGAAAGGCGCCGCGCGTCGTCGATGAACTGGGAAAGCAGCGCCCGCCCGAGTCCCTCGCGGCGCGCCTCCGGCACCACCGACAGGTTGAGCAGCTGAGCCTCGCCGGGACCCAGCATCAGGACGCCATAGGCGACGATGCAACCGTGGCGCACGCCGACGCGCATCGAGTAGCCGGCAGCCAGCGCGTCGCGAAAATTGCCCTCGGACCAGGGCGCGGCGTGGATACGCGCTTCGAGCGCGGTGATCACCGGCAGGTCGTCCTGCGTCATCGGTCGCCACACCACCGTCGCAACGGTCTGCGTCGCGAAGGCCTGGGGTCTCGGCAACGTCGCCATCACCCGGTCCGGGCTACAGCCGCAACCCCGCCGCGCGTTCGACCGTGGTCAATGCCACGCGATGACGAACGTACAGCGGCTGGGCCTGGTCGGCGGGCAATCCCTCGCCCGCCGCGAATCGCGGCGCCGCGAGCTCGGCGATCGACGTCGCATCCGGCACGATCGCCGGGTCCACTGCGGCGAGGCCCGGACCTGCGGCCAGCGCCGGATAGGCGGCGAACGCGTCGCCCGCGCCGTGCCATGGACCCGGGTCGGGCATTTCCAGCGCGTCGGGCTTGCAAACGGTCGGTCCGCTCGCAAGCCGCCATCCGCCGCTTTCGCGCACATAGGACGCGACGTAGATTTCACGCATCCGCGCATCGAGGCAGGCGAGCACCCGCTGCGCGCCGTGCTCGCGCCAGCACGCGTGGGCGACTGCGTGCAGCGTAGGCACGCCGACGACCGGCAGATCCGCACCCAGCGCGAGCCCCTGGGCGACGCCACAGGCGATGCGAATGCCGGTGAACGAGCCGGGACCGGCGCCGTAGGCAATGCCGCCCAGCCCCGCGAGGGTCCACCCGGCTTCTGCCAGCGCCTGGCGAACCAGCGGGAGCATGCGCTCCGACGACGCGGTTCCGGCCCGCTCGCGGAAGGCAACCGTGCTGCTTCCGTCGGAAGCGCACACCGACAGCCAGTCGGTCGAACTGTCGATGGCGACGATTCTCATCGCCGCATTCTACCGGGCGCCGCATCGGCAGCGCGTACAATCCGCGCCGTCCATCATGATCGAATTGACCATCGAATCGCTGGATCAGGAGGGCCGCGGCATCGCGCACGCGGAGGGCAAGGTCGTCTTCGTCGAAGGCGCGCTGCCCGGCGAAGAAATCGGCGCCGAGATCGTCAAGCGCAAACCGAGCTTCGACCTTGCGCGCGCGGTGACCGTGCGCACCCGCAATGCCGGACGCGTCGCCCCCCGATGCCCTCATTTCGGCGTCTGCGGCGGCTGCACGCTGCAGCACGCCGACCCGACCCTGCAGGTCGCGGCCAAGCAACGCGTGCTCGAGGACGCGCTGTGGCGCATCGGCCGCGTGCACCCGGATACGTTGCTGCCTGCGATCTCCGGTCCGGCCTGGGGCTATCGCTATCGCGCGCGCCTGTCGGTGCGCGACGTCGCCAAGAAAGGCGGGGTGCTGATCGGTTTCCACGAGCGCAAGTCGAGCTTTGTTGCCGACATGCGCGAATGCCATGTGATCCCGGCGCAGGTCTCCGCGCTGCTGCCCGGGCTCCGGGCGCTGGTCGAATCGCTGTCGATCCGCACGCGGCTGCCGCAGATCGAGCTCGCCGTCGGCGAGCGCCTCGCCCCGGGCACCCGCGCCGCGACCGGCGAAGGGCTCGTGTACGCGCTGGTATTGCGCATCCTCGAACCCTTGTCGGACACTGACCGAGCGAAGCTCGTCGCATTCGCCGATGCCCAGCAGGTCGAGTTCTGGCTGCAGCCGGCCGGCCCCGATACCGTCGTCCCCTTCCATCCGCCGGACGCGACGCTGGCCTACACGTTGCCGGAATTCGACGTGGCCATGCCTTTCGCGCCGACCGATTTCACGCAGGTGAACGCCGCAATCAACCGCGTGCTCGTGCGTCGCGCGCTGCAGCTTCTCGATCCGCAGCCGGGCGAGCGCGTCGGCGATTTCTTCTGCGGCCTGGGGAATTTCACGCTGCCGATTTCGCGCCGCGGCGCGCACGCGATCGGGATCGAGGGAAGCAAGGCGCTGGTCGCCCGGGCAGCGGAAAACGCGAAGTTCAACGGCCTGTCGGCGACGACGAATTTCGTCTGCGCCAACCTGTTCGCCGCGACCGCCGAGACCGTCTCGGATCTGGGCCACCTCGACCGGGTTCTGATCGACCCGCCACGCGAGGGCGCCGCCGAGCTCGCCAAGTCGCTGCCGCACCGCGACGACGAGCGCGCCCTAAAGCGCATCGTCTATGTATCCTGCAATCCCGCCACCCTCGCCCGCGACGCGGCGATCCTCGTCCACGAGCGCGGCTATCGCCTCGACAGCGCCGGGGTGATCAACATGTTCCCGCACACGGCGCACGTCGAGTCGATCGCATGCTTCCTGCCCTGAGCGCCCGAAACGACAACGGGGCGATACGATCGCCCCGTCGTCGTGAATTGCGCCGGCGCCGTGGTCAGCGACGCTGCCCCGAGAACGCGAGCAGGATGTTCAGCAGGCTGATGAAGATGTTGTAGACGTCCAGGAACAGTTTCAGCGTCGCCGAGATGTAGTTCGTCTCGCCGCCCCGCACGATGCTGTTGACGTCGAACAGCAGGTACAGCGAGAAGATCAGCACCGCGATCGCCGAAATCGTCAGCGACATCGCCGGCACCTGAAAGAACAGGTTGGCGAGTGATGCGACGATCAGCAGCACGAGACCGACGAACAGGAACTTGCCGAGGAACGAGAAATCGCGCTTGGATACCGTGGCGAGCGTCGCCATCGCGAAGAAGATCGCAGCCGTCATTCCACCCGCCAGCGCGACCAGCTGCCCTCCGTTCCTGAAGCCGGCCGCTACCGACAGGATCGGCGTCAGCATCAGCCCGGCGATGAACGTGAAGCCGAACAGCGCGGGCACCCCCCACGCGCTGTTGCGCAGTGCGGTGACTGCGAACAGCGCCCCGATCATCACGCCGAACATGAGCAGGGGCGTGAGCGTCGGCGAGGCGATGAACAGCTTGACGAAGTTGAACTGCATGCCCGCCCATGCGCCGGCGACGGTCGGCAGCATCGACAGCGCCAGCAGCCAATAGGTGTTGCGCAGCACGCGATGCTGACTCTCGGCGACCGACCCGGTCTGGGAGAGCGGCTCGCGCGTGAAAACCGGTTGCACTCTTGGATCCATGAAACCTCCGCAATGAGGGCATCGCCCTCGATACCCCTGCCCGGAATGGGCATTTACGACAGTAAGACTAGCAGAACCCGCAGTAGTTTCAATCGTTTGGCGACCGGGGCCGGATCAGGGAATCCCCGATGCCCATGCTAAGATTTGTTCGCCTGCCCGCAGAATCAACGCCCGTCGGGCAGCTGACCGGCAGTCCCGGGATGGGTGGCAGAGCGGTTGAATGCACTGGACTTGAAATCCAGCTATCGCGCAAGCGATTCGTGGGTTCGAATCCCACCCCATCCGCCACCAGATCGCGTCGGCCGTCCCGCAACGCAGGCACGGCGCCCGCGATGCGCGATGGCCGGGGCGCAGGGCGCGCAGACTTTGAGGATGGTTCCATGTTCGACGCTCGCTGGGTCCCCGTAGCCTTCATCGTCGTCGTGCTGCTGCTGGTGTTCGCCCTGGTGCGAATGGTCGCCAACGCCAGGCGCAGGCGCATCCGCAAGTCGCTGGGCCTGCCCGGGAACAGCCGGCTTAGCGAAAAGGAAGCC
>DATIQL010000186.1:0-2061 GCA_035470905.1 Casimicrobiaceae bacterium
GAGATGAAGTTCCCGGTGTGGAGCAAGGCGATCAGCGCCAAGGGAACGGTCAAGGCCACGCTGGGCTCGGTCAACGTCCCGGTGATCTGCGCCGGGGTGGCAGTGAACCCGGGCGACGTGGTGGTGGCCGATGACGATGGCGTGGTCATCGTGCCCGCCGCAGTGGCAGCGAAGGTGGCCGAGGCCGCTGCCGTGCGCGAGGCCAGCGAAGCGGAGAAGCGCGCCAGGCTCGCCGCCGGCGTGCTGGGACTCGACATGTACAACATGCGGCCCGCGCTCGAGAAGGCCGGCCTCAAGTACATCGACTGATGAATTTCGAGAAGACCGCGGGCTGGCTCGACTGGTGCGCGAACCCGGCCAAGCCCAGGTTCCGGCTGCCGCCCGGGGCCGTGGACGCGCATTGCCACGTGTTCGGCCCCGGCGCTGCGTTTCCCTACGCCCCCGAGCGCAAGTACACGCCATGCGACGCATCGAAGGAGCAGCTGTTCGCGCTTCGCAACCACCTGGGATTCGCGCGCAACGTCATCGTGCAGGCGACCTGCCACGGCGCCGACAACCGGGCGATGGTCGACGCCTGCCTCGCTTCGAATGGCAGGGCGCGCGGCGTGGCGACCGTGCGCCGCAGCGTCACCGACGCCGAACTCGCGAGCCTGCACGTCGCCGGCGTGCGCGGCGTTCGCTTCAACTTCGTCAAGCGGCTGGTGGACTTCACGCCGAAGGACGAACTGCTCGAGATCGCCCGCCGCGTGGCCGGGCTTGGCTGGCACGTGGTGATCTACTTCGAGGCTCCCGACCTTCCCGAGCTGTGGGACTTTTTCGCCGCCCTGCCCGCGACGGTGGTCGTCGACCACATGGGGCGGCCCGATGTCGCCAAGGCGGTCGACGGTCCCGACTTCGAGCTCTTCATCCGGTTCATGCGCGAGCACCCGAACGTGCTGACCAAGGTGACTTGCCCGGAGCGGCTTTCGGTCACCGGGCCGAAGGCACGGGATGGCGAGCGGCACGCCTACCGCGACGTCGTGCCGTTCGCCCGCCGCGTCGTCGAGACCTTTCCGGACCGCGTGCTGTGGGGCACCGATTGGCCGCACCCGAACCTGAAGGACCACGTGCCTGACGATGGTCTGCTGGTGGACTTCATCCCGCACATCGCGGTGACTCCCGAGCTTCAACGCAAGCTGCTGGTCGACAACCCGATGCGACTGTACTGGCCCGAGGGGGCCGAAGCGCCGTTCCTGGAGACCGAACGATGAACACGATCAAGGTCGCGCTCGCCGGCGCCGGCGCTTTCGGAGTCAAGCACCTCGAAGCGATGCAGAAGATCGACGGCGTGGAGGTCGTCTCGCTGGTCAGCCGCGACCTCGACAAGACGCGCGAGGTCGCCGGGCGTTTCGGCATCCGGCACGTCGCCACGAATCTCGACGAGAGCCTCGCGCTCAAGGAGGTCGACGCGGTCATCCTGTGCACGCCCACCGGCATGCACGCCGCGCAGGCGATCGCCTGCATGCGGGCGGGGAAGCACGTGCAGGTCGAGATCCCGCTGGCGGACAACCTGAAGGATGCGGAGGCGGTCGTCGCGCTGCAGAGGGAGACCGGGCTGGTCGCGATGTGCGGCCACACCCGTCGCTTCAACCCCAGCCACCAGTGGATCCACAGGAAGATCGAGGCGCACGAGCTCAACATCCAGCAGATGGACGTGCAGACCTATTTCTTCCGCCGCACCAACATGAATGCGCTCGGCCAGCCGCGCAGATGGACCGATCACCTGCTGTGGCATCACGCCGCACACACGGTCGACCTGTTCACCTACCAGACCGGGGGCAGCGTCGTCGCGGCCAACGCACTCCAGGGTCCGCTCAGCCCGACGCTCGGCATCGCGATGGACATGTCGATCCAGCTGAAGTGCAGCACCGGGGCGATCTGCACGCTGTCGCTGTCGTTCAACAACGATGGGCCACTCGGCACCGTCTTCCGCTACATCGGCGACAGCGGCACCTACATCGCGCGCTACGACGACCTGACCGACGGCAACGACCGCAGGATCGACGTGTCCAGGGTGGACGT
>DATIQL010000187.1:0-5937 GCA_035470905.1 Casimicrobiaceae bacterium
CGCGATGCCGCTCGCCGGTGTCACGGCGCTCGTCGAGTGGATGCTCGAGTTCGCGCAGCGTCATGGCTGAGCCCGCTGCCGGTGAAAGCCGGATCGACGACATCGATGCCGAGCTGCGCGTCCACCGCGATGCAATCGACGCGCTCGATCGCGAGATTCTCGCGCGACTGAACGAACGCGCGAACCACGCGAGGGCGATCGGCGCGCTGAAGGCGGGCAGCGGCGGGTCTGCCTACCGTCCCGATCGAGAGGCGCAGGTGCTCGCGCGGCTGGCTGCGCACAACCGGGGGCCGCTGTCCAACGAGGCGGTCACCGGGGTGTTCCGCCAGGTGATGTCGGCCTGCCTCGCGCTCGAGCAGAAGCTTCGCATCGCCTACCTGGGCCCGGCGGGGACTTTCAGCCACGCTGCGGTCGCGCGCCAGTTCGGCCAGTTCGTCGACGCGGTTCCCTGCGCGACCATCGACGAGGTCTTCCGGGCTGGCGAGGGCGGGCAGGCCGATTACGTCGTCGTCCCGGTCGAGAACTCGACCGAAGGCGCCGTCGGGCGGACGATGGATCTGATGTGCACGACCGAGCTTTCGATCTGCGGGGAGATCAAGCTCCGCGTCCAGCAGAACCTGCTGTCGAATGCGCCTGCACTGGACCGGATCGTCAAGGTCTACTCGCACGCACAGTCGCTCGCCCAGTGCGCGCAATGGCTGGCACGCCACCTTCCGGGCGCGGCGCGCGTTCCGGTGTCGAGCAATGCCGAGGCCGCCCGCCTCGCCGCGCAGGAAGACGGCGCGGGCGCGATCGCGGGCGAGATCGCAGCGTCGATCTACGGGCTTGGCGTGCTGGCCGCCCATATCGAGGACGAGCCCAACAACACGACGCGTTTCTGGGTGCTCGGGCGGCAGGCGGTCCCGGCATCCGGCAGCGACAAGACATCGCTGGTGATGTCGGCGCCCAATCGGCCCGGCGCCGTGCACGCGCTGCTCGCGCCCTTCGCGACGCACGGGGTGTCGATGACGCGCTTCGAATCCCGCCCCGCGCGCACCGGGCTCTGGGAGTATCTCTTCTTCGTCGACCTCTCCGGCCATCGCGACGATCCTGCCGTTGCGGCCGCCTTGCACGAGCTGACGGCAATGGCGCCATTCCTGAAGCTGCTCGGGTCCTACCCGTCGGCACCCAGCTGAAGAACACGATGAACCCTGGCAATGCAACGACGCTGGCGCCGGAATACGTGCGGAGCATCGCACCCTACGTGGGTGGCAAGCCGATCGAGGAACTCGCGCGGGAGATGAATCTCGACCCCGCGACGATCGTGAAGCTCGCCTCGAACGAGAATCCCCGCGGTCCGAGTCCGCGGGTGCGGGAGGCGATCGCCGCGGCCGCGCGCGATCTCAACCGCTATCCCGACGGCAACGGCTACGCGCTCAAAGTTGCGCTGGCGGCGCGGCTGGCGTGCGGTCCCGACGCGGTCGTGCTGGGCAACGGCAGCAACGACGTGCTGGAGCTGGTCACACAGGCGTTCCTGCGTCCCGGGGACCACGCCGTCTGGTCGCAGCACGCCTTCATCGTCTACCCGCTCGCGACCAAGGCCCGCGGCGCGATCGGGACCGAGGTCCCGGCGAAGGATCACGGCCACGACCTGGAGGCGATGCGCTCGGCGATCACGCCGCGCACGCGCATCGTGTTCATCGCCAATCCGAACAATCCGACCGGAACCTGGCTGCCGCCGGCCGCGGTCGAGGCGTTCATCGCCAGCGTGCCGCGCGAGGTCCTGGTCGTCCTCGACGAGGCCTACAACGAATTCCTCGAGCCTTCCGAGCAGTCCCATGCGATCGATTGGGTCCCGCGTTATCCGAACCTGATCGTGTCGCGGACTTTCTCGAAGGCCCACGGGCTGGCGGGGCTGCGCGTCGGCTTCGGAGTGATGGATGCGTCGGTCGCCGACCTGCTGAACCGCGTGCGCCAGCCGTTCAACGTCAACTCACTGGCGCAGGCGGCGGCGATCGCGGCGCTCGAGGATGCGGGCTACGTCGAGGAAAGTCGGCGACTCAATCGCGAAGGCATGCGCGTGCTCGAAGCCGGCTTCGCCCGCCACCGCCTGCGTTGGCTGCCGTCGCATGGCAACTTCGTGCTGGTGCAAGTCGGCGACGCCCGCCGCGTCTACGAGTCGCTGCTCGCGCAGGGTGTCATCGTGCGCCCGGTCGCCAACTACGGGCTGGCCGAATGGCTGCGCGTGACCGTCGGCCTTCCGGAGGAGAACGAGCGCTTTCTCGCTGCGCTTGCGCAGGCGCTGCAGGTCGGCGCGGGGGCGGCCGGTGCGCATCGCTAAGCTCGTCGTCGTCGGCGTCGGCCTGATGGGGGCGTCGTGCGCCCTCGCGCTGCGCTCGGCGGGTGCGGTCGGACAGGTCGTCGGGGTCGGGCGCTCGCGCGCGAACCTGGACCGCGCGCTGGCCCGGGGCGCGATCGACAAGGCACTGACCCTCGACGAGGACTGGACGCGCGAGCTAGGCGGCGCGGACGTCGTGCTGATCGCCACCCCGGTCGCGCAGTACCGGTCGGTCCTCACCGCGCTTGCGCCCGCGCTCGACGAGCATACGGTCGTCACCGATGCGGGGAGCACCAAGCAGGACGTCGTCAGGGCGGCGCGCGAGACGCTCGGGCGAAGCCTGCCGCGGTTCGTGCCGGGCCACCCGATCACCGGCAGCGAGCGCTCCGGCGCGGATGCCGCCGACGCGACGCTCTACGTCGGGCGCCAAGTCATCCTGACGCCGTTGCCCGAAACCGCGCCCGGGGCGCTCGCCCGCGCCGAGGAGTTCTGGACCGCCTGCGGCGCGCGGGTGTCGCGCCTCGATCCCGAGCGGCACGACCGGATCCTCGCCGCCGTCTCGCACCTGCCGCACCTGCTGGCGTTCCTGCTGGTGGCCGAGCTCGTGTCGCGACCGGATGGCGCCGAGTACCTGGGCAATGCCGGCGGCGGATTCCGCGACTTCACCCGGATCGCCGCGAGCTCGCCCGAGATGTGGCGCGACATCACGCTGGCCAACCGCGATGCGCTGCTGACCGAGATCGCTGCCTATCGCGATGCGCTCGATTCACTGGCGATGTCGATCGAGCATCGCGACGCCGCCGCGGTGGAGGCGATGATCGCCAGGGCGGCGGACGCGCGCCGGCGCTGGGGCGCCTCCGGCATCGGCGCGGTCGAGCCTGCCGACAGCGCGCCCTGACGCGCGCATCGGCCGCCCCGTCCTGTCGATGACCGAGCGCGACCCCGCGACGCTCACGCTGGCGCCCATCGCGCAGGCGCAGGGTGTGGTCGCGCTGCCCGGATCCAAGAGCATCTCCAACCGCAGTTTGCTGCTCGCGGCGCTCGCCGACGGGACGACGCGGCTCACCGGCTTGCTCGACGCCGACGACACCCAGCGGATGATCGAGGCGCTGCGCACCCTCGGCGTAGCGGTCGATCACGACCGGCAAAGCGGCGACTGCAGGGTCACCGGCGTCGGTCCGGTGTTTCCCACCCGCAGCGCGGCGCTGTTCCTCGGCAACGCGGGAACCGCCGTGCGGCCGCTCACCGCCGTGCTCGCGATGCAGGGGGGCGAGTACACGATCGACGGGGTGGCCAGGATGCGCGAGCGGCCGATCGGGGACCTGGTCGACGCGCTGCGCCATCAGGGCTGCGACCTGCGCTACCTGGGCAATGCGGGGTTCCCGCCGCTGGCCATCGGCGCCTCGGGGGGTCGCGCCGGCGGCCGCATCCCCATCCGGGGCGACGTGTCGAGCCAGTTCCTGTCGGCGCTTCTGCTCGCGCTTCCGGTTGCGCGCGGCGCAGCCGAGACGGCGACGAGCGTCGAGATCGTGACGCCGCTGATATCGCGCCCCTATGTCGAGATCACGATCCGCCTGATGCAGCGCTACGGGGTGAGCGTGGCGGTCCCCAATGCCTCCACGTTCCGCGTCGAGGCCGGGGCGCGCTATGCGAGCCCGGGAACGCTGCACGTCGAAGGCGACGCCTCGTCGGCGTCGTATTTCCTCGCCGCGGGCGTTCTCGGCGGGGGGCCGGTGCGCGTCACCGGGGTCGGCCGCAACTCGATCCAGGGCGATGTCGCCTTCGCCGACGTGCTGGCGCAGCAGGGGGCGGACATCCGCTTCGGCTACGACTGGATCGAGGCGCGACGCGGACGCCCGCTCTCGGGAGGCACGATCGACTGCCTCGCGATCCCCGACGCGGCGATGACGCTGGCCATCCTCGCGCTGTTCGCGCGCGCGCCGACGCGTCTCACCAACATCGGGAGCTGGCGGGTGAAGGAGACCGATCGCATCGCCGCGATGGCGAGCGAGCTCGCGAAGCTGGGGGCACGGGTCGCAGCCGGCGACGACTGGCTGGAGGTCGCACCGCTCTCGGCGTTCCGGCATGCGGCGATCGATACCTACGACGACCACCGGATGGCCATGTGCTTTGCGCTCGCGGCTTTCGGCGGCGCCGGGGTGACGATCAACGATCCGGCGTGCGTGCGCAAGACCTTTCCCGCGTTCTTCGAGCGTCTCGGGCAGATCGCAGGGGGCGCCAAGTGACCGAGGCTGCCGCCCCGACGGTGATCGCCATCGACGGACCTGCGGCGTCGGGCAAGGGGACGGTCGCGGAGCGCGTCGCGCGGGCATTGGGCTATCGCTATCTCGACAGCGGATCGCTCTACCGGCTGGTGGCGCTGCGGGCCCTCGAGCAGGGCGTCGGCGCCGACGACGCGGCGGACTTGGCGCGGATCGCCGCGACGCTGGCGCCGGTCTTTGGCGACGGGCGAATCGAGCTGGATTCCCGGCAGGTCACCGAGGTGCTCCGAGGGGAAGCGGTGTCGGCAATGGCGTCCCGCGTCGCCGTTCACGCGCCGGTGCGCGCTGCGCTGCTGGCGCGGCAGCGGGCATTCCGCGCTCCGCCGGGACTGGTTGCCGAGGGGCGCGACATGGGCACCGTCGTGTTCCCGGACGCCCGGCTCAAGGTCTTCCTGACGGCGAGCGCCGAGGCGCGGGCCGGTCGCCGCCATAAGCAGTTGATCGAAAAAGGAATCTCCGCTAAAATGGACGACCTTTTGCGCGACATCCGGGAGCGTGACGCCCGTGACTCGACCCGTGCGGCTGCGCCGCTCGTGCCGGCCGCGGACGCGGTGGTCCTGGATTCGACCGACCTGTCGGTCACCGCAGTCACCGATGCCGTTCTGGCGCTCTTTCGCAGGCAATGCGGCGAGCGTGGCGGCGCGGGCGGGCGCAGATGAATACGTAACGGGAATCAAGGCAAGGAACCGGGGCCCGCGCTAACCCTAGCCGGCGCGTGCGTCCGGATTTTCAACCACCAACCCGCCTCGGGCGAGATACAGGGTTCTCGCAACAGGCGGCGTTATCGACTAAGGAACCAACCCCGATGGCTATCGCCACTCAAACCTCCGCCGCGACCGCGGGCGTCGAAAATTTCGCCGCGCTGTTCGAGGAGTCCCTTGCGCGTCAGGAAATGCGCCAGGGCGAACTGATCACCGCCGAAGTCATCCGCGTCGACTACAACATCGTCGTCGTCAACGCCGGACTGAAGTCGGAAAGCTTCATTCCCATCGAGGAATTCAAGAACGACAACGGCGAAGTCGAGGTCAAGCCCGGCGATTTCGTCACCGTCGCGATCGAAAGCCTCGAAAACGGCTATGGCGAGACTCGCCTGTCGCGCGACAAGGCGAAGCGCCTCAAGGCCTGGCACGATCTCGAAGCCTCGATGGAGCAGGGCTCGATCGTTCAGGGCTTCGTCACCAGCAAGGTGAAGGGCGGCCTCACCGTGATGATCAACGGCATCCGCGCGTTCCTGCCCGGATCGCTGGTCGACATCCGTCCGGTCAAGGACACGACGCCCTACGAGAACAAGCAGCTCGACTTCAAGGTCATCAAGCTCGACCGCAAGCGCAACAACGT
>DATIQL010000188.1:0-2099 GCA_035470905.1 Casimicrobiaceae bacterium
CGACGACGTAGTCCGCCTGCCCGCCTTCGCCGGCGCGGAAGATCTCGTCGATGGTCGCGCAGGGAACCGGGTCGACTAATTGCCCGAAATGGCGCGCGACGGCGGCATGGCTGAAGGTCCCGGCCGGTCCGAGGTAGGCGATGCGCAGCTTCTGCTCGAGCGCGAGGCAGGCCGACATCACCTGCCGGAATACGCCGGTGACCGCGTCGTTCGACAGCGGCCCCGTATTGTGCGCGGCGAGCCGCGCGAGCACCTGCGCCTCTCGATCGGGACGGTAGGCTGACCCGCCGCTGCCGGCCTTCAGCGCGCCGATCGCCCTGGCGTGGGTCGCGCGTTCGTTCAGTCGCGCGAGAATCTCGCGATCGAGCGCGTCGATTGCATCGCGGTGGACGCGCAGCTCGGCTTCGATGTCGTCGATCCGACTTGCACCGGCAGCGGGCTCAGCCATGACGCTGCGCGAACTCGCGCATCCACTCGACGAGCGCCGTGACACCGGCGAGCGGCATCGCGTTGTAGATCGATGCGCGCATGCCGCCGATCGCGCGATGGCCCTTGAGCTGGACGAGACCTCGCGCCACCGCACCCGTGAGGAAAGCTTCGTTCAGCCGATCGTCCGGGAGGAAGAAAGGCACGTTCATGCGCGATCGATCGGATTTGCGTACGGGATTGCGGTAGAAGCCGCCGCGATCGATCTCGCCATAGAGCGCGTCGGCCTTCGCCATGTTGGCACGTTCGATCGCCGCAAGTCCACCCTGCGCGATCAGCCATTCGAACGTCAGGCCGGCCAGATAGATCCCGAACGTGGCCGGCGTGTTGTACATCGATTCGGCCTTTGCCTGCACCGCATAGTCGAACACCGACGGGCATTCACGCCGCGCCCGGCCCAGCAGGTCTTCGCGCACGATCACCAGCGTGAGCCCGGCCGGCCCGATGTTCTTCTGCGCGCCGGCGTAGATGACCCCGAAGCGCGAGATATCGAGCGGCCGCGACAGCAGGTGCGACGACGCATCGGCGACCAGCGGCGTGTCGCCGGTGTCCGGGACCCAGAACCATTCGACGCCGCCGATGGTCTCGTTGGTCGTCACGTGCACGTAGCTCGCCGCGGACGAGCGTCGCCAAGCGGACTGCGGCGGGACGTACGTGTACTGCGCATCCGCCGCGGACGCCGCGACGTTGACCTCGCCGTACTTGCGCGCCTAGGCGATCGATTTCTGCGCCCAGTGCCCGGTGTCGACGTAATCGGCGACGCCGCCCGCGGGGAGGAGGTTGAGCGGCACGACCGCGTTCTGCGCCAGCGCCCCGCCCTGCAGGAACAGGACCTTGTAGTTCGCGGGAATCGCGAGCAGCGTCCGCAGGTCGGCTTCGGCCTTGTGCGCGATCGACGTGAAATCCGCACCACGGTGGCTCATTTCCATCACCGAGATGCCGCGGCCCTGCCAATCCAGGAGCTCCGCCTGTGCGCGTTGCAGTACCGGCTCGGGCATCGTGGCCGGGCCGGCGCTGAAATTCCACACCCGTCCCGTCATCGCCATCGCTCCCCTTCTCCCGCCCGCGGGAGCCCGCCGGGGTGCGGGTGCGTTCCTCCCTCTCCCGCTCGCGGGAGAGGATCGGGGTGCGGGTGCGTTCCTCCCTCTCCCGCACGCGGGAGAGGGTCGGGGTGAGGGTGCGTTCCTCCCTCTCCCGCACGCGGGAGAGGGTCGGGGTGAGGGCTGCCTGTCATCACTCGACGTCCTCGTCGTCGCGCTCGGCGATCGGCTCCAGCCCCGCGAGCTTCTCGCCTTCGCCGAGATTGATCAGCGTCACGCCCTGCGTCGAGCGGCCCATCTCGCGGATCGACTTGACGCTGGTCCGGATCAGCACGCCGCCGGTCGAGATCAGCATGACCTCGTCGTCGCGGCGGACCAGCGCGGCGCCCACGACCTTGCCGTTGCGTACCGACTGCTGGATCGCGATCATGCCCTTGGTGCCGCGGCCATGGCGCGTGTACTCGACGATCGGCGTGCGCTTGCCGTAGCCGTTCTCGGTCGCGGTCAGCACCGACTGCGATTCGTCCTCGGCGACCAGCATCGCGATGACCTTCTGGCCCTTGTCGAGCATCA
>DATIQL010000189.1:0-7280 GCA_035470905.1 Casimicrobiaceae bacterium
CTTGGCCGCTGCGGCCTGGCTTTGCAGCTGGGCAAGCGTCTGGTTCTTGAGATCCAGCGCCTGCTGCATTTCCGCAACGGTCTTCTCGAGCTGGGCGATCCGCGTTTCCGCGTCCTTGAGTTCCTGGCTGCGCGCGACCGCGTCCTCCGTCGCGGCTGCGGCGCCGCCCTTCCCTGCCTCGCGCGAAACCTTGAGCTTGTCACTGCCGGGCGCGCCCGCCGGCGTCTTGTCCTCGACGGCGACGCCGATGCGCCCGGACGCCTCCCGGGTCGCGCCCGCACCGGTTTCGGGTGCGGCTGCTGCGATTCGGTCACGATAGTTGCGCCAATCCATCGCCTGTACATGCACGACGCGGGTCGCTTCTTCGGGAGAAATTCCCCGGACCTGCTCGGCAGCCGGAATGGTGATGATCGCGCCGGCGCGCAGCCGGTTCATGTTCTCGCCGTCGAACGCGGTCGGGTTGCCGCGGAACAGTGCGTCGAGCATCTGGTCGAGCGTCGCCTGGTCCGGCTTGAACTGCGCCGCGATCTCGCGCAGCGTGTCGCCGCGCTGCACCGTGTATTTCCCACCGCCCGCGACGGTACCGCCGCCGGGCGCAGCCGAAGGCGCCGGCGCCGCAGCCGTCGCGGCCGCGCGAGCGGTTGCCGGGGTGGCCGCACGCGGCGCCGCGATCGGTGCGGCGGCGGGCGCTCCCAGGCCCGGCGGGTCGAGCAGGAACGTGTACTCGCGCACCACGCGTCCCGATGCCCAGTCGAGCTCGACCAGCAGGTCGAGGAAGGGCTCCTGGACCGACACCGGAGAGGTGATTTTCAGGTACGGAACGCCGCCGGCGTTCTCCAGCGAAATCCGCGTCCGCGAAAGTGCCGCCTGGTAAGTGAGGTTGTTCTGGCGATAGAGGCTCGGATCCGCGACCTTCGCCCGCAGCGAATCGAGATCGTCCTTGCTGACCGACGTAAGCTCGATTCGGGCGGCCAATGGCTGCCCGAGCGCCGATTCCACCGTCAGCTTGCCGAGCCCCAGCGCCAATGCGTGGCCGGGCAGGGCCAACGCGCCTGCGATGAGGCTGTAGGTGAAGATGGGTTTTGCGCGCATGCCCGACCTCTTCGCTATGGCTGATTTGCTCAAGCTAACATAACATCATGTAGTTAGCGGTGCAAGCTAAACCCCGGTATTAAATAGCGTTTTATGCCGGCGTCCTTGCCGGAATGTCGCGCTGCCGCCACCGGGACCGTACGTACGACGCAACCCATTGATTTTCCATTCCCTGGCGACACAAGCTGTCGTAGGGCAACCGATCGGGCGCGGTGTTGCATTCCCGTCCAGCGCTCCGAGCCTGTTCCTTGCGCCCAGGCGCAGCCGTCCTGGTCGGCATAAATCTGCCAAATATGCAGCGCTACGTCCACATCGGCACGGCGTCGCCTGGATTACAGCCGATTACCCCATGGGCATGAATGCGACGAGCATGAACCCGACGAGCATGAATCGCGCCAGAGGCCCGGGATCCCTCGAGTCGCCGCCCCTTCGCACGTCGGGCAAGCGGCGAGGCAGGGGACAACGCCCGGCGCAGGACTGCGTGCCCCGCCCGCCAGGGGTGAGGGTTGCAATGCGGTGACGCGCCTTATGCGCCCTCGCCCTGCAGGATGCGCAGCATGCGCCGCAGCGGCTCGGCGGCGCCCCACAGCAATTGGTCGCCGCAGGTGAAGGCCCCGAGATATTCCGGCCCCATCGCCAACTTGCGCAAGCGTCCGACGGGAATGTCGAGGCGGCCGGTGACGGCCGCGGGCGTCAGGCCAGCGATGCTGGCATCGCGCTGGTTGGGGATCACCCGCACCCATTCGTGCGCCCCGGCGATCATCGACTCGAGCTCGGGCAGCGGAACGTCGCGCCGCAGCTTGATGGTCATCGCCTGCGAGTGGCAGCGCATCGCTCCCACGCGCACGCAGATCGACTCGACCGGAATGGGGTTGCGGTCGAGGCCCAGGATCTTGTTGGTCTCGGCGCCGCCTTTCCACTCTTCCCGGCTCATGCCGTTGCCGAGGTCCTTGTCGATCCACGGGATCAGGCTGCCGGCCAGCGGCACGCCGAAGTGCTCGGTGGGAAAGCGCTCGTCGCGCAGGATCCCGGCGACCTCGCGGTCGATGTCGAGGATCGACGACGACGGATCGTCGAGCAGCGGCTTCGCCGCCAGATGCGCCTCGCCCATCTGCTGCAGCAGCTCGCGCATGTTCTGCGCACCGGCGCCGGAGGCCGCCTGGTAGGTCATGCACGTCATCCATTCGACCAGTCCCTGCCGGAACAGCCCGGCGAGCGCCATCAGCATCAGGCTGACCGTGCAGTTGCCGCCGATGAAGTTGCGCCCTCCCGCAGCGAGCGCGCGATCGATGACGTCGCGGTTGACCGGGTCGAGGACGATCACGGCGTCGTCCTGCATCCGCAGCGACGACGCGGCATCGATCCAGTAGCCGCGATAGCCCGCTTCGCGCAGCCGCGGGTACATCGCGTTCGTCCAGTCGCCGCCCTGGCAGGTGACGACGACGTCGATGTCCGCGAACGCCTTGGGGTCGTTCGCGTCGCGCAGGGCCGGCACCGGCTTGCCGATCGCGGGGCCCTTGCCGCCTGCGGCGGAGGTCGAGAAGAACACCGGCTCGATCGCATCGAAATCGCGCTCCTCCAGCATCCGCTGCACCAGCACCGATCCCACCATTCCACGCCAACCGACAAATCCGACCCGCATCATCGACTCCGGAATCCGTTCTCGTTCAACTCATTGCGCGCGCAGCGCCGCAACGACCGCGTCGCCCATTGCGCGCGTGCCGACCACCGTCTCGCCCGGCTGCGCGATGTCCGCGGTGCGCAGGCCCTGGCGCAGCGCGCCGCGTACGGCGGCCTCGATCCGGTCCGCGACGTCGGCGCGCGCGAAAGTGTGGCGGAACATCATCGCCACCGACAGGATCGTCGCCAGGGGATTCGCGACGTCCTTGCCCGCGATGTCCGGCGCCGAGCCGTGGATCGGCTCGTAGAGGCCCTTGCCCCCGGCGTCGAGCGACGCGGACGGCAGCATGCCGATCGACCCGGCGAGCATCGACGCCTCGTCGGACAGGATGTCGCCGAACAGGTTGCCGGTGACGATGGTGTCGAAGCCCCTGGGATTGCGCACGAGCTGCATCGCGGCGTTGTCGACGTACATGTGCGACAGCGCAACGTCCGGATAGTCGCCCGCGAGCCGGGTCACGACCTCGCGCCACAGGATCGACGTGTCGAGCACGTTGGCCTTGTCGACCGACGTCAGCCTGCGTCCGCGCTTGCGCGCGGTCTCGAAGCCGACGCGCGCGATGCGCTCAATCTCGGGCACCGAGTAGCGCATGGTATCGAAGCCCTCGTCGTCGCCGGCCGCAGTCTTGCGTCGCCCGCGGGGCTCGCCGAAATAGATGTCGCCGGTCAACTCGCGAACGATCACGATGTCGAGCCCGGCGACGACTTCGGGTTTCAGCGTCGAGGCCGCGGCGAGCTCCGGATAGAGCAGCGCCGGGCGCAGGTTGGCGAACAGCGCGAGCGCCTTGCGGATCCCGAGAATTCCCTGCTCGGGACGCAATTCGCGCGCCAGGGTGTCGTACCGCGGACCGCCGACCGCACCCAGCAGCACGGCGTCCGCCGCCCTGGCGAGCGCGAGCGTCGGCTCCGGCAGAGGATGGCGCGCGGCATCGTAGCCGGCGCCACCGATCGGCGCGGTCTCGGTCTCGACGCCCAGGCCCTGCTCGCGCAGCAGCGCGAGGACCTTCTGCGCCTCGTTGACGATCTCGGTCCCGATGCCGTCACCGGGAAGGATGGCGATTTTCATTCGTCGATGGCGCGGCACGCTGCGGGACATCCGCTCTGCAGGCCTCGCTCCGTGTTCAGGCAAGCCACGGTTGATCGTGCAGCCGCCGCGCCTCGAATTCGCCAATCTCGTCGGCGTGCTGCAGCGTCAGTCCGATGTCGTCCCAGCCGTTGAGCAGGCAGCGCTTGCGGAAAGGATCGACCTCGAAGCCGAAGACGAGGCTGCCGTCCGCAGTGGCGACGGTCTGGCGCTCGAGGTCGATCGTCAGCACGTAGCCGGGAAACGCCGCGACGTCGGCGAACAGCCGGTCGACTTCGAGCTCCGCGAGGACGATCGGCAGCAGGCCGTTCTTGAAGCAGTTGTTGAAAAAGATGTCGGCGTAGGACGGCGCGATCAATGCGCGGAATCCGTAATCGGCCAGTGCCCATGGCGCGTGCTCGCGCGAACTGCCACAGCCGAAGTTCTGCCGGGCGAGCAGGATCGATGCGCCGCGGTAGCGCCCCTGGTTCAGCACGAAATCGGGATTCGGACGCCGCGTCGCGGGATCCATGCCCGGCTCGCCGCGGTCGGTGTAGCGCCAGGCGTCGAACAGGTTCGGCCCGAAGCCCGATCGCTTGATCGACTTCAGGAACTGCTTGGGAATGATCGCGTCGGTGTCGACGTTCGCCCGGTCGAGCGGCGCGACGATGCCCGTGTGAACGCGAAATGGCTGCATGGAGTCGTCGATCCCGTCTACTTGGCCGACTGCGCCGCCTTCTCGACCGCCGCCCCGGCGGCCTTGACGTCCTTGCCGGCACCTTCGATCGTGTTGCACCCGGCGAGGCCGAGAACCATGCCGGCGAGTGCAATGACTGCAATAAGTGTCTTCATCATCAGGCTCCTCTGCCTCCAGTTTCCCTTGCTGCGCGCCCTAGTAGATCCGGCGAACGTCGACGAAATGGCCGGCGATCGCGGCCGCAGCCGCCATCGCGGGACTCACCAGGTGCGTGCGGCCCCCGGCACCCTGCCGGCCTTCGAAATTTCGATTCGAGGTCGACGCGCAGCGCTCGCCCGGCTCGAGCCGGTCGTCGTTCATCGCCAGGCACATCGAGCATCCCGGCTCGCGCCATTCGAAACCCGAATCGCGGAATGTCCGGTCGAGTCCCTCGGCCTCGGCCTGCGCCTTCAAGAGCCCCGAGCCCGGGACGACCATCGCGAGCTTGACGCTGCCGGCGACGTGGCGGCCACGGACGACGCCTGCGGCTTCGCGCAGGTCCTCGATCCGCGAGTTCGTGCACGAGCCGATGAACACCTTGTCGATGCGGATGTCGGTGATCGGAACATTGGGCGTGAGGCCCATGTATTCGAGCGCCCGCGCGATGCCTTCGCGCCGCTCGGCATTGCGCTCGCGGTCGGGATCCGGAACGCGGTCCTCAATCGACACGACCATTTCCGGCGACGTCCCCCAAGTGACCTGCGGGCGCAGCGTCGAGGCGTCGATCACGTGCGTCGTGTCGAATTTCGCGCCCGGATCGCTCGCCAGCGCGTGCCAGTGCTCGACGGCGCGCGGCCACAGGTCCCCCGCCGGCGCGAACGGGCGCCCCTTCAGGTATTCGATCGTCGTGTCGTCGACCGCGACCATGCCGGCGCGGGCGCCGGCCTCGATCGCCATGTTGCACATGGTCATCCGGCTTTCCATCGACAGCGCGCGCACCGCCTCGCCCGCGAACTCGATGGCGTGACCGGTGCCGCCCGCGGTGCCGATTCGCCCGATGATCGACAGGACGAGGTCCTTCGCGGACACGCCGCGCGGCAACCTGCCGTCGGCGCGGATGAGCATCGCCTTCGACTTCTTCATCAGCAGGCATTGGGTCGCCAGCACGTGCTCGACCTCGGACGTGCCGATGCCGAAAGCCAGTGCCGCGAAGGCCCCGTGCGTGCTCGTATGCGAGTCGCCGCAGACGACGGTCATGCCGGGCAGCGTCGCGCCCGATTCGGGGCCGATGACGTGCACGATGCCCTGGCGCCGGTCGCGGAACGGGAAATAGGCCTTGGCGCCGAAAGCGGCGATGTTCGCGTCGAGGGTCTCGACCTGGGTGCGCGAGATCGGGTCGTGGATGCCTTCGTCCCAGTGCGTCGTCGGCGTGTTGTGGTCCGCCGTCGCGACGATCGACCCGACGCGCCAGGGCTTGCGGCCCGCGAGGCGCAATCCCTCGTACGCCTGCGGGCTCGTCACCTCGTGGACCAGGTGGCGGTCGATGTAGATGAGCGCGGTCCCGTCGCCCTCCTCACGGACGACGTGGCTGTCCCACAGCTTGTCATAGAGCGTTCTGGCGGGCATGTTGCGAAGGCGCGGGGCCTCGGGCGTAGGAGCCGGATGTTGATTCTACCGGGTTGCGGCCGGCGCTCCGGCGCGTCGGCTTGACGCGCTCTTCGGCGCGTCGCACCCGGCGCCTGGAACTGCCGCACTCTGCCCCCGACGGCGGGCGAAGCGCGTCTGTGCGCTCGGCGCCTGGAAGTGCCGCACTCTGCCCCGGACGGCGGGCGAAGCGCGTCTGCGCGCTCGGCGCCTGGAAGTGCCGCACTCTGCCCCGGACAGCGGGCGAAGCGCGTCTGTGCGCTCGGAGTGCGCAACCGCCGGCCTGCGGGTCCCGGCGCGGCATCGCTCGAGGACATCCTGCAGGACACGCCACGGTCGGGCTCGCTCGCCGCGCCACCCGCGACGGCTGTCGCGCACGCTCGCGCTCGCCGCGCTTCGCCCGCCGTCCTGACAAGGTGGTGCCGACTCGATGCACGCCGATCGCCGCCGCCTCGATTGGCGTGCAGTGAGGGGCTTTGGGGCAGGGCGCCTGCGGCGCAGTCGTCGTGAAGCGGGTGGTGCGACGAGGGAGCCGTGGGTTGGCGACCGAAGTCGCACCGGGACCCGCTCGACGACGCGCAATGCGCCGCCGAAGCCCTGCCCCAAAGCCCGTCACTGCGCGCCTCACGCGCGGACGCGGGCTCGCCGTCGAGCGCGCCTGGGCCTAGGACGCAGCGGCGGGCGTGGCGACGATCGGTATGCGCCGCTCCTCGACCGCGTGGCAGGCCACCATCGCCCCGGCCTGCGCCGGCATGAGCTGCGGCACCACGCTGCGGCAACGGTCGTTCGCGTGCGGACAGCGCGGATGGAAGGTGCAGCCGGGCGGGGGCGTCAGCGCGTTTGGCACCTCGCCTGCCACCGGCGTTCGCGACTTGCCCGTCATCGCAAGGTCCGGAACCGCGTCGAGCAGCATCCGGGTGTAGGGGTGCTGCGGATTCCGGAACAGCGGCGTCTTGTCCGCGATCTCGACGATGCGGCCGAGGTACATGACCCCGACACGATCGGCGACGTGATGGACGACGGCGAGATTGTGGGAGATGAAGAGGTAGGTGAGGCCGAGCTCGCGCTGCAGGTCGCGCATCAGGTTCAGCACCTGCGCCTGCACCGACACGTCGAGCGCCGACG
>DATIQL010000190.1:0-1574 GCA_035470905.1 Casimicrobiaceae bacterium
CCAGGTGATCGTCGCCGATGACGGCTCGCAGGATGCGACCAGCGCGCTCGTCGCCGAGCACTTCGGAGACGATCCGCGCGTCCTCCTGCTGACCCTTCAGAACGGCGGCAAGGCCGCGGCGATAAACCGGGCGCTGGCCCATGCCAGGGGCGAGGTGATAATCGCGCTCGACGCCGACACCCAGTTCTTGCCCGACGCCATCGCCAAGCTGGTGCGCTGGTTCAGCGACCCCAAACTCGGCGCCGTCGCCGGCAACGCCCGGGTCGGCAATCGCGTCAACCTCGTCACCAAATGGCAGGCGATCGAATATGTCACCGCCCAGAACGTCGAGCGCCGCGCGCTCGACCGGCTCGGCGCGATTACCGTGGTGCCCGGCGCGATCGGCGCCTGGCGCCGCTCCGCGCTCGACGAGGTCGGAGGCTATCCCGAGGACACCCTCGCCGAAGACCAGGATCTGACCATCGCGATCCAGCGGCGCGGCTGGCGCGTCACCTACGACATCGACGCGATCGCCCTGACCGAGGCGCCGGAGACGTTCCGCGCGCTCGCGCGCCAGCGCTTCCGCTGGTCGTTCGGCACGCTGCAGTGCCTGTGGAAGCACCGCGCCGCGCTGCGCGAAGGCCGCCCGGTGGGATTGACCCGCATCGGCATGCCGCAAGCCTGGCTGTTCCAGATCGCTTTTTCCGCGCTTTCGCCGCTGATCGACCTTGCGCTGCTGCTCAGCTTCATCGGCACGATCGTTCGCGTGCATCAGCACGGCTGGGCGCAGACGCAGAGCGACGTGCTGCGGATGCTCACCTACTGGCTGGTATTTGTCGCCGTCGACGTGACCGCGGGATGGATCGCCTACAGAATGGACCCGGCCCGCCAGCGCTTCCCCGCCTTGCGGCTCGTGGCCCAGCGGTTCGTCTACCGCCAGCTGATGTACGGCATCGTTCTGCGGGCCGTCTCCGCCGCGCTGCGCGGGCGCCTGGTCGGCTGGGGCAAGCTCGAGCGCAGCGGGAGCGTCAGCGCGGCGACAGCCTGACGGGGGAAGTGACGGCCTCTCGCAAATCCTCCTTTGCACCGGTCATCGCGCCGGACACGCGAGTGCTCATCCTGGGCAGCTTGCCGGGCGAGCGCTCGCTGGCGGCAGGGCGATACTACGCGCATCCGCAGAACCAGTTCTGGCGGCTTGTCGGCTTGGCCATCGGCCACGAACTGGAAGCGATCGATTACGAAGCGCGTCTGGAGGCGTTGCTCGCGGCTCGGATCGGACTGTGGGACACGGTCGCCTCGGCCACACGGGAGGGCAGCCTCGATACAGCGATTCGCGAAGCCGAGCACAACCCCCTGGCCGACCTCGCCGCCACGCTGCCCGATCTGCGCGCAGTCGCATTCAACGGCGCGACCTCGGCGCGGATCAGGATGGCCGCGCTGGCGGGGAGGGAGTTGGCGCTTCTGCCCCTGCCCTCGTCGAGCCCCGCCTACGCCGCGATGCCTTTCGCCGAGAAACGCCGGCTGTGGGCGGCGATAGGCGAATTCCTCCGCTGAGACCCCATCAAGGGTTGCCTCTCGGGCCAAGCCACCCCAAT
>DATIQL010000191.1:0-8932 GCA_035470905.1 Casimicrobiaceae bacterium
CAGCGGGTGTTGCTGTCGGGCTCGCTCGCCGCACCACCCGCGACGGCCGGCACTCCCACGGGCGCTTCGCCCGCCCTGCCCCGCCGCCCCCACACGGTCGGTGCCGACTCGATCCGTGCCGACTCGAAACGGTGGTCCGGCCCGGGTTTCACGTTCGACCGACGCTGCCGCAGCGGCTGGCGTGCGGTGATGGGCTCTCGCCCGAGGCGCCTGCGGCGCAGTCGTCGTGAAGCGGGTGGCTCGTGCGCGGCCAGTCGTAGGTTGACTGGCCGCCGCGAGCCGGGACCCGCGCGACGACGCGGGTGCGCTGCCGAAGCCTTGGGCGAGAGCCCATCACCGCGCGCCGAAGCAGGCGCGCCGAAGCAAGCGCGCTGAAGCGGGAGACCGTCACTTCGCGCCTTGCGGCGACGATGCCGCGGCGTTGATTCCGTTGCGGTCCCCGGGAGACGGACGATTTACAATCCGCAATCCAACGCTGCGACGCATTTGCCGCGCGAGCGTTCGCAGCCAGGCCAGGATCGCACACCGATGAAATTCTGCAGCCAATGCGGCTCGGACCGCATCGAACTCCGGGTCCCCGACGGCGACTCGTTGCCGCGTTTGGTCTGCGGTGCCTGTGGAACGATCCATTACCAGAACCCCAAGGTCGTCGTCGGCTGTCTCCCCGAATGGAAGGACAAGGTCCTGCTGTGCCGGCGCGCGATCCAGCCGCGCTTCGGGCTCTGGACGCTGCCCGCGGGCTTTCTCGAAAACGGGGAGACGCTGGCCGCAGGCGGCATGCGGGAGACGCTCGAGGAAGCGGGTGCGCGCGTCGAGCTGGGCCCGCTCTACACGGTGATAAGCCTGCCGCAGATCAATCAGGTCTACATGATGTTCCGCGCGCGCCTGCGCGACCTGGATTTCGCGCCCGGGCCCGAAAGTCTCGAAGTCGCGCTGTTCGAGGAGAGTGCGATTCCCTGGGAGGAGCTTGCGTTCCGGACCATTGCGCGAACGCTGCGCAACTACTTTCTCGATCGGCGCGCGGGTACCTTCGAACTGCACGTGAGCGCGCTCGAGCGGCGGCCGCCGCTGCCGCCGGATCTGCTGGCCGCCGGCTGATTCAGTGCCGGCAGGGGCGGACGTCGACGACGTCGACGGTGTCCGCGATGCCGACCAGCGTGTGCAGCGGCGTGCAATGGCCCGCCCAGCACAGGTCGTAGTCGTGCGTGTACGGGGACAGCGTCAGCCTCAGCTGGGGAAGCGGCGCAAGCTTGGGGCGCCAGGTCCACCAGCCATCCTGAAGGCGTGCACCCGGGCCGGGCTCCATGCCTGCGCCCGATCCCTGGACGCGCGCCTGCTCGAGGACGAAGCGGGTCCCGTCGATCCGGTAGTGCTCTTCCCAGCGGGTCTTTTCCACCGAATGGGTCCACGCGACGGTGAATTCGTGCGCGGGAATGCTGGCGTGCAGGACGCCCGCGACGAACAGGCACGCGGCGTTCAATGCCGGTTCGGGTGGAGGGCCTAGCGCAGGCCGGGACCGGCGGTCACGCCGGCGCCTTGGTGGGCGCCCGCGCGCCCCGCGAACGCCAGACGTGCCAGGCGAGGAAGGCAGCGCTGGCGACGAATCCGGCCTGGTCGGTCCAGGGAACGGCTGCGACCAGCAGCGCAGCCGCGGCGAAGGCGACGATGCGCTCCGGCCAGTTGAGCGGTGCGCGCAGGTAGCCGACGGCCGCGCCGCCCCACAATCCGATTGCGACGAGGGCCTTGAACACGACGTAGAGCACGGCGACGAACGACAGGCTCGCCCCGGCCCTGGCGGTCTGCAGCATCAGCGCAGGATCGTAGACGGCCATGTACGGAATGACGAATCCCGCGATGGCGATGTGGGTCGCTTTCCAGCCGATCTTCATCGGCGACGCCTTGGCGATCGAGGCCGCGGCGAAGGCCGCCAGCGCGACGGGCGGCGTCAGGTCGGCCATGATCCCGAAATAGAACACGAACATGTGGGACACGATCAGTGGCACGCCGAGCTTCAGAAGCGCCGGCGCCGCGATGGCGCTGGTGATGATGTAGTTCGGGATGGTCGGGATGCCCATGCCGAGGATCAGGCACACGATCATCGTCAGGAGCAGCGACAGGAACAGGCTCTTCGAGCCCACGTGCAGCACGAACTCGGCGAAGTTGGACGCCGTGCCGGTCAGGGTCAGCACGCCGATGATGACGCCGACGATCGCGCAGGCGATGCCGACGGGGATCGCCTGGCGGGCGCCATCGACCAGGCTGTTGCGCATGACGCGCAGCGTCGCGTGGCCGCCCTTGATCCTGAAATTGACGGCAACGAGCAGCGTGATGGCAACGATGATCGGCCAGACTCCGTACTTGAAGAACGATGCGGTGACGAGCCCGAGCGCGATCCAGAACGCGATCCGGAACGCCATCGATCCGAAACCCGAGGCGATGCCCACACCCAGGATCAGCATCGCGGTCAGCGCGAGGCCGATGATCCCCGAGAACATCGGCGTGAAGCCGTCGAAGAGCATGAACACCAGCACCGCGAGCGGCAGCATCAGGTACCAGCGCCGGCTGATCGCCTGCCAGGGGTTGGGGCACTCTTCCTTCGGCAGGCCGATGAGGCCCGCGCGGCCCGCCTCGAGGTGCACCATCCAGAACGCGGTCGCGTAATAGAGAACGGCCGGAACGACTGCGGCCTTGACGATGGTGACGTAGGGTACGTTGAGCGTCTCGGCCATGATGAACGCGACCGCGCCCATCACCGGCGGCATGATCTGCCCGCCCATGCTCGACGTCGCCTCGACCGCGCCGGCGAAGATCGACGAGTAACCGAAGCGCTTCATCAGCGGAATGGTGAACTGGCCGACGGTCAGGACGTTCGCGATCCCGGAGCCCGAGATCGTTCCCATCATCCCGGACGAGATGACGGCGACCTTGGCCGGGCCGCCTCGCGACTGGCCGACGAACCCCAGTGCGATGCTGTTGAACAGGCTGATCATCCCGGCGTGCTCGAGGAAGGTTCCGAACAGGATGAACAGGAAGATGTAGGTCGCGGAGACCAGCGTCGGGATCCCGAAGACTCCCTCGGTGCCGAGGTAGAGCTGCGAAATGAACTGGTCGAGCTCGAACGGACGGTGCGCGATCGCGTCGGGCAGGTACTGGCCGAACATCCCGTAGGCGAGGAAGATCGCGCAGATCGTCGGCAGCGCATAACCCAGGACACGACGTGCGCCTTCGAACAGCAGGACGATGAACAGCGCCCCGACGACGAGGTCGGCCATGCTGGGGTCGCCGGCGCGCTGGATCAGCGCCTGCTCGAACACCAGGTGATAGAGGGCGAGTACGAAGCAGCCGAGCGCGATCAAGCCGTCGTGGATCGCGATGCGCCGGCGGTTCGCCTTGGCCGATATCGGGTGGATCAGGAACGCGAGCGCCAGCAGGAAGCCGACGTGGATCGACCTTGTCGGCAGGCTGGACAGCGGCGCGAACGCCGCGATGATCAGCTGGTAGGTCGAAAATGCGAGCGCGACCCCGGCTACGAGCTTGGCTGCGTAGCCGGTGAGTTCGCGCTTGACGCCGGTTTCGTCGAATGCGGCGTCGTGGGACATTACTTCAGGATCCCGATTTCCTTGTAGTACCTGGCGGCGCCCGGATGCAGCGGAACCGGCATGCCGGTCAGCGCATGCTGGAGGTTGATCGCCTTGGCGGCCGAGTGCGCGGCGACGAGGTCGGGGAGGTGCGTCCACAGCGCCTTGGTCATGCCGTAGACGATGTCGTCGCTGACGCCTTCGCGGGTGACCAGGAAGTTCGGCACTGCCGCGGTCGGGACGTCGGTCGTCTGGCCATGGTAGGTGTTGGCCGGGATCGTCGCCGAGATGTAGGCGGGATCGTTGGTCTTCTTGATGATGTCCTCCGGGATCGGCACGACGACGATGGCTACCGATGCCGCGAGGTCACGCAGCGAGGAGACGCCCAGGCCGGCGGACTGCAGGGTCGCGTCGAGCTGGCGGTTCTTCATCAGCTCGACCGATTCGCCGAACGGCAGATATTCGGTCTTGCTGAAATCCTCGTACTTGAGGCCGGCCGCCTTGAAGATCGCCCGCGCGTTGAGCTCGGTGCCGGAGGCCGGAGCGCCGACGGAGACGCGCTTGCCCTTGAGGTCGGCGAGCGTCTTGATGCCCGAGTCGGCCAGCGCGACGATCTGGATGTAGTTCGGGTAGATCCCGGCGACGCCACGGAGCTTGTCGAGCGGCGCCTTGAACCCTGCGTCCTTGTTGCCTTTCCATGCGTCCGACAGCGAATCGCCGAGCGTGAACGCGAGCTCGCCGCGTCCGGCCTGCAGCAGGTTCAGGTTCTCGACCGAAGCCTTGGTCGCCTGCACCGAGGTCTTGACCGAGGGCAGTTGCTTGCCGATCACGTTGGCCAGCGCGACGCCCATCGGATAGTAGACGCCGCTGGTTCCGCCGGTCAGCACGTTGACATACGTTTCCGCGCCGAATGCGGCGGGAGCGGCGACGGCGATCGCGCCGGCAAGCAGAAGCCCGAGGGCCTTGCGAAACAGATTCATGCATCCTCCTGGACGGGTGCGCTTCGCGATTGTTCTCGCTTTCGCGCGACGACAGCGACGGTTGACCCGGGCCGGTTCGGCGCCCGGACTGCGCGGGGATTATAGTGCACGGCAGCCGCGCGCGCCCGAGTCGGCGCGCGGCCTCCGCGTCATCCGACGACCGGGACCCCGGCGTCGTCGAGGGCCCGATGCAGGGCGGCGACGTGGTCGTGTCCGGTCGTCTCGACGATGCAGACGATGCGGACCTCCGAGAGATCGGGTCCGGCGAACGCGCGGTCGTGGACGATTTCCTTGATCGACGCGCCGGTCGAGGCAATGACCTCGGCCAGCCGCGCGAGGCCGCCCGGGCGGTCGCTGATCGAAACGGTGAACCGCGACAGCCGGCCGTCGGCGACCAGCCCGACCTCGATCACCCGATCGAGCATCGTCAGGTCGATGTTGCCCCCGCACAGCACCAGGACGACCTTCCGCCCCGCCAGCGCGCCGAGCTTGCCGGCGAGGAATGCAGCAAGCGGCGCGGCCCCGGCCCCTTCGACGACGCTCTTCTCGAGCTCGATCAGGCGCAGCACCGCCAGCGCGATCGCCCCCTCGTCGACGGTCACCACCTCGTCGACGACGCGCTTCAGGATCTCGTAGGGCCGCGCCCCGAGCTGCGCGACGGCCAGGCCGTCGGCGAGGGTCGGCGACAGTCGCACCGGGACCGGATGGCCGGCATCCAGGGCGGCCGTCAGGCAGGCGGCGCGCACCGGTTCGACGCCGATCACGCGCACGTCGGGGCGCCGCGCGGTGACGACGGTCCCGATACCCGCAATGAGGCCGCCGCCGCCCACCGGGGCGACGATCGCCTGCACGTCGGGCGTCTGCTCGAGGATCTCCAGCGCGATCGTCCCCTGGCCTGCGATCACCTGCTCGTTGTCGAACGGGTGGAGAAACGTCAGCCCGTCGCGCGCGGCAATCGCCTCGGCTTCGGCACGCGCTTCGGTCAGGTCGCCGCCGTGCAGGACCACGGTCGCGCCGAGATGGCGGCAGTTGGTCACTTTCACCAGCGCGGCGAATTTCGGCATCACGACGGTGACCGGAATGCCGAGCAGCGACCCGTGGTAGGCGACGCCCTGCGCATGGTTGCCCGCCGATGCCGCGATGACGCCGCGTTGGCGCTGCTCGGGGGTCAGCTGGAGCAGTGCATTGCGCGCGCCGCGTTCCTTGAAGCTGCCGGTGCGTTGCAGGTAATCGAGCTTGCAGTAGATGTGGGCGCCGGTGAGCCTCGACAGCGGGATCGACTCGACGCAGGGCGATTCGTAGATTCCGCCGCGGATGCGCTCGCGTGCGGCTTCGATGTCGGCAAGGGTCAGCATAGGTCAGAAAGGCAGCTCGATACCCGGTTTTGCAGCGGCCATCACGCGGTGGAATTCGCGCTGGATCCGTTCCAGGGCCGCCCGATCGTCGGCTTCGAAGCGCAGCACGATCATCGGCGTCGTGTTCGACGCGCGGGCCAGCCCGAAGCCATCCGCGTACTCCACGCGCAGGCCGTCGATGCGGATCACGTCCGAGGCGCCGGGGAATTTCGCATCGGCCTGAAGCTTGGCGATCAGCGAATGCTGCTCGCCTTCGACGCAAGGGAGGTTGAGCTCGGGGGTGGACACCGCGTCGGGGAGCGCATCGAGCACCGCCGCGGGATCCGTCGCGCGGGTGACGATCTCGAGCAGGCGCGCCCCGGCGTAGATCCCGTCATCGAAGCCGTACCAGCGCTCGCCGAAAAAGGTATGGCCGCTCATTTCCCCGGCCAGTGCGGCCCCGACTTCCTTCATCTTCGCCTTGATCAGCGAGTGGCCGGTCTTCCACAGCAGCGGGACACCGCCGTGACGCTCGATCCAGGGCTTGAGATTCCGTGTCGACTTGACGTCATAGATGATGGTGGCGCCGGGCACGCGCGACAGCACATCGGCGGCGAACAGCATCAGCTGGCGGTCCGGGTAGATGACGTTGCCCGCGGGCGTCACGACGCCGAGGCGGTCGCCGTCGCCGTCGAATGCGAGCCCGAGCTCGCAATCACCCTGCGCCAGCCGGCGCTTGAGGTCCTCGAGGTTCTTGGGCTGCGATGGATCGGGATGGTGGTTGGGAAACGTCCCGTCGACGTCGCAGAACAGCTCGACGAGGTCGCAGCCCAGCCGTCGGTAGAGCTCGGGGGCGTAGGCGCCGGCCACGCCATTGCCGCAGTCGACGGCGATGCGGATCGGGCGTGCGAGGCGGATGCCGGAGGTGATGCGTTCGAGATAGGCCGGGGCGATGTCGACGCTGCGGATCCCGCCGGCGCCCGACGCCAGGTCGCCACGCTCGATGCGCTGCCGGAGCTCCTGGATCGCGGCACCCGACAGCGTCGTCCCGTCGATCACCATCTTGAGTCCGTTGTAGTCGGGCGGATTGTGGCTGCCGGTCACCATGACGCCGCACCCGGTGCCGAGGTGCTGCGCCGCGAAATAGGTCATCGGCGTCGCGACCATGCCGAGATCGATGACGTCCACACCCGCCGCCCGTATACCATCGGCGAGCGCGCCGGCAAGCTCGGGCCCGGACAGCCGTCCATCGCGCCCGACCGCAATGGCGCTGCGTTGCCGCTCGCGCGCCAGGCTGCCGAGCGCCTGCCCAATGCGGCGCACGACCTCCGGGGTGAGCGTGCGGCCGACCACGCCGCGGATGTCGTACGCCTTGAAGATTTCCGGATTCATCGGATCGGGTTCAGGAGCCATGGATGAAGAAGTGTAGCAACCGTTCCGGGAGCCAATCGACGTTGCCTGGAAACGGCCCGCGTGCGAAGCCCGCGTGCCCGCCGTGCCGCGGTTGCTCGAGGATCACGGCCTCGCTCACGTCGGCGGGTCCGGGCAGCGACCGCGCCGGAATGAAAGGATCGTTGCGCGCATTGATGACCAGCGTCGGCAGCGCGATGTGCTTGAGCCAGGGTTTGGACGATGCGCGCGTCCAGTAATCGCGGGTTCCGGCGAACCCGTGCAGGGGTGCGGTGACCGCGTCGTCGAACGCCCACATCGTGCGGACCCGCCGGATCCGCGCCGGGTCGAGCGATCCGGGAAACCGCGCGGCGATCGCGAGCGACTTGGGCTTGAGCGTCATCAGGAAATGCTTGGTGTAGATGCGATTGAACCCCTGGCCGATCGCGATGCCCGCCGACATCAGGTCGAGCGGGGTCGACACTGCAGCCGCGGCGGCGAGGAATCTGCCGGCATCGCTGCCCGCGCGTCCCAGCCAGTTCAGCAATGCGCTTCCTCCGAGAGACACGCCGACCGCGTACGCCGGCGTGTCCGGCCCGATGCGCGCGCGCACCGCCGCGAGCATCGAACCGATCTCCGCGTGATCGCCCGAGTGATACGCGCGAGGCAGGCGATTCGGCGCGCCGCCGCAGCCGCGGAAATGCGGAATGACACCGCGCCACCCAATGCGCGCGAGCGCGGTGAACAGCGCCCTGGCGTAATGCGAGCCCGAGCCGCCCTCGAGCCCGTGGAACAGCACGACGACCGGAGACTGTCCGCCGTCGGCAGTGTCGAGCCAGTCGAAGTCCCAGAAATCGCCGTCGGGCGTCTCGACGCGCTCGCGTCGCAGCTCCACCGGGGTCCGCCGCAGTCCGTAGGGCCAGACCGTCTGCGCGTGGCCGCCAACCAGCCACCGGGGTGCGCGATACGGCGACGGCCGGGGCAGGGTGGTCATCGACTCCCGGCGCTCACTGGCCTGCCTTCGTGCCGCGCACTCCGGTATTCGCCCTCGGGGCGGCCCGTCGGCATCTCATGCGGCCTTGACCTCCCGGCGCGCGCGAGCGGCACGTTTCTCGTAGGTCTCGCGCGCCAGCGCAATGTCGTCGAGGAAATGCGAAAGCTCGGACAACAGCAGTGCCTGCGGTCCGTCCACGAGCGCGCGCGCCGGATCGGGGTGGAAGTCCACCAGGACCATGTTCGCGCCCGCGACGACACCCTGCGCGACCACGTGGAAGATGTCGAGCAGGCCGTCGGGCGCGCGTGCGCGCGTGCCGACCGAATGCGACGGGTCGATGCCCACCGGCATGCGCGTCAGGCGCTTGACCACCGGCACGTGCGCGAAGTCGACGAAGTTGCGGTGCGGATCGCCCATGTTCGTCTTCATCCCGCGAAGGCAGAACACGATCTTGCGATTGCCCTCGGTGGCGAGATACTCGGCGGCATTGAGCGATTCGTCGAGCGTGATCCCGAAACCGCGCTTGATGAGCACCGGGAATTCCTGCTGCTTGCCGACCTGCTTGAGGAGCTCGAAATTCTGGGTGTTGCGGGTTCCGATCTGCAGCATCACCCCGGTCGGATTGCCGGTCTGGGCCAGCGCCGCGCGGATCTCGTC
>DATIQL010000192.1:0-5126 GCA_035470905.1 Casimicrobiaceae bacterium
GGGCGTCCCTGTCCACGCGAAAGTCGAGGACGACTGGGCGATCCTCACCCGCTTCTCGCGTCCCGCCGCCTTCCGCTACGATCGCGACATCACGGTGTTCCGACGCATCGACGGCCAGTGGCGGCGCAGCGACGAGCACCACCGCAACGTCACCTTCGATGCCGACGATGCGGTGCGCATCCTGCGCGACTGCGGCGTCGATGCACGGGTCCGCCGCTCGTTCGGTGCCGAACAATTGCCGGCTGGATTGGCTGTCGTCAGCGGACGCCGATCGATGACCTGCGTTTGACGGGCGGGCCACCGCAAGCAAGGCTTCGAACGCCCCAGACGGAGCGGACGCGGAAGCCCCTGCGTCACCTTGGGTGCGGTGGGGCGGGCAGGGACGCCGCGACGGCCCTCCGAGCGAGGCGGCGCGCCCGATCCCGCCCCGGCCGCGATCGCACCTGATCACTACAGCAACACCCCCGCGAAGTTCGCGTTTTCCCTGCAACCGCCCCCCACGGTTGCGGACAGCCGTCCCTCGAGTCCCAGTGCGGTCGCCTTCATTTCGTAGACCGCCGCCGTGGTCGTGTAGCTCAAGGTCCCCGTGCACACGTACGACGCGCTGGGCATGTCGAAGAGCTGGCCGTGTTGCTGGGTTGCGCCCGAGATCGTGCAGGTCGCCCCGCTCGCGTAGGTGAACGTGAGCGTTGCCGAGGTCGTCGCCTGCTGGACCGACAGCGTGTAGTTGTCGGTGTAGGGGCCGTCGATCGAGGAATCGCTGCAGCCCGCATAGGTGCCGGCCTGCGTGCCCTGGTAGTTGCCCCCCAGCGCGATCAGCGTCAAGGCCTGGCGCTCGATGCTCTTGCTGAAGCTGCCCACGCCGGGCACCGTGTACGCGAGTGTGGCGTGATAGGCATCGACGGCGCTCGGCGTGAAGCTCGCGGTGCCCGCGGGCTGTGCGGCAGGATGATCGGCCGGGTTCCACGGCGCCGCCCAGTACGTGCCCTGGGTCGCGTAGAGGTTCCCCGAGTAGCGGGTGCCGTCCCAGGTGAGCTGGGCGCTGTACCAGGTCGGCCCCTTGTCCGCACCGTAGATGAAGAAGGTCACGAACAGGAAGCTGTCGGACTGGACGACGTTGGCGCCCCAGCCCGATTCCTGCGGCACCCACCAGAGGTCGGTGAAGTCGGTGCACCAGGCGGTGCCGGGGAGGATGCAGGCCGTACAGAGCGCGATGCGCGCGATCAGGCGCTTGGCATGTGCAGGCATGGCGATCCTCCGCAGTCGACGATGCGATCGAGTGTACGACTCGCACGCGCCCCCGGGAGTTCACGAAACAAATTGAAACCTGCGCGACGTCGATCGACAAAAAATGCGAGGGGCCCTTTTCGGGGCGCCCTCGCGCGATGGCTGATGCTGCGTGCCGCCGGCCTGTGTTCTACGCGGCCCCGGGTTTCCGGCAGGGACGCGTGGCGGCAATGTTGTCAGGGGCAGGTCGTGTCGTCGCAGTAGCTGACGTTCTGCCAGGTGAAGACCTGTGACGTGCGTGGATCGATGGCGACGCGCAGCCACTCCCTGGGCTCGTTGTTCGCGCCCTGCACGGTGATGCACGTCAGGTTGGGAACGGCCTGCGTGTCATGGATCAGTCCCAGAGCAGTCGTCGGATCGGCCAGCGGCTGGTCGACCTCGAACTGGTGCGAATCCCCGTTGAGCAGCAGCACCGGGCGCCCGAACGTGACGGCGAGGTCTGCAAGCGCCTGCACGAACGGGGTGTAGTGGTCGAGGCCGGCGCCGCCGGGGGCGAGCTCGTTTGGCGGATAGCCGCTCGCCCCTTCCTTCTTCTTGTGGCAGTCGGTCCACTCGTTGTCGCCGGGCGTGTACACCAGCGGATCCCTGAACTGCGCGGAAAGGTCGAGGATGCCCTGGTTCCACGACGGCGCCGCAGTCGCCGGCAGAGGATCGAGGCCGGCGTCGGTGCAAGGCATGCCGCCCGAGTGGATGTCACCCACGTGCATGACCAGGCGCAGCTTGGGGTCGGCGTTGATCGAACCGATGAGCAGCGGCGCCGCCAGCAGCGATTCCTTCGTGGCCTTCATGTGGCGCTCCCTCGTCGGGCGGGCGAGGCGGAGATCGGGCGGCAGCGACCCGTCGGATGTCGACGGTGCCGTGCGCGCTGGCGATCCCACCTCACGCGAGCGAGATTAGCGGCCGCCTTTGACAGTGGTGTTAAGCCGGGCCGGGAGGCGATCCCGACGATGGGTCCGCGCGCTCTGCCCGCGACGGGGAAGTCCAGAGCAACGATGCAGCAACCGGCGCCTGGTCGTCACCAGGCGAGCAGCAGCGGAATCACGCCACTGGCGCGCGGCTCACGCTGCACCTGCACATCGCGCAGCGTGGCGGCGAGCAGCCGCGCGGGCGTCGCGAAATCGGCGGAGGTGCGGATGGTCTCCAGCATCCGGGAGGCCACCTGCGCGCGCTCGATGGTCACCATCGCCGCCCACAGCGGCGTCGGTCCGCCCTGCTCGTGACTCCCCGATCCGTCCGCTGCACCTGATGCGGACCCGCCTGCCTTCTCCCCACCGGTGACGTCGGCGACGTGCCACAACCTGATGATCGCCCGCGTGTGCGCATCGATCGGGTAGAACAGCGACAATCCGGGCGGCTGGCCGCGATGGAACTTGGGCAGCACCGGAAGCTCGTCGACGGGCGTCGACGGCAGCAGCCAGAGGAGCGCTGTCTTCACGCTCCAGGGTGCAGGCTTGCGCCATCCGGCCGATGACAGTGCGTCGACGATCGCCCCGCGCGAAGCGAGCCACTGTGCTGCGAAAGGCTCCTCCGCGTGACCCGCCAGTTCCGAGCGCGCCTGCGCAAGCCTTTGCCACCCACCGGCCCGCCATGCCTCGAAGGAAACCGTGCTCATCGCAGGCGGCCGCGCATAACGCGCGAGATCGATCGCGTGATTCTTGAGCGCATACGCGCCACCGGCCAGCGCGACGGTCGCCAGCACCAGCAGCGAAACCGGCAGCGCGCGCAGCGGCCGCTCGCGCACGTGCGTCGTGTACGCGATCGTCAGCAGCGATATCCAGGCGAGGCCCAGCGCGAGGCTCGCGGCGACATCGGAGAACCAGTGGATGCCGAGGTAGAGGCGCGAGAACGCCACCGCCAGGATCGCGACCGATGCGGTCAGCGCGATCGCGCCTTTCTGCCAGCCGGGTTTGCCGCGCCCGATCAGCGAGGCGAGGAAACCGTAGACGACCATGCCCACCGCCGCGTGCCCGCTGGGAAAGGACAACGCGTCGATCGCCGCATAATCGTTGACCGGCCGCACCCTGCCCACCGCGTACTTGAGCGCCAGAACCGAGAGCGAGGCGAACACGACCGCGGCCACCCAGTACCCCAGGGTGCGCATGCGCCGGGTCAGTGCGAGCCACAGCGCGACGATGCCGATGACCGGGACCATCACGTAGGCGCTGCCGAACTCGGTGATCGCGACCATCACGCTGTCGCCCCAGCCGGTGCGCACCGCCTGCAATGCGTCGTAGATCGAGCGGTCGAACCTGACCAGCGGGTCGCCGTTCAGGACATCCTCGAGGATGCCGAGGAACAGCCATGCCGCGGCGATCAGCACGACTGCCGACACGAGCAGGACACCGGATTCACGTCGGGCGGGATCGAACAGCGACAGCACGGCGCGCGACACCGGGCCGCGCCCGGCACGCGCGTGCTCGACCACGCGATCGCGCAGCAGGATGACGATCGGGCTGCCGTAGTGGATCGCCAATCGCGTCAGGTGCGCGACGAGCCAGAACCCGGCGACAAGCACCGCGACCAGGATCAGCAGCCGCGAGCTGACGGCGCCGGCGAGTTGCAGCGAAGCGCCGAACAGGATGCCGGGCAGCAGATGCGCCGCTGCCCAGCCGAATGCCGAGAGAACGTTCATCGCGTAGAAGTTCGCGGGCGGCATGCTCGACATGCCGGCGACGACCGGGACGATCGCGCGTGTCGGCCCGAGGAAGCGGCCGAGGAAGACGCTCTTGCCGCCATTGCGCTCGAAGTACGCCTGCCCGCGCGCGAGCAGCCCCGGATATCGGCGCAGCGGCCACATGGCGCGGATCCGCTCGCGGTAGTGGTGTCCCAGCCAGTAGCTCGCGCCGTCGCCGAGAGTCGCGCCGACGACGGCGGCGGCGACCGCGGGCCAGGGATCGAGAACTTTGAGCCCGACCAGCACGCCGCCGGCGAACACGATCGAGCTTCCCGGCACGATCGTGCCGACGACGGCGACGGCTTCGAGGAACGCGGCAGCGAAGATCGCACCCAGCGCCAGCGCCGGATGTGCCGACAGGTACTCGATCAGCGATTGGAGATGGGATTCCAGGGCGAACCGGCGTCCGGCGCGAGCGGGTACGGCGAGACTCCGGGCAGCGCCGGCATGGCCGGCATCATCGCATGGGCGATGGGCGCCCGCATCGCCAAATGCCGGCCTGATTGCGCGACGCCCCTGCCCGACCGGGGCTTTGGCGGGCGCGCCGATCAGAACGGATGGATCAGCGTGACCCCGGCCTGACGGTATGAATAGTCTGGAGCGTCCACGTAGCCTGTCGAACGGTTGTAGAGCACGTAGAACGCAAGCCGGAGGTCGGGCTCGAGCGCGCCTTCCGCCCGCAACTCGGCCATGGCGACCGGATTCCTGTCGGTGGAATTGACCGTCTCGCGGCCCGCGCCGAGAGCGCCCGACAGCGTCCAGCGTCCGACATGCCGCCGCAGCGTCAGGGCGCCGACCCACTGCTCGTAGCGGTCGGGGTCGAAATAGGCCCCATCCACGTCGCTCTTGCTGCTGCGGTAGCCGCGCCAGCGAAGCTCGGCATTGAACCCCGACTCCGGAACCACCTGCCAGATGAGTCGCGCGCGCAGGTGCGACCGCTCGTTGCCGTCGGTAAACGGCTGATATGCGACCAGCCCGATCGCGGTGAATCGACCGGCGAACGTCTGCTCGACGCTCGCGCCGAACAGCCCATACGAGACGCCGCGCTCGATCGCCTTCTGCGTCGTGACGATGTCGCCGGCCGCCAGCAGCTCGACCCCGGTGTCGGGCGCAGGACGCAGGCTCCAGGTCGCGTCGCCGACGGCGCGCGTGTGGCCTGCGACCC
>DATIQL010000193.1:0-8376 GCA_035470905.1 Casimicrobiaceae bacterium
CGATCGCGCGCTTTCGCGATTTCACCGTTCCCACGCTGGTTACGCGCGACGCGGGCGTCATCGACGCCTTCATCGACGAGCATCGCGACGTCATCGTGAAGCCGCTGGATGGCATGGGCGGGACGTCGGTGTTCCGCGTCCGGCATGACGATCCCAACCGCAACGTGATCGTCGAGACGGTGTCGCACCAGGGTGCGCGCACGGTGATGGCGCAGCGGTTCATTCCCGAGATCAGCGACGGCGACAAGCGCATCCTGCTGATCGGGGGCGAGGTGGTTCCGTATTCGCTGGCGCGCATTCCCAGGCCAGGGGAGACCCGGGGCAATCTCGCGGCGGGCGGGCGCGGCGTCGCGCAGCCGCTGTCGGCGCGCGACCGCCAGATCGGCGAGGCGCTGGCCGGGCCGCTGTGGGCCGAAGGCATGCTGGTCGTGGGCATCGACGTCATCGGGTCCTTCCTGACCGAGGTCAACGTCACCAGCCCGACCTGCTTCGTCGAGATCACCGAGCAGACGGGCTTCGACGTCGGTGCGATGTTCGCCACGGCCCTGATCGGCGCGTGCTAACATTTTTGCGGCGACGCCCGTCGTCACGACCCACGCCGCCATCCGCATGATCGGAGTCCTCATCGTCGCGCACGGCACGCTGGGCGAAAGCCTGGTGAGCGCGCTGACCCACGTGCTGGGGTCGCGTCCGACCCAGCTTCGCGTCCTCCCGATCACCGCCGCCGACGATCCGGTGGCCTTGCTGCCCAGGGCGCGAGACGCGGTGGCCGCGCTCGATACCGGCGACGGCGTCGCGGTGTTCTGCGACATCTTTGGCGCCACCCCCTGCAATCTCTCGATCAAGCTGGCAATTCCGGGCCGCGTCGAGGTGATCTCCGGGGTCAACCTTCCGATGCTCGTGCGAGCGTTCACTTACCGAACCCGGAACATGGACACGCTCGTCACCAAGGCCGTATCGGGCGGCTGCGAAGGCGTGATGCATGTCCCCGCGACGAGTCGCCATGCAACAACGCGAGGTTGAGATCGTCAACCGGCTCGGCCTGCATGCGCGCGCTTCGGCCAAGCTGACGCAGCTGGCGGCGAGGTTCCAGAGCGAGGTGCAGATCGGCCGCAACGGCCGCAAGGTCAATGCCAAGAGCATCATGGGCGTGATGATGCTGGCGGCGGGCAAGGGCTCGAAGGTGATGCTCGAGGTCGAGGGACCGGACGAGACCGAGGCGATGGATGCGCTGTGCGAGCTGATCGGGGATTGTTTCGGCGAGGGGCAATAGCCGCGATGGGAGCAACCGCAGTGCGCGCAGCGCCGCGATTTGTTGCAAGTGCAGCGCACGAATCGAGGAACCAATGGGCGATGGCGTCGATCAATACGAAGGCTCCCGCAATCGTCTGCCGGGAGCGTTCCGTTCAAATCCTTCGATCGGACCGCTGCCATGCAAGCTCGCGAAATTGTCGTCGCCAACCGACAGGGACTCC
The DNA here is from genome assembly GCA_035470905.1 of Casimicrobiaceae bacterium. Lineage (GTDB taxonomy): Bacteria > Pseudomonadota > Gammaproteobacteria > Burkholderiales > Casimicrobiaceae > VBCG01. Next base: position 1,476 of record DATIQL010000193.1, read on the forward strand.
ACGCCCGCGCCTGCGCGAGGATCGTCCAGGTCGCGTCGAATTTCCGTTCCAGCGTCCTGCTGTCGAGTGGCGCACGCCGCGCCAGCGCGAACAGCATCGTCGCGGTGATGCTGCTCGCCGCGGCGTTCGGCGCGACCGTACGCATCGAAACGAGCGGCCCCGACGAGATGGCCGCAATGACGGCGATCGTCGACCTGATCCACAGCGACCTCGACGTCCGCAACTAGCGCGGCGATCCCGGCGCGCGGGGGCGCGCGCATGGTGAGCTTCGCCCTGCATGGCATCGGTGTCTCCGGCGGCATCGCCGTCGGTCGCGCCCAGCTCGTATCGCACGCGACCCTCGAAGTCGCGCATTACGCGATCACCGCGCCGCAGGTGCCGGCGGAGATCGAGCGCTTCAGCGCGGCCGTCGCCGAGGTCCGGCACGAGCTCGAAAACCTGCGCGCGTCGCTGACCTCGGGTGATTTCGGCGCCTTCCTCGACGTCCATTCGATGATCCTCAACGATCCGACGCTGTCGGAGACGCCCAAGCGGATCATCACCGAGCAACGCTGCAACGCCGAGTGGGCGCTCACTGTCCAGATGGGAGTGCTGGTCGACCAGTTCGAGCAGATCGACGACGCGTACCTGCGCGAGCGCAAGGCCGACGTCGTGCAGGTCGGCGAGCGCGTGTTGAAGCGGCTGATGGGGCGCCCGGGCGTCCTCCCGGTGCCGGGGGCGGAGGAGCAGACGATCCTCGTCGCGCACGACCTGTCGCCTGCCGACGTCATCCAGTTCAAGCACCATCGCTTCGGCGGGTTCCTGACCGACCTCGGCGGCATCACTTCGCATACGGCGATCGTCGCCCGCAGCCTGAACGTTCCGGCGGTCGTCGCCACGCACAATGCGCGGCAGCTGATCCGCGACGGCGAGATGCTGATCGTCGACGGTGGCAGCCATGTGGTGATCGTCAATCCGGACCGCGCGGTGCTCGCCGAGTATCGGCTGCGGCAGAACGAGCTCGAGCTCGCGCGCCAGAAGCTCCGGCGCCTGCGCAGCAAGCCCGCCGAGACCATCGACGGCATCCGCATCGGCTTGCACGCCAACATCGAGCTGCCCGAGGACATCGAGCAGGCGCTCGCCAACGGCGCCGAAGGCGTCGGGCTGTTCCGCTCCGAGTTCCTGTTCCTCAACCGCGACGGCCTGCCGACCGAGGACGAGCAGTTCGAGGCTTTTCGCAAGGTCGCGCAGGGCATGCAGGGCAAGCCAGTCACGATCCGTACGTTCGATCTGGGCGCCGACAAGCAGCACGAAGGCCTCGACGGCCTGACCCGCGTCGCGCCCAATCCGGCGTTGGGGCTGCGCGCCGTCCGCTTCTGCCTCGCCGAGCCGCGGCTGTTCCTGACGCAGCTGCGCGCGATCCTGCGCGCCAGCCATTAAGGCAACGTCCGCATCCTGATCCCGATGATCGCGTCGGTGTCGGAGATCGACCAGACGCTGGTGCTGATCGAGCGCGCCAAGGAAAGCCTGCGCGAGCAGGGCGAGCCTTTCAATCCGGAGGTCTCGGTCGGGGGCATGATCGAGATCCCCGCTGCCGTGCTGGCGATGGGCGCGTTCCTGAAGCGCCTCGATTTCCTGTCGATCGGCACCAACGACCTGATCCAGTACACGCTCGCCGTCGACCGCGCCGACGAGGCCGTGTCGCACCTCTACGACCCGCTGCATCCGGCCGTCATCAAGCTCATCGCCCTGGCGATCAGCGGCGCGAACAAGGCCGGCGTCCCCATCGCGGTGTGCGGGGAAATGGCCGGGGAGCTGCAGCTGACCCGGCTGCTGCTGGGCGTCGGCCTGCGCGACTTCTCGATGCATCCGTCGCATCTTTTGCGCGTCAAGCAGAAAGTCCTGCAGACCGATGTCGCCGCAGGGGCCTCGCTGGTCGAGCGGATCCGGCGCACCGACGATCCCGCCAAGCTGGTGGGGTTGCTCGACCGGCTCAACGCCTGAATCCGGCGACGGCTCCGGTTCCCCGGAGCTTCGCGCCGCCGCTGACCGACACGCTGCTGCCGGGCCGATACGTGGCCGACGACGATGCGCTAGAATGCCCCCGACGCGCCGATTTGAACCAGCTTGCGGGCGCGCGCCGCGATTGCGGCGGACAAATGCGGCTAAAGCGGAGCGGTCCGCAACACCCGGCCAACCCGATCAAGCCTTTCGCAGCTGGTCGGGTTTTTTGTTGCCCCTGCTGTTGCCCTGCTGTTGCCCATGCCATCGTTCTCCGACACCACCGGCGGCGCCGGCCCCGCCGACGCCAGTGCCACCACGACCGGGCGCTCGGTGGGCGCGGTCGCGCCCCAGCGCATGCGTTTCGACGAACCGCTGCCGCTTGCCTGCGGACGTTCGCTCGAAGGCTACGAGCTTGCCTTCGAGACCTACGGCACGCTCGACGCCGCGCGTTCGAACGCGGTGCTGATCTGCCATGCGCTGAACGCGTCGCATCACGTCGCCGGCTACTACGAGGACGACCCTGACGACCTCGGCTGGTGGGACAACATGGTGGGGCCGGGCAAGCCGCTCGATACCGACCGCTTCTTCGTCGTCGGGGTCAACAACCTCGGCAGCTGTTTCGGTTCGACGGGTCCGCTGTCGATCAATCCCGCCACCGGGGCGCCCTGGGGCGCCGACTTTCCGCTGGTGACGGTCGAGGACTGGGTCGACGCGCAGGCGCGGCTCGCCGATCGCCTCGGCATCGCGCAATGGGCGGCCGTGATGGGCGGCAGCCTCGGGGGCATGCAGGCGCTCGACTGGGCGATCCGCTATCCGCAGCGCGTGCGGCATGCGCTGGTCATCGCGGCGGCGCCGAATCTCTCCGCCGAGAACATCGCGTTCAACGAAATCGCCCGCCAGGCGATCCTGACCGATCCCGAGTTCCACGAAGGCAACTTCTACGCCCACGGCGTGAAGCCGCGGCGGGGTCTGCGCGTAGCCCGGATGATCGGACACATCACCTATCTTTCCGACGAGCAGATGGAGGCGAAATTCGGCCGCCAGCTGCGCGAAGGACTGCGTTTCTCGTTCGCTTCCGAGTTCCAGATCGAGTCCTACCTGCGTCACCAGGGCGAGAAGTTCGCCGAGTATTTCGATGCGAACACCTACCTGCGGATCACCAAGGCCCTCGACTACTTCGATCCCGCGACGCGCACGGGCGGCGACCTGGCGGCGGCGCTCTCGGGCGCCGTCTGCCGCTTTCTCGTCGTGTCGTTCACCACCGATTGGCGCTTCCCGCCGGCGCGCTCGCGCGAGATCGTCAAGGCGCTGGTGCGCGAGCGCCGCGACCTCGCCTACGCGGAGATCGCCGCGCCGCATGGCCACGACGCCTTCCTGCTGGAGGACCCGCAGTACCACGCCGTCGTTCGCGCGTGGTTCGACCGCATCGCCGAGACCGCGCAATCCGCGCAATCGGCCAAATCGGGGGCGCACCTGGTCTATCCCGCCGAGGCGCAGTACGCGCAGCGGGCCGACTACGCGACCATTGGCGCCTGGGTTCCGGAGCGCGCCCGGGTGCTCGACCTGGGCTGCGGCGACGGGGCGTTGCTCGCCTACCTTGCCGCCAGGCGCCAGGCGACCGGCTACGGGATCGAGATCGACGACAAGGGCGTGCTTGCCAGCGTGCGCAACGGCACCGCCGTCGTGCAGAGCGACCTCGAACGGGGACTCGCCGGATTCGACGATGCGGCCTTCGACGTGGTGATCCTGTCGCAGACCCTGCAGGCGATGCGGCGCATCGAGGCGATCGTCGCCGAGATGCTGCGCGTCGGGCGCGAAGCGATCATCACCTTCCCGAATTTCGGCCACTGGTCGCACCGGCTGCAGATCCTGCGCGGGCGCATGCCGGTGTCGTCGTCGCTGCCCTACCAGTGGTACGACACGCCGAACATCCACCTGTGCACGGTCGCCGATTTCGACGCGTTCCTCGGCGAACGAAACTACCGGATCGTCGACCGCGTCGTCCTGGCCGGGGGCCGCCCGGTCAGGGTCGCGCCCAACCTGACCGGCGAACTCGCGATCTACCGCTTCCGCAAGGCATGAAGGAGGAGTCCTGGCGCGAGGCGCTTCTCAACCGGCGGATGCTGATCTGCGTCTTCACCGGCTTTTCGTCGGGCATGCCGCTGTACCTGCTGATCAACCTGCTGCCGGCCTGGCTGCGCACCGAGGGTGTCGACCTTCGGACGATCGGCTTCTTCGCGCTGATCCAGCTGCCCTACACGTGGAAGTTCCTGTGGTCGCCGCTGCTCGACCGTTTCGCGCTGCCGCTGCTGGGCCGGCGCCGCGGCTGGATGCTGGCGACGCAGGTCGCGCTGCTGGCGACGATCCCGCTGTTCGGGCTGCTCCATCCGCAGCGCGACATCTGGACGATCGTCGCCCTGTCGACCGCCGTTGCGTTGTTCTCGGCGAGCCAGGACATCGTGCTCGACGCCTTCCGCCGCGAGATCCTGCCCGATGCGGAGCTGGGGCTCGGCACGTCGATCCACGTCAATGCGTACCGGATCTCGAGCCTCGTTCCCGGCGCGCTGGCGCTGATCCTCGCCGACCGGATGCCCTGGTCCGGCGTCTACGCGATCACCGCGCTGTTCATGCTGCCGGGCATCGGCCTCGCCCTGTTCGCGCGCGAGCCGGCCCTGGTCCGGGGAAGCCCGCTGACGCTGCGCGAGGCGGTGGTCGAGCCTTTCCACGAGTTCGTCACGCGCAACGGGACGCGCGCGGCGCTGACGGTGCTCGCCTTCATCTTCCTCTACAAGCTCGGCGACAGCATGGCCACTGCGCTGGCCACCCCGTTCTACCTGGACATGGGTTTCACCAAGACCGACATCGGCCTGGTCGCCAAGAACGCGGGCCTGTGGCCCAGCGTGTTCGGTGGCCTGCTCGGCGGGTTGTGGATGGTCAGGCTGGGAATCAACCGCGCACTGTGGCTGTTCGGCGCCGTGCAGGTCGTGTCGATACTCGGCTACGCGTGGCTCGCGTGGGTGCACCGGCCCGACCTGTGGACCCTCGGATGGGTGATCGGATTCGAGGCGCTGGGGGTCGGCCTGGGCACGGCGGCGTTCACCGCCTTCATCGCCCGCGCGACCGATCCACGCTATACGGCGACGCAGTTCGCGCTGTTCACGAGCCTCGCCGCGGTGCCGCGGACGATCGTGAACGCGTCGACCGGGTGGATCGTCGAGAACACCGGGTGGCTCGATTTCTTCGTGCTGTGCACGGTGCTTGCGCTGCCGGGCATGGCACTGCTCTTGCATGTCGCCCCCTGGGGTGGCGACGCCCCGAACGAGGCCGAAAAGGCATAGCATCGATCAGAGCCGACGACGTGCCCGTGTCGTCGCTGCAATCGGCGGAACAAGGCGACGATGGACCGAAAGAAATTCAGCGCAATCGCGCATCGCGACCATGATTACTGCAATCCGGTCTCGACGGCGAAGATCGAGCGCCTGTTCGACCTGCTTCCGCTCGATGCGTCGTCGCGGGTGCTCGACCTGGGTTGCGGGCGCGCCGAGCTGTGCCTGCGCATCATCGAGCGCTTCGGATCGATGGCGGTCGCCATCGACCATTCGTCGGCGATGCTCGACGCGGCGCGCGAACGCGCCGAATGGACGGGCGCGCTGGGCAGGCTGCACCTCGACAACGTCGACATCGCGGATTTCGCCGCCGATCCGGAGACCTTCCACATGTCGGTGATGCTGGGCGCCGGCGGGATCGAAGGCGGGATGGCGGGCATCTGCAGGAAGCTTCGGACCTGGACCAAGTCGGGCGGCTATGTCCTGGTCGGCGAGGGCTACTGGCGCCGGCGTCCGCATCCCAAGTACTTGGCGTTCCTGGGCGGCGATCCCCGCTATGTCGATCACGCGGGCAACGTGAAGGCGGGGGTCGACGCCGGCCTCATTCCGGTGCACGCGACGACCGCGTCGGAAGACGAGTGGGACGAGTACGAATGGAAATACTCGCGCTCGATCGAACGCTATGCCGGCGAGCAGCCCGACGATCCCGACGTCCCGGCAATGCTCGATCGCGTGCGCCGCTGGCGCGACGCCTATCTGCGCTGGGGGCGGGACACGCTGGGCTTCGGCCTGTACCTTTTCTACCGTCCGGGGCCGCGCGTCGGCTGACTGCGGCAGCGGTCCCCGCGGCGCGTCAGGGAATCGCTTCCAGCGCCTCGGCGAGCTCCAGCCATTCCGACTCCAGCCGCGCGAGCGTGAACGTCAGGTCGCCCTGTCGCGCCAGCGCAGCGACGAGCTGCGGCTTCGCCTCCTCGGTGTACGCATCGGGCGAGGCGAGCCATGCGTCGAGCGAGCGCCTCTCCGCGCCCAGGGTTTCCATCTCGCGCTCGAGCACGGCCTGCTTGGCGACGAGCGGCTTGCGCCGGTCGGAGCGCTTCTGGCGCGCCAGCGCCTCTTCGCGCTTCTGGGCCCGTCGATCGACCGGTGCCTTCGGCGCCTCGGTCGTGGCGTCCGCGGCGCCGCCGCTGCGGCGGTCACGGCTCAGCACCCAGGCCTTGTAGTCGTCGAGATCGCCGTCGAACGGCGCCACGCCGCCGTCGGCGACCAGCCACAGCTCGTCGGCGGTCGCGCGCAGCAGGTGGCGATCGTGGGCGACGACGATCAGCGCGCCGCCGTAGTCCTGCAGTGCCTCGGTCAGCGCCTCGCGCATCTCGATGTCGAGGTGGTTGGTCGGCTCGTCGAGCAGCAGCAGATTGGGGCGCTGGCGCACGATCAGCGCCAGCGCGAGCCGGGCCTTCTCGCCGCCCGAGAACCTGCCGACGCCGGCGGTCGCCATGTCGCCGCGAAAGTCGAAGCCCCCGAGGTAGTCGCGCAACTCCTGCTCGCGGGTGTTGGGCTCCAGCCTGCGCAGGTGCCACAGCGGGCTTTCGCCG